>NZ_JBSFFI010000034.1:0-68638 GCF_053596035.1 Streptomyces sp. NPDC001781 | reverse complement strand
GGGGGGACCCTGTGGGAGAGTAGGACGCCGCCGAACTATTTTTGAGGGAAAAACCCCCGCACCTTCTGGTGCGGGGGTTTTCTGCGTTCAGGGCCGTTTTTCCTCCGAGGAGGGGGCAGCGCGAATGCGCTTCAGAGACGGCCCGCCGCCTTCAGTGCCAGATAGGTGTCTGCCAATGCGGGCGCCAGTTCCTCCGGCGTCGCGTCCACGACCGTGACCCCATGGCGACGAAGCTGCTCGGCGGTGCGCCGTCGGTCCTGCTGAGCCCGCGCGGCTGCCGCAGCGTCGTACACCGCGTCGATGTCTCCTCTGGCCTGTGCCATGCGTGCGATATGGGGGTCGGCCACGGAGGCCACGAGAACTGTGTGGCGTTGGGTGAGCTGCGGGAGCACCGGCAGCAGGCCCTCTTCCACCGGGGCCGCGTCAAGGGACGTCAGCAGGACGATCAGCGAGCGGCGCGGTGCTGTGCGCAGAGCGGCTGCCGTGAGGCCGCGGGCGTCCGTCTCGACGAGCTCCGGTTCCACCGAGGCCATGGCGGTGACGAGGGACGGCAGGAGCTGACCTGCGGACTTGCCCTGGACGAGGGCACGTACCCGGCGATCGTAGGCGAGCAGGTCCACGCGGTCGCCGGCGCGGGAGGCGAGGGCCGCCACGAGAAGCGCCGCGTCCATGGCGGCGTCAAGGCGGGGCACGTCGTCGACGCGGCCGGCCGAGGTGCGGCCGGTGTCGAGGACCAGCAGGATGCGACGGTCACGCTCAGGGCGCCAGGTGCGTACGGCGACCGTGGACTGGCGGGCGGTGGCCCGCCAGTCGATGGAGCGGGTGTCGTCGCCGGGGACGTACTCGCGGAGGCTGTCGAACTCCGTACCCTCACCGCGTGTCAGAACGCTTGTCCTACCGTCTAGTTCACGCAATCGAGCGAGTTTCGACGGGAGGTGCTTTCGGCTGGTGAAAGGGGGCAAAACCCGTAGTGACCAGGGCACTCGGTGGGTGCCCTGACGGAAGAACAGCCCGAGAGGCCCGTAGGAGCGGATCGTGACGCGGTCGGCCTGGCGGTCGCCCCGGCGGGTGGGACTCAACCGGCTTGTCACACGGCGTCGCTCGCCGGCCGGGATGTCCAGACGGTGCCGGGAACCCTCGATCTCGGTGCCCGGTTCCCAACTGCTGGGCGGCCACGCGTCCCGAAGCCGCCCCCGCAGCGGGCGGCGGGACGGGTTGGTGACGGTCAGAGTGATGTCGGCGGTCTCGCCGAGACGAGTGGAGGTGTCGCCGGAGCGAGTGAGGACAAGGCGCCGCACGGGGGCCGCGAGCGCGGCGTCACAGGCGCAGGCCAGGGCGAGGGAGCCGTTGACCGCGAGGAGACCAGTCCAGCCGGGCTCCAGCAGGCCGACGGGGAGGGAGCCGAGGGCCGCGACGAGGGCGGCGCGTCCGGTGAGCGGCATCAGCGGGGTACCGGGACCTGGGCGAGTACCGAGTTGATGACCGAGTCGGCGGTCACGCCCTCCATCTCCGCCTCCGGGCGCAGCTGGAGCCGGTGGCGCAGGGCGGGCAGGGCGAGGGCCTTCACGTCGTCGGGGGTGACGTAGTCACGGCCCGTCAGCCAGGCCCAGGCACGGGCGGCGGCGAGCAGTGCGGTGGCTCCTCGGGGGGAGACGCCCAGGGTGAGTGAGGGGGACTGACGGGTGGCGCGGCAGATATCGACGACGTAGGCCGTGATCTCCGCGGAGACGGTCGTCTCGGCGACGGCGGCCCGGGCGGCCTCGAGGTCCGCCGGGCCGGCGACCGGGCGTACGCCCGCTGCGTGCAGGTCGCGGGGATCGAAACCCGAGGCGTGGCGGCTCAGGACGTCGATCTCGTCCTCGCGGGAGGGCAGCGGGATCGTCAGCTTCAGCAGGAAGCGGTCCAGTTGGGCCTCGGGGAGGGGATAGGTGCCCTCGTACTCGACCGGGTTCTGGGTGGCCGCGACCAGGAACGGCTCGGGGAGGGGACGCGGAGTGCCGTCGACCGTGACCTGCCGTTCCTCCATGGCTTCGAGGAGGGAGGACTGGGTTTTCGGCGGGGTGCGGTTGATTTCGTCCGCGAGGAGGAGGTTTGTGAAGACGGGGCCGGGCTGGAAGGAGAACTCCGCGGTGCGGGTGTCGTAGACGAGGGAGCCGGTGACGTCACTCGGCATCAGGTCGGGCGTGAACTGGACTCGCTTGGTGTCGAGTTCGAGTGCCGATGCCAGAGCACGGACCAGGAGGGTCTTGGCGACGCCGGGGACGCCCTCGAGAAGGACGTGGCCTCGGCACAGCAGGGCGACGACGAGTCCGGTGACGGCGGGATCCTGGCCGACCACGGCTTTGGCGATCTCGGTGCGCAGGGTCTCCAGTGAGGCACGGGCGGCGTCCGCGTCCCCGGTGTTCCCGGCGCTGTCAGTGGTCGGAGCCATCATGAACGGCGTACCTCTCTTTCGAGGGCGTCGAGTCGGTCGGTGAGTGCGATGAGGGCCGCGTCGTCGCGGGGCGGCGCTCCGAAGAGGGTTGAGTGCAGTGCCTGTTCGTCGCTGTCGGGAAGACGCGAGGACAGAGCCGGGAGCAGGGCTTCCGAGGCGTGCGCGAGGGCAGCGGGGACGCCGACGAGCGGGGCCAGACGGGTGCGGGCCGTGGAGCGCAGGGCGGCGGATGCGCGGTCGCGGGCGTCGGCCTTGCGGTACAGGCGGGCGCGGCCCTCGGTCGTCTCGGAGGCGCGGATGACGACGGGCAGCCGCTCGGGGACGAGAGGGCCGAAGCGGCGACCGCGCCAGAAGGCGGCGAGCGCGGCTGCGACGAACAGTTGCAGGGTGCCCCAGAGCCAGCCCGAGGGGAGCAGGTCGAGGAGGCTCCTGCGGCCGTCGGTGCCGGTGGTGGAGGAGTCGGTGAGCGAGGGGAGGTACCAGACCAGATGAGGCCGGGAGCCGAGGAGTTGCAGGGCGAGCGAGGCGTTGCCCTGTTTGTCCAGACGGTTGTTGAGCAGGATGTCGGGCGAGCCGAGGAGGACGGTGTCGCCGGTGCCGGAAGCAGCGGGTACGCGGAGCAGGGTGGGGCGCCGTTCGCTGGGGTAGCAGGCGTCGGCATCGGCGTCGGTGGTGCGGTAGCGGATGCCGCCGGTCTCGGCGCTGCCGGCCCGCCGGGCCTCCGGGAGGGTGCAGTCGGGCTCCAGCGTGGTGTCGAGGGTGGTGAGGGGGCTCGCGGTGACGCCGGGGGCCAGGCGTCCGACGGACCAGTCGCCGGGCGCGACGAGCACGGTGCGGCCGCCGGAGGACGACGTGGCCTCGGTGAGCCGGCTCTGCTGGCGGTGACTCAGCAGGTCGGGTACGGCGACCAGCAGGGTGGTGTCCGGGCGGGCGGCCCGGCGGGCCGCGTCGAGGGTGGTGACCACCCGAGTGGTGACCCCTCGGTCGGCGAGGAGTTCGGCGACGGCCAGGCTGCCGCGTGGATCGGCCGAGCGGGGGTCGAGGTCGCCGTGCCTGGTCTGGGAGCGGACGACGGCGATGGCGACGGCACCGGCCAGCAGCAGTACGACGGCGAGGGCGATCCCCCGGTTGCGGGTCCAGATCTGACGGGCCGTGGGGGCGGACGAGGTGGTCATCCGGACCTCCCGTCGGGGGCGGCGCTGTCCACCAGGGTGGGGCGGGCGCGTTCGAGGTCGCTGTCGAGCCGGGCGAGGCGTTGGTACGTCTGCTGGTCGGCGGTGCGGCCGCCGTATGTGATGTCGTCGAAGTGGCGGGCGGCTGCGCGGAGTCCGGCCGCGTGGGCGGGCAGGGCGCGACCTGCCTGGTTCGCGGCTTCGTCGGCGGTGCGGCCCGGACGGACGTCGAGCAGGGCGCGTTCCTCCAGGGCGCGGACGACGGCCCGCATGCGTTCCTGTGCCGCCTGGTTCCAGTGGCCCTGGGCGGCGTGTGCCTCGGCTGCGGCCCGGTGCTCGGCGGCGGTGCGCAGCCGCTCGTCGAACAGCGGGGCCGCCGCCACGGGGCTGCGGCGCGGGGTGCCCAGCCGCCACCACAGGGCGACCAGGACGGCGATGACGCACAGGACCACGACGAGGAGGCCGAGCGAGCCGCCCGGTGTCGTCGAGGCGGCCTTGGCGAGGAGTCTGCCGAGCCACTCCCAGAACGTGTTCAGGGCGCGCTGGAACAGGCTGGGGTCGTTCTCGTGGTACATCCGCTTGGCCAGCTCGCGGCGGGCCGCCTCGCGGGCGGGATCGCGCGGGACGGTCACGGGCGGTACGTCGCCGGAGCCGCCCGACGTGAAGGTGATGAGGCGGGCGGCGCCGGACATGGCCGACGCCGCCGTGAGAACTCCCCCCGTCATGCTCACCGCATCAGCTCCCCGGCACCGGGCCGGGCGTGGCGTCGGGGGTGTAGCCCTGGACGCCGGCGGCGCGGGCCAGCTCGATGTCGAGGGCCTCGCGGCGGATGCGCTGGTCGATGTAGAGGAGCACGGTGACCCCGGCCTGGACCGGCATGGTGAGCGTGGCGCCGATCACCGAGCCGACGCCGGTGATGAGCAGGAACGACCAGCCGGCCGGCTGGGCACCGGTGCCGATCAGGGAGGTCACTTTCTCGCCGTTGACGGCGAACGCGATGACGGTGAAGGGGATCACCGCGATCCAGGAGACCATGTTGGCGATCAGCCCGGCGAGGAACTGCACGCCGACGACGCGCCACCAGGAGCCCTGCACCAGCTTGGCCGACCGGCTCAGCGCCTTCCACACACCCTGCCGCTCCAGCATCAGCGCGGGCGAGGCGAGGGAGAAGCGGACGGTCAGCCACATCATGACGACGACGGCCGCGAGGATGCCCAGGACGAGCAGGATGACGGCGGGGGCGTCGAAGCCCGCGACGAGGCCCACAGCGACGCCCGGCAGCGCGCCGGCGACCAGGATGCCGCCGGTGATGAGGGCCAGCAGCATGAGGAGGCCGAGCAGTTTGAGGAACTGGCCGCGGGACTCGCGCCATGCCTCGCCGATGCCGATCGGCTTGCCGAGGACGGCACGGCTGGTCACGGTCGTCAGCAGCGCGGTGGCCACGATGGTGCCGACCACGGACACGACGCCGACGAGCAGCGCGCCGGCCGTGATCGAGCCGAGGGAGCGCAGCGCCTCGGCCGGGGTGACGCCTGGGTCGCTGAGTGTGCTGGTGGTGTCCTTGAGGAGGACGCCCTGGAGCAGGAGCGCGCACAGCTCGGTGAGGACGGCCACCGCCAGCGAGACGCCGAGGACGGTGCGCCAGTAGGCGCGCATGGTGGAGATGGCGCCGTCGAGTATCTCGCCGATGCTGAGCGGGCGCAGCGGGATGACACCGGGCTTCGCGGCGGGCGGGGGACCGCCCCAGCCGTTGCCCCAGGCGGCGGGTCCGGCCCACCCGGCGGGGGGACGGCCGCCCCAGCCCGCGACCGGTGGTGGCGGTGGGGGTGCCTGGCCCGGGGCGGGAGCGCCGGCGGGAGCCGACCACTGTCCGGGCGGAGGCTGACCCGCGGCCCACTTCGCCTCCGGAGCTTCCGGGGCCTTCGCGTCCGGGCTCTGCGGAGCCTCACCAGGCTGCGCCGCGGGTTCCGCGGGGGCGGGGTCGCCGGTGGGCGTGGGCCCGGCGGCGCCGGCCGCGCCGGTCTGCCGTTCCTCGGACGACGGGTCGGGTCCGGGCGAAGCCCAGCCCGGCGTGTCACTCATCGAAGCTCCTTCACGGTGCCCGTCCGCGGTCGCGGCGGCAGGTTGGCAGCCATCGTGCCATGGCCAGGTCGCGGTGTGACCTGCTGCGGTGGGCCCTGCACTCCATCAATTCTCCGCCGGATACGGGGCAGACTCACCGCATGGCTGATCAGCAGGCGCGACCCGGTGAGGACAAGCGGCCGAGCGAGATACCGGTCATCCGATGGGAGGAACCACCCGAAGGACCCGTACTGATCCTTCTCGACCAGACGAGGCTTCCGTCCGAAGAGGTCGAGCTGGTGTGCACGGACGCGTCCGCGCTGGTGGAGGCGATCCGTTCGCTCGCGGTGCGCGGTGCGCCGGTGCTGGGCATCGCGGGCGCGTACGGCGTCGCACTTGCCGCCGCACGCGGCTTCGACGTGGACGAGGCCGCCGAAGCGCTGGAGAGCGCCCGGCCCACGGCGGTGAACCTGGCCGTCGGTGTGCGCCGGGCCCTGGCCGCTTACCAAGACGCGCTGACCACGACCGGCGACCCTACGGCGGCCGCGACGGAGGCGCTCGCCGCGGCGCGGGCGCTGCACCGGGAGGACGCGGAGGCGAGCGCGCGGATGGCCGCGCACGGTCTGGCGCTGCTGGACGAGCTGATGCCGGGCGGCGGCCACCGGGTGCTGACCCACTGCAACACCGGCGCGCTGGTGTCGGGAGGTGAGGGCACGGCCTTCGCGGTGGCGGTGGCCGCGCACCGGGTGGGGCGGCTGCGGCGGCTCTGGGTGGACGAGACACGCCCCCTGTTGCAGGGGGCGCGGCTGACGGCGTGGGAGGCGGCGCGCGGCGGGATGGCGTACACGCTGCTCACGGACAGCGCGGCCGGTTCGCTGTTCGCGGCAGGGGAGGTGGACGCGGTGCTGGTGGGGGCGGACCGCATCGCGGCCGACGGCTCGGTGGCGAACAAGGTCGGCAGCTACCCGCTGGCGGTGCTGGCCCGCTATCACCACGTGCCCTTCATCGTGGTGGCGCCCGTGACCACGATCGACCCGGACACCCCGGACGGGGCGGCCATCGAGGTCGAGCAGCGGCCTGGCTTCGAGGTGACCGAGATCCTCACGCCCCAGGCGTCCGCGGTCGGCGGAGGCGGCGGGGTGCCGTTGGCACCGCTGGGCACGCAGGTGTACAACCCGGCGTTCGACGTGACACCGCCTGAACTGGTGACGGCGATCGTCACGGAGGAGGGCACCGTCTCTCCGGTGACCCCCGAGGCGCTGGCGGCGCTGTGCGCGAGGGCCCGGTCCACACCGGCCGCCTGAGACCCGCACCGGCTGCCGGAGTCGCCCGCCGTCCGGCCCCGGCAGCCGTCCCCTGCGCGGCAGGGGCAGACAGTGACCGCGTCGTACGACTATCGTCACAGGCCAGTGACGTGCCTCACCTGCGGCTCTGTCGTCGTTATGAGAATGGGATGATGGCCTTTATGAAGGGACGAGTCCTTGTCGTCGACGACGACACCGCACTGGCCGAGATGCTCGGCATCGTGCTGCGTGGTGAAGGTTTTGAGCCGTCTTTCGTAGCCGACGGGGACAAGGCGCTGGCCGCTTTCCGGGAGTCCAAGCCCGATCTTGTGCTGCTGGACCTGATGCTGCCCGGCAGGGACGGCATCGAGGTGTGCCGCCTGATCCGGGCGGAGTCCGGGGTGCCGATCGTGATGCTCACCGCCAAGAGCGACACCGTCGATGTCGTCGTGGGCCTGGAGTCGGGCGCGGACGACTACATCGTGAAGCCGTTCAAGCCGAAGGAGCTGGTGGCCCGTATCCGGGCGCGGCTGCGGAGGTCGGAGGAGCCGGCGCCGGAGCAGCTCACCATCGGTGACCTGGTGATCGACGTGGCCGGGCACTCCGTGAAGCGGAACGGGCAGTCGATCGCGCTGACCCCGCTGGAGTTCGACCTGCTCGTCGCGCTCGCGCGCAAGCCGTGGCAGGTGTTCACCCGCGAGGTGCTGCTGGAGCAGGTCTGGGGCTACCGGCACGCCGCCGACACCCGTCTGGTCAACGTGCATGTGCAGCGGCTGCGTTCCAAGGTCGAGAAGGACCCGGAGCGGCCGGAGATCGTGGTCACCGTCCGTGGCGTCGGCTACAAGGCCGGACCGAGCTGAGATGTCCGGGGACAGCGCCGCCTCGGCTCCCGGCCGGCCCGGCGCCGGTCCGGGCCGTGAGTCCGGCCGCGGCGCGGGGGATCCGCGCCGGGGCCGCCTCTTCACCGCCGCACTGCTGAGCGGCGGTGTCCAGGGCAGTCCGGTCGTCCGGCTGCTCGTCCGCTGGGTGCGCCGTCCGCTGCTTCCCGTCATGCGGCTGTGGCGGCGCAACATCCAGCTCCGGGTCGTCGCCACCACCCTGCTGATGTCGCTCGGCGTCGTGCTGCTGCTCGGCTTCGTCGTCATCGGCCAGGTGCGCAACGGCCTGCTGGACGCGAAGGTCAAGGCGTCGCAGAGCCAGGCCACCGGCGGTTTCGCCGTGGCCCGGCAGAGCGCTGACGAGACCGCGGCCGCCACTCACGGCGGCACCGGCGGCAACGGCACCGACGGCCGGCAGTCCCAGAACGTCATCCAGTGGATGAGCGATCTCGTGGAGTCGCTGTCCAGCGGTGGTTCGGGTGCCTTCGACGTGGTCACGCTGCCCGTCGGCGACGACAGCGGCGGTGGCCGCAGCCCGCGTGGTTCCGGATACGTCAGCCCGGCCGAGAGCGTGCCCGCCGATCTGCGCGACCGGGTCAACAGCAGCTCCAGCACCGCCGCCGCGCAGAGCTACACCCGCATCGTCTACAGCAACGGCAAGGACTCCCAGCCCGCGCTGGTCATCGGCAAGCAGGTCAACGACCCCAACGGGCACCCGTACGAGCTGTACTACCTCTTCCCGCTCACGCAGGAGGAGAAGTCGCTGAGCCTGGTCAAGGGCACCCTGGCGACCGCGGGCCTCTTCGTGGTCGTCCTGCTCGGGGCCATCGCGTGGCTGGTGGTGCGGCAGGTCGTCACGCCGGTACGGATGGCGGCCGGCATCGCCGAGCGGCTGTCCGCCGGGCGGCTCCAGGAGCGGATGAAGGTCACCGGCGAGGACGACATCGCGCGCCTCGGCGAGGCCTTCAACAAGATGGCGCAGAACCTCCAGCTCAAGATCCAGCAGCTCGAGGACCTGTCGCGGATGCAGCGGCGGTTCGTCTCCGACGTCTCGCACGAGCTGCGCACCCCGCTGACCACCGTCCGCATGGCCGCCGACGTCATCCACGAGGCCCGTGAGGACTTCGACCCGATGACCGCGCGGTCCGCCGAACTCCTCGCCGACCAGCTCGACCGGTTCGAGTCTCTGCTCGCCGACCTGCTGGAGATAAGCCGGTTCGACGCGGGCGCGGCCGCGCTGGAGGCCGAGCCGATCGACCTCAGGGAGGTCGTCCGGCGGGTCGTCGGCGGGGCCGCGCCGCTCGCCGAGCGCAAGGGCAGCCGGATACGCGTCGTGGGTGACCTCCAGCCCGTCGTCGCGGAGGCGGACGCCCGGCGCGTGGAGCGGGTGCTGCGCAACCTCGTCGTCAACGCCGTCGAGCACGGTGACGGCAAGGACGTGGTGGTCAAGCTGGCCAGCGCGGGCGGCGCCGTCGCCGTCGCGGTGCGGGACTACGGTGTCGGGCTCAAGCCCGGCGAGGCCACCCGCGTCTTCAGCCGTTTCTGGCGGGCCGACCCGGCACGCGCGCGTACCACCGGTGGCACCGGGCTCGGGCTGTCGATCGCGCTGGAGGACGCCCGGCTGCACGGCGGCTGGCTCCAGGCGTGGGGCGAGCCGGGTGGCGGCTCGCAGTTCCGGCTGACCCTGCCGCGTACCGCCGACGAGCCGCTGCGGGGCTCGCCGATACCGCTGGAGCCCAAGGACTCGCGCCGCAACCGGGGCCCGGAAGACGGCGGCACTCCACGCGGGGGAGCGGAGAAGCTGGCGACGGTCCCGGTGCAGCAGCACGGCGGCAACGCGTCCGCCCTGGCACCGCGCCAGGGCACCGCGCCGGTGGCCGACCCGACGGCGCTGCCCGGCAGTGGCAACGGCAACCGTGTGGTGCCCCGGACCGCGAACGGCGGGCGGCGGCCCGACGGCAGGACCGGCGCGCGGGTCCCCGACCCGCGTGCGGGGGGCGGCCCGGAACCGGCCGGGCAGGACTCGACCGAGGCAGGGGAGGCGTTCCGTGGTCGCTGAGCGCGAGGGGGGCGCCCGGCGTACGCCGGGGCGCGCGGTGACGTACGCGGTCTGCGGAGCCGTACTGCTGGGCGGCTGCGCCTCGATGCCCGACAGCGGGGACCTGCGCAACGTGGAGTCCACGCCCCGCCAGGACACGGGGGTACGGGTCTTCGCCGTGCCACCCGCCGAGGGAGCTTCCCCCAGCGAGATCATGCAGGGCTTCCTGGAGGCGCTGACCAGCGACGATCCGCACTACGACACGGCGCGCAAGTACCTCACCGCCCAGGCGGCACGCGCCTGGCGGCCGGAGAGCTCGGCCACCGTGCTGGCGAACGGGCCCGGAATCATGGCCGAGATCCCGCCGGCCGGACGGGAGCCCGACGCCGGGCGCACCTACACCCTGGCGGGTGATCGGGTGGCCACGGTGGACGATCAGCAGGCGTACGCCCCGGCGCACGGCGACTACCGCGCCAAGGTGCATCTGGTCCAGGACCCCAAGAGCGGGCAGTGGCGCATCGACGCGCCGCCCGACGGTGTGGTGATGGGCAAGTCGGACTTCCAGCGCAACTACACGTCCGTCGACAAGTACTACTTCGCCGACCACACCCGGGCCGGGGCGACCGGTGACCCCGTGGCGGTCGCCGACCCGGTGTTCATGCGCAGCAAGGTCGACCCGATGACCGAGCTGGTGCGCTCACTGCTGCGCGGACCCACCGCCTGGCTCGGGCCGGTGGTCAGGTCCAGCTTCCCGACCGGCACGGCGCTGAAGGACGGCACCACCGGGCTGACCCCGGACGACGACAACAGGCTGACCGTGCCGCTCAACGCCAAGGCGGCCCGCGTCGGCCCAGCCCGCTGCACGGAGATGGCGACCCAACTGCTGTTCACGCTGCGGAACCTGGCGCCGAACCTGACGTCGGTCGACCTGCGCGGGCCCGGCGGGGCGCAGCTGTGCGACCTGGTCGAGAGCCGTGCGGACTCCGTCGCATGGCACGCCTCCGCGCAGAGCCCCCACTACCTCTACTACCTGGACGGCAAGCATCGGCTGACCCGGCTGCCCGCCTCCGGCGCAGGCACCGGCGATGCCGCCCCGGTGCCGGGCGCCTTCGGCGAGGGCACCAAGCAGCTCGGGTCGGTCGCCGTATCGCGGGACGAGCGCACGGCGGCCGGGGTCAGCGCGGACGGCAGCTCCCTGTACGTGACCCCGGTGGCCGCCATCGCCCCGCTGGAGCCGCCCGTACTGACCAGCCAGGGGCCCGCCGAGGACATGCGGCTGAGCCGGCCCTGCTGGGACGCGCGAGGTGATCTGTGGGTGGCCGACCTGAACCCGGCCCGGCCCCGGCTCTACGTCGTCCCGCAGGGCACCGGCAAGCCGGTCGCGGTGACGCTGCCGGAGCTGCCCGGCCCGATCCGGGACGTGCGGGTCGCGGCGGACGGGACGCGGATCGCGCTGGTCGTGGCGGCCAAGGGTGACCAGCAGTCGCTGCTCATCGGCCGGATCGAGGGCGGCGACAGCCTGAGCTCCGGCGTGAAGGGCGAGGACGGCACCCCGGCCGAGCCTCCGGCCGTCGTCGACCCGCGTCCGGCGGCGCCCGGCATGGAGCAGGTCACCGCGATGTCCTGGGCCGGCGACAGCCGCCTCGTGGTGGTCGGCCGCGAGCAGGGCGGTGTGCACCAGATGCGCTACGTGCAGGTGGACGGCTCCGCGCTGGAGGGTCCGGCGCCGGCCGCGCTGTCCCGGGTGAGGGCGATCGCCGCCGCCGAGGACGACCGGATGCCGCTGGTGGCCTACTCGGAGGACGGGATCGTCCGGCTGCCGTCGGGGGCGCAGTGGCAGAAGCTGGACAAGGACGGGACGGCACCGGTCTATCCGGGCTAGGGGTCCGCTGACCTGCGGATACCGACTCCCTCACTCGTGCGGGTGAGAGATGTGGTGCCCCGGCCGGGGTCGTCCACAGGGGTGTTCTCCACAGGGGTGGCCGGGTCGTCCGGGCCTCGGCACAGTGGGGGCCATGCGGGGATGGATGCGGGACCTCAGCGACCTGGCGCTGCCGACGGAGTGCGGCGGCTGCGGGTCACCACCGGCTGTGCTGTGCGCACGGTGCCGTGCGCTGCTGGAGCGCGCGGAGCCGCGCCGGGTGCGGCCGGTGCCCGAACCGCCCGGCCTGCCGGTCGTGCACGCCGCGGCGCCGTACGCGCTGGAGGTACGGGCCCTCCTCCTCGCGCACAAGGAACGGGGCGCCCTCGCGCTCACCGGGGCGCTGGGCGGGGCGCTCGCGGGAGCCGTGCACGCCGGGCTGGGAACGGAACCGGGCCGGAGTACAGCGGAGTCGCGTGCGGGGCCTGTACTCCTCGTGCCCGTGCCGTCCGCGCGATGGGCGGTGCGGCGGCGGGGGCACGATCCGGTGCGGCGGATGGCGCTGGTGGCGGCCGGGCGACTGCGGCAGGCCGGCGTCCCCGCGCGGGTGGCCGCCGTGCTGCGGCAGCGGCGCCCGGTGGCCGACCAGGCGGGGCTGGACGCCCGGCGGCGCCGGGAGAACCTCGCGGGAGCGCTGGAACTGCGGGCGGGCGGGGCGCAGCTCCTCGCCGGCGGACGGGTCGTGCTCGTCGACGACCTCATCACCACCGGCGCGAGCCTGGCCGAGGCGGCCCGCGCCCTCCGCGCGGCGGCCGGAATCCGGTGGGAGCAGGACGCGCCTGTGTATCGCGGCGCAACTCGGGAAGGTAGGGAGGAACGACAGACCGGGGCCCGAGCGCGGAGAGGAAAGTCGATGCATAGGGCACCGGAAAAGAGGCCGATGGACATCATCGGAAGTGCCGTCCGAGCTGCGGTGATCGCCGCTCCCCGTGATTCCTTCGAATAGGCGGGGAACCGGCCGAGAACCCACGTCGTTGCAGGTAGTGAGGGGAGTAATTCACCTGATCGGAGGTACGCCTCAGTAGAGGGTGACGACATCCGTCCGGGCGAGATATGTTCGGTTGTGAGGAAAGGCCCAGGCCACACCTCTCATATCCGATTGCCGTGCCGTGGGTTTCACATGAACTCACGCGTGACGGGGATGGAGATCTCGCCCATGGGGGAGGAGGAGGTGGAAGTCACCGAGTCCGAGGTTCCGGGGCTCACCGGAACCTGGTGCGAAAGGGAGACGCTCCGCCTAGGGCGTGAGCGATCCGGGAACGGAGTTCTGCGTGGACATCGTCGTCAAGGGCCGCAAGACCGAAGTACCTGAGCGGTTCCGCAAACACGTGGCCGAGAAGCTGAATCTGGAGAAGATCCAGAGGCTCGACGGCAAGGTGATCAGCCTCGACGTCGAGGTGTCCAAGGAGCCCAACCCCCGTCAGGCCGACCGCTGCGACCGGGTGGAGATCACGCTCCACTCCCGCGGTCCGGTGATCCGGGCGGAGGCATCGGCCAGCGACCCGTACGCGGCCCTCGACATGGCCGCGGAGAAGCTGGACGCACGGCTGCGCAAGCAGCATGACAAGCGAGTCGTGCGCCGGGGCGCACGACGCACCCCGGCCGCCGAAGTGGCCGACGTCGTCCCGGGCGTGGCGACGCTCTACCCCGACGGCGAGCCCGTCCCGGCCGCCGAGTCCGACGGGGTGCCCACCAAGAGGATCGGCTCGCTGGAGGTCAAGGGCGACGGCCCGCTGATCGTCCGCGAGAAGACCCACGTCGCCTCCCCGATGAGCCTTGACCAGGCCCTGTACGAGATGGAACTGGTCGGCCACGACTTCTACTTGTTCGTCGACTCCGAGACCAAGGAGCCGAGCGTCGTGTACCGGAGGCACGCCTACGACTACGGCGTCATCCATCTCAACACGGACCCGATGGTGGCGGAGGCGCATCCGCCCGCGGCGGGTGACACGCTGGGCGGCTGACCTGCCCGGCGGGAGCGGAGACGGTGCCCCTGGGACGCGAGTGCGCCCCCAGGGGCACCGGTGCGCGACCAGTTCGCCCCCTGTGCGTCACCGTTCGGGCGCCGGAGCATGAAATCATGACCGCACCGGCCCAACCGGTGGGCCGCTGCCTTGGGTTGGCGATGGCACGGAATCACGGGCCACAGCCTTCAGGGGGAGGAACGATGGCGGACACCTTCGGACCGATGCGCGACGCGGGCGCCGACGACGGCGTCATCGGCATGGAGCCGGACCTGGACCCCGCACGCGACGAGCCGATCCGGGTGCTCGTGGTCGACGACCACGCGCTGTTCCGCCGCGGTCTGGAGATCGTGCTCGCGGCCGAGGAGGACATCCAGGTCGTCGGCGAGGCCGGGGACGGGGCCGAGGCCGTGGACAAGGCGGCCGATCTGCTCCCCGACATCGTGCTGATGGACGTGCGGATGCCCCGGCGGGGCGGGATCGAGGCGTGCACCTCCATCAAGGAGGTGGCCCCCAGCGCGAAGATCATCATGCTGACGATCAGCGACGAGGAGGCCGACCTCTACGACGCCATCAAGGCGGGCGCGACCGGCTACCTCCTCAAGGAGATCTCCACCGACGAGGTGGCCACCGCCATCCGCGCCGTCGCGGACGGGCAGTCGCAGATCAGCCCCTCCATGGCGTCCAAGCTGCTCACCGAGTTCAAGTCGATGATCCAGCGCACCGACGAGCGGCGGCTCGTGCCCGCGCCCCGGCTGACCGACCGGGAGCTGGAGGTGCTCAAGCTCGTCGCCACCGGGATGAACAACCGGGACATCGCCAAGGAGTTGTTCATCTCGGAGAACACCGTGAAGAACCACGTCCGCAACATCCTGGAGAAGCTGCAGCTGCACTCCCGGATGGAGGCGGTCGTCTACGCGATGCGCGAGAAGATCCTGGAGATCCGCTAGCCGCACGCCCGCACGCCCGCACGCGGCCTACGAGACGGCGCGGGCCAGCTCCAGCGCGAGCGGCGCGCGGAGTTCGGGAGCGTCGACCCGCTCCACCCGTACGTCCGTGCAGCCCACCCAGGACGCGGCCTCCACCAGGGCCTGCGCCACACCCGGCACCGCCTTCGGGCCGTCCAGCGTGACCTGCCGGGCCACCAGGGTGCGGCCCTCGCGCGCCGGGTCCACCCGGCCGATCAGCCGCCCGCCGGACAGCACCGGCATGGCGAAGTAGCCGTACACCCGCTTCGGCTTGGGCACGTACGCCTCCAGACGGTGGGTGAAGCCGAAGACGCGCTCCGTGCGGGCCCGTTCCCAGACCAGGGAGTCGAAGGGGGAGAGCAGTGTCGTGCGGTGGCGCCCGCGCGGGGGCGCCACCAGCGCGGCCGGGTCGGCCCAGGCGGGCTTGCCCCAGCCCTCGACCTCGACCGGTACCAGACCCGATTCGGCGATCACCGCGTCGACCTGCTCGCCCTTGAGGCGGTGGTAGTCCGCGATGTCCGCTCGGGTGCCCACGCCCAGGGCCTCGCCGGCCAGCCGGACCAGCCGGCGCACGCACTCGGTGTCGGCCAGGTCGTCGTGGAGCAGCTCCCGCGGGATCGCGCGCTCGGCGAGGTCGTACACCCGCTTCCAGCTCCGGCGCTCCACGCAGACCACCTCGCCGTACATCAGCGCGCGCTCCACGGCGACCTTGGTGCCGGACCAGTCCCACCAGTCGCTGGTGCGCTTCGCGCCGCCCAGCTCGGTCGCGGTGAGCGGCCCCTCGGCGCGGAGCTGCTTGATCACCTGGTCGTAGACCCCCTCGGGCAACCGGTGGTTCCAGTGCGGGCGCTCGCGGTAGGCGCGGCGGCGGAACGCGAAGTGCGGCCACTCCTCGACGGGGAGGATGCACGCGGCGTGCGACCAGTACTCGAACGCGTGCGGCGTGCCGGAGGCCGGGCTCTGCCAGTAGGCCGACTCCACGGACGCGCGGCCGACCGCGCCCAGGCGCGCGTACGGGATCAGCTCGTGGGAGCGGGCCAGCACCGAGATGGTGTCGAGCTGGACCGCGCCCAGCGCCCGGAGCACCCCGCGCGCGCCCGAGCGGCGGTCGGGGGCGCCGAGGAAGCCCTGGGCCCGCAGGGCGAGTCGGCGGGCGTCGTCCGCGGTGAGGGTGACAGCGGGGCGCGGCAGGGTCGTCATGACGGGGACGATAGGGGCTGCCACTGACAGCCCCCGCCGACCTGCGTCTTCGCCTCCGGCACGCGGGCGGGGGCGGGCAGGTACGGCACCGAGGAACGCAGTCCGAGGTCCGAGGGGAGCAGCGAGCCCACCCACGAGTCCCGCCGGACTCCCCGGCTGCCCACGCCCGCGCGCAGGACCCCCTCGACGGTGAAACCGAGCCGTTCGGCCACCGCCCGGGAGGCGCTGTTGCCGACCTCGGCGCGCCACTCCAGCCGGTCCACCGAGAGGGCGCTGAAGGCCCAGCGGGCGACGGCGGACGCGGCCTCGGTGACATACCCCCGGCCGCGGTGTTCCCTGGCGGCCCAGTAGCCCAGCTCGCCGTGGCCGGGGCCGCGCAGCGAGAGACTGTGCATGCCCGTCAGCTCCCCGGACGGCAGGAAGGCGCCGAAGGTGTACATCGAGTCGTCCGCCCAGCCCCCGGGCGCCGTGCCTCCGACGAAGGTCTCGGCGTCCTCGCGCCGGTAGGGGGAGGGGAAGGAGGAGATCCAGCGCTGGATGGCGGGGTCCTGGGCCGCCGCGAACACGGCCTCGGCGTCCTCCGGGCGGACGGCGCGCAGCAGCAGGCGCGCGGTGGTCAGTACGACGGGGTCCATCCGGCGAGTGTGCGTGGACCGGACATTCGATGCCAACGTATTTCGCTCTGTGTGGGCGACGTATCACCATTCGCGCAATTCATCGGCGTGGCGCGGCACCATCCGCGGTACCCGGACGTTGTTCGGAGTAGAAGGACCACTGCGCCGCCGGGCCTCCCGGCGTGGCGGGGTCCTCGCATACGATGGCCGTTGCTCAATCAAGTCTTATGGAAACCGACCGTCCCAGGCCCGACCGGCAAGGAGACCACCCCCCGTGTCCGTCCTCTCGAAGATCATGCGTGCAGGCGAAGGCAAGATCCTGCGCAAGCTGCACCGCATCGCGGACCAGGTCAACTCCATCGAAGAGGACTTCGTCGACCTCTCCGACGCCGAGCTGCGGGCTCTCACCGAGGAGTACAAGCAGCGCTACGCGGACGGCGAGAGCCTGGACGACCTGCTCCCCGAGGCGTTCGCCACCGTCCGCGAGGCCGCCAAGCGCGTCCTCGGCCAGCGTCACTACGACGTGCAGATCATGGGCGGCGCCGCGCTCCACCTCGGTTACGTGGCCGAGATGAAGACCGGTGAGGGCAAGACCCTCGTCGGCACCCTGCCCGCGTACCTGAACGCCCTCTCCGGTGAGGGCGTCCACCTGATCACGGTCAACGACTACCTGGCCGAGCGCGACTCCGAGATGATGGGCCGCGTCCACAAGTTCCTCGGTCTGGAAGTCGGCTGCATCCTGGCCAACATGACGCCGGCCGAGCGCCGCGAGATGTACGCGTGCGACATCACCTACGGCACGAACAACGAGTTCGGCTTCGACTACCTGCGCGACAACATGGCGTGGGCGTCGGACGAGCTGGTGCAGCGCGGCCACAACTTCGCCATCGTCGACGAGGTGGACTCCATCCTCGTCGACGAGGCCCGTACGCCGCTGATCATCTCCGGCCCCGCCGACCAGGCCACCAAGTGGTACGGCGACTTCGCCAAGCTGGTCACCCGCCTCAAGAAGGGCGAGGCCGGCAATCCCCTCAAGGGCATCGAGGAGACCGGCGACTACGAGGTCGACGAGAAGAAGCGCACCGTCGCCATCCACGAGTCCGGTGTGTCCAAGGTCGAGGACTGGCTGGGCATCGACAACCTCTACGAGTCGGTCAACACCCCGCTCGTCGGCTACCTGAACAACGCCATCAAGGCCAAGGAGTTGTTCAAGAAGGACAAGGACTACGTCGTCATCGACGGCGAGGTCATGATCGTCGACGAGCACACCGGCCGTATCCTCGCGGGCCGCCGGTACAACGAGGGCATGCACCAGGCGATCGAGGCGAAGGAAGGGGTGGACATCAAGGACGAGAACCAGACGCTCGCCACCATCACCCTCCAGAACTTCTTCCGCCTCTACAAGCGCCACGACCACAGCGGCAAGGAAGTGCCGGGCCTGTCGGGCATGACCGGTACGGCGATGACCGAGGCCGCAGAGTTCCACCAGATCTACAAGCTCGGCGTCGTCCCGATCCCGACCAACCGGCCCATGGTCCGCAAGGACCAGTCGGACCTGATCTACCGCACCGAGGTCGCCAAGTTCGAGGCGGTCGTCGACGACATCGCCGAGAAGCACGAGAAGGGCCAGCCGATCCTGGTCGGCACCACCTCGGTGGAGAAGTCGGAGTACCTCTCCCAGCAGCTCAGCAAGCGCGGCATCCAGCACGAGGTGCTGAACGCCAAGCACCACGAGCGCGAGGCGTCGATCGTCGCGCAGGCCGGTCGCAAGGGCGCCGTGACGGTGGCCACCAACATGGCCGGCCGCGGTACCGACATCAAGCTCGGCGGCAACCCCGAGGACCTCGCCGAGGCGGAGCTGCGCCAGCACGGGCTCGACCCCGAGGAGCACATCGAGGAGTGGGCGGCCGCGCTGCCCGCCGCGCTGGCCCGGGCCGAGCAGGCGGTGAAGGCCGAGAAGGAGGAGGTCGAGCTCAGCGGCGGTCTCTACGTCCTCGGTACCGAGCGGCACGAGTCGCGGCGTATCGACAACCAGCTCCGCGGCCGGTCCGGCCGTCAGGGCGACCCCGGCGAGTCGCGGTTCTACCTCTCGCTCGGTGACGACCTGATGCGGCTGTTCAAGGCGCAGATGGTCGAGCGCGTGATGGCCATGGCCAACGTGCCGGACGACGTGCCGATCGAGAACAAGATGGTCACCCGCGCGATCGCGTCCGCGCAGTCGCAGGTGGAGCAGCAGAACTTCGAGACGCGCAAGAACGTCCTGAAGTACGACGAGGTGCTCAACCGGCAGCGTGAGGTCATCTACGGCGAGCGGCGCCGCGTCCTGGAGGGCGAGGACCTGCAGGAGCAGGTGCAGCACTTCATGAACGACACGATCGACGCGTACATCGCGGCCGAGACCGCCGACGGCTTCCCCGAGGACTGGGACCTGGACCGGCTGTGGGGCGCCTTCCGGCAGCTCTACCCGGTGAAGGTCACCATCGAGGAGCTGGAGGAGGCAGCGGGCGACCGGGCCGGTCTCACCGCGGAGTTCATCTCCGAGTCCATCAAGGACGACATCCACGCGCAGTACGAGGCGCGTGAGGAGCAGCTCGGCTCCGAGATCATGCGTGAGCTGGAGCGCCGGGTGGTGCTGTCGGTGCTGGACCGCAAGTGGCGTGAGCACCTCTACGAGATGGACTACCTCCAGGAGGGCATCGGCCTGCGTGCGATGGCGCAGAAGGACCCGCTGGTGGAGTACCAGCGCGAGGGCTTCGACATGTTCACCGCCATGATGGAGGGCATCAAGGAGGAGTCCGTCGGCTACCTGTTCAACCTGGAGGTCCAGGTCGAGCAGCAGGTCGAGGAGGTCCCGGTCGAGGCTCAGCCGGTCGGCGAGGGCATCCAGGACGCCGTGCCGGCGCAGGTTCCCGCCGGGGCGCGTCCGGAGATCCGGGCCAAGGGCCTCGATGTGCCGCAGCGTCGTGACCTGCACTTCTCCGCCCCCACCGTGGACGGCGAGGGCGGCGTCATCGAGCGCGATCTCGAGGACGACGAGCCCGTCCGCTCCGAGTCCGACGGCCTCACCCGCGCGGAACGCCGCCGCCAGGCCAAGGGCGGCCGGCGCCGCAAGAAGTAGCCCTCACACGGCTCGGGCAGTGCACCGGGGCCGGGTCCCCCCGCAAGCGGGGGCCCGGCCCCGCGTCGCGCCGGCCCCCAGGGAGGCCCGACGACACACCGCACAGGGCCCCTGATGCCCTCCAGTCGCCCCTCAGGGCGTCAAGGAGCGGCGGCCCGGCGGGGAGGCCAGTTCCACCGCCGTGCAGCGCCAGCGGAGATCCTCGGACTGTTCGAGGCGGAAGGCGAGCGCGCGGAGGTGGGTGCCGGCGGCGATGCGGGCGAAGACCTCGAGGGCACCGGCGCGGGGGACGAACCAGCCGAGGTCGTGGACGGTGGGGCATGCGGTGCCCCGGGTGCGCAGGGGGGTGCGCTCGGCCAGGCGGACGAGGTCGTCGTAGGCGGAACCCGCGGTGTGGCGGAGCATCCAGTGGACGGGGCGCTGGCCGCTCAGCACGGCCAGCAGGCGGTCCGCGAAGAGGTCGGTGGGGCGCGCGGTGGCGGTACGGCCGCGGACGGGGGTGCCGGGGCGGCGGGTGTCGTGGCGGGTCGGCGGGCGGTGGTGCGGCCGGGTCTGCGGCTTGCGGCTCATGACCTTGTTCATCGGAAGTCCCCGTTCGACCGGCCCGGCGTATACCGGGCGGTAACTCAAGTAGGTGGGGACCTTGTACGGGGACGGGGACCGGCCCGGCAAGGATGCCCGGCCGGTGTCGCGGGCACTGCGGGCTTCACTTATCCGGGTGACGGAGGCCTCCGTGAACCCCCTGCCCGCACGGTGCGCGAGGGTGACGCGCGGTGCGGCGGGCTGACGCCGCAAGGGGGTCGGGCGGGGACTCGAAAGGGGACGGCCGCACGTATTCTGGAGGCCCTCCTCCGACCCAGGAAAGTGCGGCCCGCATGCGCGTCTACGTACCCCTGACCCTCCCCGGCCTCGCCGAGGCCCAAGAGACGGGTGTGCTGGCGGCGGACCCGTTCGCCGCCTACGCCGTGACCCCCGCGCTGCGCGAGTGGTGCGGCACGGACGACCTGGAGGAGCTGGAGTACACCGCGCTCGGCGAGGCCGCGGCCGCCTCGCTGCGGCTGCTGGCCGCCGACCCCGAGGCGGCCCCGCGCCGCGTCGTCGTCGCGGTCGACGTCGCGGACGGCGCCGTCACCCCGGACCCGGACGGCCTCGGCGAGGTGACGGTCACCGCCTCGGCACGGCTCGCCAAGGCCGCGGCCGTGCACGCCGACGCCGACGACGCGGAGGCCGACGTCACCGCTGCGGCGCGGGCCGTCGAGGCGGCCGACGCGGGCGACGACGCGGCCCGTGAGACCGTGGACGGCGCCGACGGCCACGAACTGCTGTGGTTCGCCACGCAGGAGATCCCGGCGCTGCTGGCAGGCTCCTGACCTGCGCGCGACCCGCTCGCCCTTACGCACTGTCAGTGGCCCCCGGTACGGTTTTCGCATGGGGACGGGACACAGCGCACACATCGTCTGGGACTGGAACGGCACGCTGTTCCACGACAACGACGCGATCATCGGGGCGACCAACGCGGCCTTCGCCGAGCTGGGCCTGGAGCCGATCACCCTCGAGCGGTACCGCGCGCTGTACTGCGTCCCCGTACCCAGGTTCTACGAGCGCCTGATGGGCAGGCTGCCCAGCGACCTCGAATGGGAGGTCATGGACGGCGCCTTCCACCGGCACTACGCCGAGCACCGGGTGCGCTGCGGGCTCACAGAGGGCGCGGCCGAGCTGCTGGCCGGGTGGGGAGCGGACGGCCACAGCCAGTCCCTGCTGAGCATGTACGGGCACGAGGAGCTGGTCCCGCTGGTGCGCGGCCTCGGCATCGAGTCGCACTTCCTGCGTGTGGACGGCCGCACCGGCCCCTCCGGCGGCAGCAAGGCCGAGCACATGGTCCGCCACCTGGAGGCGATGAGCACCCTGGTGGACCCCGGGCGGACCGTGGTCATCGGTGACGCGGCCGACGACGCGCTGGCCGCCCGGCACGTCGGGGCACGCGCCGTGCTCTACACGGGCGGTTCGCACGGCCCGGAGAGCCTGCGCGGCGTCGGCGCGCCCGTCGTGGACAGCCTGGCCGAGGCCGTCGCGGAGGCCCGCCGAATAGCGTCGTGACGGCGTCGCAGCCGTCCGGGCCCTGGCGCGAATACGCCACCGACGCCCTCGCCGCCGCTGTGCAGAACGTCAAACTTCACCCCCCGGTTTTGTACACATACGGCTCATGACGGGGCCCCCGTCGGGAGCGATAGCCTTGTGGCGTGATCAGCGCGATATCCCGCGGGGACGGCACAGTCCCTGCCCTGCGCCCGGACCGCACGGACGAGCTCCGTGACCGGGCGGCGGTCGCTGGTCCTCTCGGGCGGGACAGCTCCCGGACGCCGGGGACGGCATCCGGTACGACGGTGCGGAGCGCAGCGTCGCCTCCGGCAACTCTGTCGACAATGGCCGAAATCCCCCCGCCCATCTCACCTCGCGGCATAGCGTCGGAACGGACCGGACACCTCGGGCCGTGGCGTCATACCGGAGGGGAAGAGACCGTACTTCCTTCTACGTCACGCAACGGCGCGCGACAGGAGCCAGAGGACAATGCAGACCAAGCTGGACGAAGCCAAGGCCGAGCTGCTCGATCGGGCCGCTCGGGTAGCTGAGAACAGCCCGCTCGGGGGGCACCTACCGACCGGGACCACGAGCGAGGGCACCTCCGGCACCCCGGACAGCGAAGCGGTGCTCGCGTTCCTCCAGCGCTACTACCTGCACACCGCCCCGGAGGACCTCGCCGACCGCGACCCGGTCGACGTCTTCGGTGCCGCGGTCTCCCACTACCGTCTCGCCGAGACCCGCCCGCAGGGCACGGCCAACGTGCGGGTGCACACCCCGACCGTGGAAGAGAACGGCTGGACGTGCAGCCACACCGTCGTGGAGGTCGTCACCGACGACATGCCCTTCCTGGTCGACTCGGTGACCAACGAGCTGACCCGCCAGGGCCGCGGCATCCACGTCGTGATCCACCCGCAGGTCGTCGTCCGCCGCGACGTCGCCGGCAAGCTGATCGAGGTCCTGCCCACCGGCCCGCACGGCGAGCTGCCCCACGACGCGCACGTCGAGTCCTGGATCCACGTCGAGATCGACCGCGAGACCGACCGCGCCGACCTCAAGCAGATCTCCGCCGACCTCCTGCGCGTCCTGTCCGACGTGCGCGAGGCCGTCGAGGACTGGGAGAAGATGCGTGAGGCGGCCGTCCGCATCGCCGACGGCCTGCGCGACGAGCCCCGCCCGGCCGACCTCCCCGCCGCCGAGGTGGACGAGGCCCGCGAGCTGCTGCGCTGGCTCTCCGCCGACCACTTCACCTTCCTCGGCTTCCGCGAGTACGAGCTGCGCGGGGACGACTCGCTGAGCGCCAAGCCCGGCACCGGCCTCGGCATCCTGCGCTCCGACCCGCACCACTCCGAGGACGACGAGCACCCGGTCAGCCCCTCCTTCGAGCGGCTCCCGGCGGACGCCCGCGCCAAGGCCCGCGAGCACCGCCTGCTGGTGCTGACCAAGGCCAACAGCCGGGCCACGGTGCACCGGCCGTCGTACCTGGACTACATCGGCGTCAAGAAGTTCGACGCGCACGGCAACGTCGTCGGCGAGCGCCGCTTCCTCGGGCTGTTCTCCTCCGCCGCGTACACCGAGTCGGTGCGCCGGGTGCCGGTGATCCGGCGCAAGGTCGCCGAGGTGCTGGAGCGGGCCGGGTTCTCGCCCAACAGCCACGACGGACGCGACCTGCTCCAGATCCTGGAGACCTACCCGCGCGACGAGCTGTTCCAGACCCCGCCCGCCGAGCTGCAGTCCATCGCCACCAGCGTGCTGTACCTCCAGGAGCGCCGCCGGCTGCGGCTCTACCTGCGTCAGGACGAGTACGGCCGTTACTACTCGGCCCTGGTCTACCTGCCCCGCGACCGTTACACCACCGGCGTCCGGCTGAGGATCATCGACATCCTCAAGGAGGAACTGGGCGGCATCAGCGTCGACTTCACCGCCTGGAACACCGAGTCGATCCTGTCCCGGCTGCACTTCGTCGTCCGCGTCCAGCCCGGCACCGAGCTGCCGCAGCTGTCCGACGCCGACAAGGAGCGCATCGAGACCCGCCTGGTCGAGGCCACCCGCTCATGGTCCGACGGCTTCGCCGAGGCGCTCAACGCCGAGTGCGGCGAGGAGCGCGCCGCCGAGCTGCTGCGCCGCTACAGCAACGCCTTCACCGAGGGCTACAAGGCCGACCACTCCCCGCGCGCCGCGGTCTCCGACCTGGTGCACCTGGAGCGGCTCAGCAACGACAAGGGCAACGACTTCTCGCTCAGCCTGTACGAGCCGGTGGGCGCGGCCCCCGGTGAGCGCCGTTTCAAGATCTACCGCAAGGGTGACGCGGTCTCCCTCTCCGCCGTGCTGCCGGTCCTGAACCGGCTCGGCGTCGAGGTCGTCGACGAGCGCCCCTACGAGCTGCGCCGCACCGACCGCAGCACCGCGTGGATCTACGACTTCGGCCTGCGTCTGCCGCAGACCGCGGGCGGCGCCGACCACCTCGGCGAGGACGGCCGCGAGCGGTTCCAGGACGCCTTCGCCGCGACCTGGACCGGCCAGGCGGAGAACGACGGCTTCAACTCCCTCGTGCTGAGCGCCGGGCTGACGTGGCGGCAGGCGATGGTGCTGCGCGCCTACGCCAAGTACCTGCGCCAGGCGGGCTCCACCTTCAGCCAGGACTACATGGAGGACACCCTCCGCAACAACGTCCACACCACCCGGCTGCTGGTGTCCCTGTTCGAGGCCCGGATGTCCCCGGACCGGCAGAAGGCCGGCCTGGAGATCACCGACGCCCTGCTGGAGGAGCTGGACGCCGCGCTGGACCAGGTGGCGAGCCTGGACGAGGACCGCATCCTGCGCTCCTTCCTCACCGTCATCAAGGCCACCCTGCGCACCAACTTCTTCCAGGAAGCCCGCGACGGCGGCCCGCACGCGTACGTGTCGATGAAGTTCGACCCGCGGGCCATCCCCGACCTGCCCGCCCCGCGCCCGGCGTACGAGATCTGGGTGTACTCGCCGCGGGTCGAGGGCGTCCACCTGCGCTTCGGCAAGGTCGCGCGCGGTGGCCTGCGCTGGTCGGACCGGCGCGAGGACTTCCGTACCGAGATCCTCGGCCTGGTCAAGGCGCAGATGGTGAAGAACACCGTCATCGTGCCGGTCGGCGCCAAGGGCGGTTTCGTCGCCAAGCAGTTGCCGGACCCGAGTGTGGACCGGGACGCCTGGCTGGCCGAGGGCATCGCCAGCTACAAGACGTTCATCTCCGCCCTGCTCGACATCACCGACAACATGGTGGCCGGCGAGGTCGTCCCGCCCCAGGACGTGGTGCGCCACGACGGCGAGGACACCTACCTGGTGGTCGCGGCCGACAAGGGCACCGCGACGTTCTCCGACATCGCCAACGAGGTCGCGCAGTCCTACGACTTCTGGCTCGGGGACGCCTTCGCCTCCGGCGGCAGCGCGGGCTACGACCACAAGGGCATGGGCATCACCGCGCGCGGTGCCTGGGAGTCGGTGAAGCGGCACTTCCGCGAGCTGGACCTGGACACCCAGTCCGAGGACTTCACCGTCGTCGGCATCGGCGACATGTCCGGCGACGTGTTCGGCAACGGCATGCTGCTCTCCGAGCACATCCGCCTGGTCGCCGCCTTCGACCACCGGCACATCTTCATCGACCCGGTCCCGGACGCGGCCACCGGCTACGCCGAGCGCCGCCGTCTGTTCGAGCTGTCCCGCTCGAGCTGGGCCGACTACGACACCTCGCTGCTGTCGGCGGGCGGCGGTATCTTCCCGCGCAGCGCGAAGTCGATCCCGCTGAACCACCACATCCGTGAGGCGCTGGGCATCGAGGAGAAGATCTCCAAGATGACCCCGGCCGACCTGATGAAGACGATCCTCAAGGCGCCGGTCGACCTGCTCTGGAACGGCGGCATCGGCACCTACGTCAAGTCCTCGGCGGAGACCGACGCCGACGTCGGTGACAAGGCCAACGACGCCATCCGCGTCGACGGCGCCGACCTGCGTGTCAAGGTCGTCGGCGAGGGCGGCAACCTGGGCCTGACCCAGCTCGGCCGGATCGAGTTCGCGCTCCAGGGCGGGCGGATCAACACCGACGCCATCGACAACAGCGCCGGTGTGGACACCTCCGACCACGAGGTGAACATCAAGATCCTGCTCAACAGCCTGGTCACGGACGGGGACATGACCGTCAAGCAGCGCAACAAGCTGCTCGCGGAGATGACCGACGAGGTCGGCGCGCTGGTCCTGCGCAACAACTACGCGCAGAACACCGCCCTGGCCAACGCGCTCGCCCAGTCCAAGGACATGCTGCACGCGCAGGCCCGGTTCATCCGGCACCTGGTGCGCGAGGGCCACCTCGACCGGGCGCTGGAGTTCCTGCCCACCGACCGCCAGATCCGTGAGCGGCTGAACCAGGGCCAGGGCCTCACCAGCCCCGAGACCGCGGTACTGCTGGCCTACACGAAGATCACGGTCGCCGAGGAGCTGCTGCACACCTCGCTGCCGGACGACGAGTACCTGCGCGGGCTGCTGCACGCGTACTTCCCGACCGCGCTGCGCGAGCGGTTCGCGGAGGCCATCGACGGCCACCCGCTGCGCCGGGAGATCACCACCACCGTGCTGGTCAACGACACGGTGAACACGGGTGGTACCACCTATCTGCACCGGCTGCGCGAGGAGACCGGCGCTTCGCTGGAGGAGATCGTCCGCGCCCAGACCGCGGCCCGTGCGATCTTCTGCTCGTCCCCGGTGTGGGACGCGGTGGAGGCGTTGGACAACCAGGTCGACGCGGCCGTGCAGACCCGGATCCGGCTGCACTCGCGCCGGCTGGTCGAGCGCGGTACCCGCTGGCTGCTGAACAACCGGCCGCAGCCGCTCCAGCTCGCCGAGACCGTGGAGTTCTTCGCGGACCGGGTCGAGCAGGTCTGGCAGCAGATGCCGAAGCTGCTGCGCGGCGCGGACCTCGAGTGGTACCAGCACGTGTACGACGAGCTGTCCGACGCCGGTGTCCCGGCCGAACTGGCCACCCGCGTGGCCGGGTTCTCGTCCGCGTTCCCGGCACTGGACATCGTCTCGGTGGCCGACCGCACGGGCAAGGAGCCGCTGGACGTGGCCGAGGTCTACTACGACCTCGCCGACCGGCTGCACATCACCCAGCTCATGGACCGCATCATCGAGCTGCCCCGCGCGGACCGCTGGCAGTCGATGGCCCGCGCCTCCATCCGCGAGGACCTGTACGCGGCGCACGCGGCGCTCACCGCGGACGTGCTCGCGGCGGGCAACGGCACCTCCACGCCGGAGCAGCGCTTCAAGGCGTGGGAGGAGAAGAACGCGCCCATCCTGAGCCGGGCCCGCGCCACGCTGGAGGAGATCCGCAGCTCGGACGCGTTCGACCTCGCCAACCTCTCGGTGGCGATGCGCACGATGCGGACGCTGCTGCGCACGCACGCGTGACCGGCACCGCCTGAGCGGAGGGCGCCCCCGGACCGGAGAACCCGGCCGGGGGCGCCCTTGTCGCTTTCCGGGTGATCTGTCCGTTTCGGATAGGGTCTGGCCCGTGACAGCGAACCTCACCGGGTCCCGCGCGCGGAGCGGCCGTGCGTCGCGGGACGCCCCGTCACTGGTGGCCGTCGCCCTCGCCGCGCTCGTCCCGCTGCTGATGCTGCTGGCCGTGGTGCGCCTTCCCTGGGCCGGTGACCTGGGCATACACGCGGCGACCGTGCAACGGCTCCGGCACAGCCTGTTCGACCCAGGCAATCCCCTGGTCGACGCGGACACCCCGAGCCCGTACTACTCGCCCTGGATACTGGCGCTGGGCCTGCTCGCCCGGCTGACCGGGCTGGGAGTGTTCGTGGTGCTGCGGATCGGTGCCCTGGTCGGGCTCGGGCTGCTGTTCACCGGGGTGTGGCGGTACACGCGCACGCTCAGCGCGCACCGGGCGGCGCCCGCGCTCGCCCTGCTGTGCCTGGTCCTCCTGTGGGGGCCCGACCTGCTCAACTGGAGCGGCTTCGTCGGTCTGAACTCCCTCGCGCTGACCGTCGCGTACCCCAGCGTCTTCGCGCTCGGGCTCTCCTTCCACTTCTGGGCCTGGCTCACGACCACTCTCCACGCGTCCCCGAGCCGGGCCCGCTGGGCCGGCCTCGGCGCGCTCTGGGCACTGATCCTGCTGTGCCACCAGTTCACCGGCGTGGTCGCCACCCTCGGGGCGCTCGCCACGGTCCTCGCCGCCCGACCGGACCGCCGGGTCATCCCGAGGCTCGCCGCCGCGCTCGCCGTGGGTATCGTCCTGCTGTGGCTGTGGCCGTACTACGACTTCTTCGCGCTGTTCTCCGCCGGCACCGGGCTTGAGGCGATCCACCGGTCGCTCTACTCCGACCTGCCCGGCCGGTTCGGGCTCGCCCTGCTCGGGGTGGTCGCGCTCGTCCTGCGCGGCCGGCGCGACCACCGGGACCCGCTGGTCCTGTTCTTCGTCCTGGGCGCCCTGCTGTTCGCGGCCGGGGGGCTCACCGGACACTACTCCTGGGGCCGCGCCGCGCCCGCCGCGCTGATCCCGGCCCAGCTCGCGGCCGCGCTGGAGACCGTGTCGGGCGGGCGGCGGGCGTTCCGGCTCGGCTGGGCCGGCCTGCTCGCCGCAGCCCTGGCCGTGGGCGCGTGGGGCCAGGCGGGGATGCTCGGCTATGTGGTCCCGCGCGACGCCCTGCCCGCCCCGGTCGCCGCCAAGTACCGTCCGCCGTGGGTCGGTTACCACTGGATCACGCCCTGGGTCGGCTACGGGCAGGTGGTGATGGCCCGTACCGTGCCGTCCCGGCAGATCCCCGCTTACGGCCCGTACACCGTGGCGCCCGGCTACCCGGACGTGTTCCTGCCGGACCAGGGCGGCCGGGACGCGGCGGTGGAGCGGTACTTCGACGCGGGCACCTCCTCCGGCACCAGGCGGGCCATAGCGCGCCGGTACGGGGTGCGCTGGGTGATCGGGCCGGCCGCCGACGCGGAGCCGTGGCTGCGTCCGGTGACGACCGGCCCGTCCGGACAGGTGCTCTACGAGGTGCGCGGCTGAGCGAGGGTCACTTCAGCGCGCTCGTCACCAGCCGGAGGGCGTTGCGCACCCGCGGCCGGTCGATCCGGCGCACCACCGGCCGCAGCACCCGGGCCGTGATCCCCACCGGCTGCCAGCGGATCTGGAGCCGGCCGGGATTGCGGCCCTCCGGCTCGACCCTGATCCGGTGCGCCGCGCCGCCCGACTCCACCCGCGCGGTCAGAGCGGGGAAGGAGAGCGGTGCCAGCAGCAGCCCGGAGTGCGCGAGGCCCTGCTGCCGGAGCCTGACCTGCGGATGCCGTACCCCCTCGAAGCCCTGCAGGGGGAGCCGGGCCCGGGCCGGGTCCAGCCGGACCCGGCCCTCGAACACGCCGGGCCGCACCGGGTCCAGCCGGAAGGGCACCGTGAGCCGACGCCGGCCGGGGGAGAGGAGCAGCCCGGCCCGCTGCGGGCCCACCGGGAGCCGCAGTCCGGGATCGTAGGTGCGCACCGTCAGGGTCAGCGCGGTGCCCGGGCCTGGGCGCAGGTCGGTGATCTCGTGCCGGAAGAAGGCGGTGGAGAAGGGGCGGGTCTCCAGCTCCAGGTCGGTCAGGTCCAGCTCCCGGCGCCCCCGCTCGGTCGCGGGCACCGAGTGGCCCCAGTAGGGCGTGCCGTCGGCGCCGGCGGTGATCTCGCGGGGCGCCACCGGGTGCCCCAGGCCGCGCGCGGCGAGCCGGACCCCGTCGAGGTCGCCCTGGCGCAGCAGCTCCAGCACCACCCGCTCGGGGCGGGGCAGCCGGGCGTAGGCGCCTTCGGCGAGGGTGCCGAGGTACGGGTTCATGATCTCGGCGAACTCCGCCAGCCAGGCGTCGTCCCGGTAGGGCAGGTCGCCCGCGTACATCCGGAAGTCGTGCTTGAGGAACTTGAAGTCCTTGTCCTCGCGCAGCCCCGCCTGCCCGTTCTCCACCAGGAAGGCGTCGATGAGGCGCTGCACGTGCACCCGGTCGGCGACGTTGGAGATCTTGTGCCGCTGGTTGGAGATGGAGGCGCTGGCCTCGGCCGCGTACGGCTCGATGTACCAGGTGTAGACCGGGTCCGGGATGATCGTGAACGCCCGCGCGAGACCGTACGCCTGGGCCGAGAAGAGCTGGTCCTCGTAGTGGATGCCCTCGGGGAAGCGCAGGTGGTGGCGGTCGAGGAAGGCGCGGGCGTACATCTTGCTGGTCGACAGGTGCTCGAACAGCAGCCGGGGGTCGGCCGCGATGCCGTCCAGGGTGCGGCGCTCGCGGACCAGGTGCGGCATCCAGGTGGTGCGGCGGCCGTTGTCCACCCGGACCCGGCGCACCGCGCCCATGGTGAAGTCGACCTCGCGCTCCCGGTGCGCGGCGAGCAGCGACGCGACGGCGCGGGGCGGGAGTTCGTCGTCGCTGTCGAGGAACATCAGGTACGGGGCGCGGGCGATGTCGATGGCCCGGTTGCGAGGGGCGCTGCACCCGCCGCTGTTCTCCGGCAGGCGCAGGTAGCGCACCCGGCTGTCCTCGGCGGCCAGCCGCCGGGCCACCTCGGGGGTGTCGTCGGTGGAGTGGTCGTCGCTGATGACGATCTCGATGTTCTCGTGGGTCTGCGCGCGCAGGGAGGCGACCGCGCGGGGCAGCCGGGCCGCGTCGTTGTAGACGATGACGGTGACCGTGACGTCGGGGGTCGTCATCCTTGGAGCTCCTCGGGCGTCGGGGCGGGGATACGTTCCTCCAGCGGAACGACGGGCGGCAGCGCCTCCTCCGGCTCGCCGAGGAACACCCGCCGCACGACCCGTTCCGCCGCCCGGCCGTCGTCGAACTCGCAGAAGCGGCGCCGGAACGCCGTGCGGGCCTTCGTCGCGGTCTCGTCGCGCCAGGCGCCCGAGGTGAGGATCTCGGTCAGCTCCTCCTGGGTGCGGGCGACCCGGCCCGGAGCCTCGGCCATCAGGTCGAAGTAGACCCCGCGCGTGGTGCGGTAGGTCTCCCAGTCGTCGGCGTGCACGACGATCGGGCGGTCCAGGTTGGCGTAGTCGAACATGATCGACGAGTAGTCCGTGACCAGCACGTCGGCCGCCAGGCACAGTTCCTCGACCGGGTCGTAGGTGGAGACGTCGACGATGCGGCCGGTGCGGCGCAGGCCGGTCAGCGGGGAGGCCGCGCCGCCGCCGTAGAAGTAGTGGGCGCGCACCAGCAGCACGGTGTCCTCGCCCAGCCGGTCGGCGAGGGTGGCGAGGTCCAGGCGCGGGGTGAACCCGGCCTCGTAGTCGCGGTGGGTGGGCGCGTAGAGGACGGCGGTGCGGCCGGGCGGGATGCCGAGGCGCTCGCGGGCGGCGCGCACGTCGGCGGCGGTGGCGGTGTAGAACACGTCGTTGCGCGGATAGCCGTGGTCCAGCGAGGTGTAGCGGGCCGGGTAGGCGCGCTCCCACATGCGGGTGGAATGGCTGTTGGCGCTGACGCTGTAGTCCCACTTGTCGATCCGGGACAGCAGCGCCGCGAAGTCGAGCCCCTGGGCCGCCGCCGGGTGCTCCCGCTGGTCCAGGCCCATGCGTTTGAGGGGGGTGCCGTGATGGGTCTGCAGATGGACGGCGCCGGGGCGCTTGACCACCGCGTTGGGGAAGTTGACGTTGTTGACCAGGTACGTGGCGGTGGCCAGCGTCTCCCAGTAGCGCCGGGTGCCGGGGACGACGTGGTCGGTTCCGTGGGGGAGGAGGGCCGCGTTCTCCTTGGTCACCACCCACACCGGGCGGATGTGCGGGGCGAGTTCGGCCAGCTTGGCGGCGATGGCGGCCGGGTTGCAGGCCACCCCCCGGTCCCAGTAGGCCGCGAACACGGCCAGGTCCGGATCGAGCGGGCGGGTGAGCGCCCTGCGGTACTGCTGTTCGCGCAGCCGCACCCCGAGCCGCCGTCTGCGGGCGCGGACCGCCTTCCTGGCCGCGCGCCGGGTGCGGTTGGCGGTCTGCAGCGCCCGGTACCTGGTGTACGCGCCCTCCTCCAGCAGCGCGTGCCGTACGCCTTCCAGGCCCGCCGGGCGCTGGTGCTCCTCGGGGCGCCAGCGGACGGCGGCGGCCGAGGCGCGGCGGAAGAACTCGCGGGCCACCGGTTCGGGCATGCCCTCGCGCGCGAAGACGCGCACCAGATCGCGCACCATCAGCCCGTACAGCACCGCCCGCACCGGGCGGCGGCCCTCGGTGAGGGCGAGCAGGCGCTCGTAGCGGTCGATCAGGGCGTAGCGGTCCTCGGGGGTGCGCGGGGGCAGGCTCTCGCGGCGCAGCCGGCGGTCGTCGTAGGCCGTCTGGTCCAGGCAGGCCACCTGGCCTGCGCGGAGGAGGGCGGCCTGGGCGACGAAGTTCTCGTCGCCGCCGGAGAACTCCACCTCGTGCTCCCGCCAGAACGCGGCGCGCACCGCGCGGGTGCCGAGCAGCGGGGCGAGACGGAGCAGGTCGGGCGAGTCGTCCAGGGTGACGGCGGCCCGGCCGGCGCCGGCGAGCAGGCGGCCGTCGCGGGAGGGGACGGCGGTGGTGCACCAGGTGGTGGTGACGTGGTCCAGCAGGACGACGTCGGTGCGCTCGTCCAGCTCGGCGGTGCGCTCGGCCAGCAGCCGGGGGGCTCCGGCGGGCAGCCCGTCCTTGGCGTGCACGAAGTGCAGCCAGCGGCCGGAGGCCCGCGCGGCCCCCGCCGACCGGGCCTCGGCGTCCGGCGTGCCCCCGGGCAGCGGCACGGTGACCGTCTCCGGTGCGTGGCCCTCGGCCGTCTCCCGCGCCCAGTCGCCGACGGCCGCGACGATCACCTCGGTGTCCGGGAGCGGATGGGCGTCCAGGGAGTCGAGCAGTCCCGCCAGATGCCCCTGTGTGTTGGGCCCGTAGACGATGACGCTGAGTTGGGGCATCTGGAGGGGCTCCTTCGGCTCTTCGTCCCGGCGGTCACCTTTCATAACATACTGTCATTACATGACCGAAAGGGATATCCACGCGTGAAGCGGAAGCCCCCGTACTACTTCTTCTTGCGGTCGCCCGTGAACGCCTCGTACTCCTTCAGCACGTCCTCGGTGGCGCCGTCCATGCGCAGCTCGCCGCGCTCCAGCCAGAGCACCCGCTCGCAGGTGTCGCGGATGGAGTTGTTGTTGTGGCTGACCAGGAAGACCGTGCCGGCGTGTTTGCGCAGCTCGCGGATGCGCGCCTCGGAGCGCTTCTGGAAGGAGCGGTCGCCGGTGGCCAGCGCCTCGTCGATCAGCAGGACGTCGTGGTCCTTGGCGGCGGCGATGGAGAAGCGGAGCCGGGCCGCCATGCCCGAGGAGTAGGTGCGCATCGGCAGGGTGATGAAGTCGCCCTTCTCGTTGATCCCGGAGAAGTCGACGATGTCCTGGTAGCGCTCCTTGATCTGCTCGCGGGACATCCCCATGGCGAGGCCGCCGAGGTGGACGTTGCGCTCTCCGGTCAGGTCGCTCATCAGGGCCGCGTTGACGCCCAGCAGCGAGGGCTGGCCGTCGGTGTAGATGTGGCCGTTCTCCACCGGGAGCAGGCCGGCCACCGCCTTGAGCAGGGTGGACTTGCCGGAGCCGTTGGAGCCGATCAGGCCGATCGCCTCACCGCGGTGGGCGACGAAGGACACCTTCCTCACCGCGTGCACCCGGCGCACCCCGGCCGCTTTCTCGGCCTTGCCCCGGCGCAGGATGCGGTTGAGCGCGGCGGTGGCCGAGCCCCGGCCCGCGCCGGTGCCGTTGACCCGGTAGACGATGTCGACGCGGTCGGCGACGACGGTGGGGACCCGCTCGGCGCTCGCGTCCTCGGGGGCAGGGACGGGGGAGATGGTCTGCTCAGCCACGGCCGTAGGTCTCCTCAGCCTTCCAGAAGTAGATGAAGCCGCCGATCCCGGCGGCGACCGCCCAGCCGGCCGCCGCCGCCCACACGTGCGGGGGCAGCTTGTCGGCGCCGAAGCTGTCGATCAGCGCGAACCGCATGAGGTCGATGTAGAGCGCGGCCGGGTTGTACTCCAGCAGCAGCGCCATCACCCGCGGCTGGTCCTCGGTGTGCTGGTCGATGCTCCACATCACGCCGGACACGTACATCCAGGTGCGCAGCAGGAACGGCATGAGCTGGGCGATGTCCGGGGTCTTGGCGCCCATCCTGGCCAGCACCATGGACAGGCCCGCGTTGAAGACGAACTGGAGCACCAGCGCGGGCAGCGCCAGCAGCCAGGACGCCGAGACGGGCACGCCCACGCAGAGGATGATCCCGAGCAGCGCGAGCATCGAGAACAGCAGCTGCTGGAGCTGCTGGAGGCAGAACGAGATCGGCAGCGCGGCGCGCGGGAAGTGCAGCGCCCGCACCAGGCCGAGGTTGCCGGAGATGGCCCGGGTGCCCGCCATGATCGAGCTCTGTGTGAACGTCCACACGAACACGCCCGTCACCAGGAACGGGACGAAGTCGGCGACCCCGCGCTTGGTGCCCAGCAGCACGCCGAAGATGAAGTAGTAGACCGCCGCGTTCAGCAGGGGGGTCATCACCTGCCAGAGCTGGCCGAGCTTCGCCTGGCTGTACTGCGCGGTCAGCTTGGCGGTGGCGAACGCGGTGATGAAGTGCCGCCGGTCCCAGAGCTGCCGGACGTACGCCGGCACGGAGGGGCGGGCGCCGCTGACGGTCAGGCCGTGCCGGGCGGCCAGTGCCGCCAGGTCACCGTCGGCCGGAACCTGCATCGGGGGCGGTGCGTCGAGGACCTGGCTCACATCCGCTGCTTTCGACTCGGGTGGTGGGGAAGCGCGCTGCGGTCGTTGCCCGCCGTTTCCGCACGCTTTCCCGTACGTTTACTTACGTCGGGACGGGACCGTATCGTCGTAACGGGAGAGTAGGCCCATCCGAGGACGGAACGCAACCGTTGCGTCGTCCCGCCTATGCTGGTGGGCATGACCACCAACGCCGACGAACCCCCGGCGCGCCCGCGCCGCGCCCCGGCCGGGGCCGCCGTGCTCCGGGAGGACGTGACGGAGGCGATCCGCGCGGCCGTCTTCGAGGAACTGGCCGCCGTGGGATACGCGCGGATGTCCATCGAGGGCATCGCGCGCCGGGCCGGTGTCGGCAAGACGGCGGTGTACCGGCGCTGGCGCTCCAAGCTGAACCTGGTGCTGGACGTGGTCTCCGCGATGGCGGTCCTTGGCCTGCCCGCGCCGGACACCGGCTCCCTGGAGGGCGACCTCCGGCTGCTGTACGAGGTGATGTCGCGCGCCCTGCGCCACCCGGTGGCCTCGCAGATCATCCCCGACCTCCAGGCGGAGGCCGCCCGCAACCCGGAGATGGCCGAGACCCTCCAGAAGGCCGTGCGGGACGGGCAGGACGGGGTCGCGTCCAGGATCGTGGCGGCGGCGCGGGAGCGGGGCGAGGTGAGCGCGGACGGCGACCTGGACCTCGCCCTCGACCTGATCTCCGGCCCGCTCTACTGGCGCTCGGTGATCATCCGCAGCCCGAAGCTGCCCAAGGGCTACCTGGCGAATCTGGCGAGGGCGACGGCGGGCGCGCTGAAGGCGCTCTAGGGCATCTCGTCCGGATCACGCCGGGCCCGCGGGGTCCGGCCCGATCCGGACGAGGGCCCCTGGCCCAGCATCCTTTGCAGCCGGCCCCGCGCCACCCGCACCGCTCCCGCCGGGCCAGTCGCCAGGCGCAGGGCGAGGGCGCCGGAGTGGGTGGCGTAGGGGTGGGCGAGCAGGGCCAGGTGACGCGCGCTGGGCAGTGCGCGTCTGCGCAGGTGGGGGCTGTCGGTGCGGGCGTGAGCGGTGATGTCCCGGTGGGCGCCGTCCTTGAAGTGGACGGTGAGGCACAGGTCCCGGACCCCCGCGCCCAGCGCGTGCAGGTCGACGGCCGCCTCGGCGGTCCAGGGGCCGTCCGGCGCGGGGACCAGGGGCAGCGTGATGTGCCGGACCGGACGGCCGGTCCCGCGGTCGTGCCAGCGGGCCGTCACCGCCAGCGGCCCCGCCTCGGCCAGGCGGCCGTACAACTCGTGCAGGCGCAGCCGGAGCCGGGCGCCGCGGGCGTGCGGGGCCAGCTCGGCGTCCATGGCGCAGGGCAGCGCCTCGGTCGGGCAGGCCAGCAGCGGGGTCAGGTCGACGCCGGGACACGTCCGCGACCAGACGGGCGTGCCCTCGGGGGTCCGGGCGTAGGGAGGGAGCAGGCGGGCCGGGCGGGCGGCCAGTTCGCGCAGCCGGGGCAGGTCGGACGGCTCGGGGGACTCCAGCAGGAACCGGCCCAGCAGGGTGCCGGGCGCGGCGGGGTCGCGCGCCCAGTCCGCGGCGTCGTACCCGGCGAGGTACGCCCGGGTGTGCGCCCACCAGGCGTGCTGGTACCCGGGGTCCCGCAGGCCCAGTTCGCGCAGGTACATGCGCAGTTCGTGGTCGAGGAACTTCGCTCGCGCCGCCCGCGCCAGTTCCGTCTCACCGGCGTCCCGCAGGATCCCGTACGCCTCGGCGCAGGCGCGGGTGCGGGCGTGCCAGTTGCCGATGTGCTCCCGGTCCAGGGAGAGCGAGAGCTGCTCGGCTGCCCGGCGGACGTGCCAGACGTAGACGAGGTCCGGGACCAGGGCGACGCGGGGGGCGGCGGCGAGAACGCGGGCGGTGAAGACGAAGTCCTCGTAGAGGTAGCGGCCCTCGGGGAAGCGGATGCCGTTCGCCCGGAGGAAGCCGGTGCGGTACAGCTTGTTGACGCACAGGGTGTCGTGGACCAGACGCGGGCGTTCGGCGGGATGACCGATCAGCGCCGCCTCGGCGAACAGGCCTGCCTGCCAGGGGTGTTCGCGGCCCGAGGGCAGCTCCCTGCGCACGCACAGCCCGGCGCTCACCTCGGCCCCCGTCTCCGTCGCCGCCCGCAGCAGCGCGTCCACCGCGCCCGGAGGCAGCAGGTCGTCGCTGTCCAGGAACATCACGTACGGCAGGGTCACCGCGTCGGTGCCGGTGTTGCGCGGGGTGCCGCAGCCGCCGCTGTTGACGGCGTGCCGGATCACCCGCAGCCGGGGCTCGCCGGCCGCGAGCCGGTCCAGGATCTCGGCGCTGCCGTCGGTGGAGCGGTCGTCCACCGCGATGACCTCGCCCACCGCCGGACCCTGGTCGAGAGCGGAGCGCACGGCGTCGGTGACATGGGCGGCGTCGTCGTAGCCGATGACCACGACGGCGACCCGGGGCGCGGCTTCGGGCATGGGGTCCATGGTCGCTGCCGGGCCGTCAGGAGCCGGTCAGGGCGCGGTCCGGGACCCGGCCAGGTTCCGGCAGGGCGCGGCTCGCGGGCACGTCGGCCGGCGGCCGGGTGGACCGCCACAGCCGGACGAGGGACAGCACGGCGGCGGCCAGCAGCAGCACGTTGCGGGCGAGGATGAGCAGGCAGCCCGGCCAGGTGCCGTGGATGACCGCGCCGTAGTTCATCGGGAAGACCAGGGTGCTCACCCCGGTGGCGACGAGGACCAGCACGGCCACCGGGCGCTGGCGGGTGTGCCGGGAGGTCAGGCAGACGGCGGCCAGGCCCAGCAGCCAGATCAGGTACTGGGGGCTGATGACCCGGCTGGTGACGGTGAACAGCAGCACCGCGCTGAGCGCCGCGTCGTACGGCGTCGCCGGGGAGAAGCGCCGGGCCCGCAGCCGCCACACCACCAGCAGTACGAAGGCGGCCCCCGTCAGCGCCAGCGAGGCGGTGGCGACCGTGTGCACGTGGGGCCCGACCAGCTCCATGGAGCCGTACTGGTAGCGGACCGTGCCGGACCAGCCCGCGTGCCGGGCGAGGTTGAGCGCGGTGCCGCCGAGCGACTCCAGCTGGACGCCCCGGCCGCCCTGTTCGCGCAGGAAGCCGAAGGGGTCGGCGAACAGCAGCGCGAGGACCGCGAGGGAGGCGCAGCCGGCCGCCGTCGCCCACGACCACGCCGAGCGGGTCGCCCGTCCGCGTGACACGCCGAGCAGCACGAGCGCCGGCCAGACCTTCACCACCGCGCCGAGCGCGCCGAACACCCCGGCCGTGCGCGGCGACCGGCCGAGCGCCAGCAGAGCGGCCACGCCGAGCGCGGTGACCTGGACGTCGTAGCGCGCCAGCGGCATGTGCAGCAGCAGCGGAAGCCCGCCCACCCAGAGCGCGGCGCCGGCGAGACTGCGCCCGGTGCGCCGCCCGGCGACGGCCAGCGCCACCGCCACGGCCGCGTCCGCCACCAGCGTCAGCAGCACGAACGCCCGGAAGTACGACAGCCCCGGCAGCAGTCCCGGCGCCAGCAGCACCAGCCCCGCGCCCGGCGGGTACTGCCACAGCGTGTCGTGCGTGGGGAACGTGCCGTGCGACAGGAGGCCGTACCAGTGGAAGTACAGCCGCCACACCTCGCGCGACACCGAGCCGCCGCCCAGTACGTGCGCCGAGCCGAGGACGATGAGCCCCAGCATCAGCGCGCGGGTGGCGAGCCAGCCGGCGACGAGGGCGAGGACCGGACCGGAGGTGACACGGAGACGGTTCATCGCGTGGGAGCCTAATCCGCGCGGATGGTGTATCCCTGCCGATACGCCGTCAATGATCGGAAAAGACTGTCACATCGCAAAAGATCGGGCCGTGGTGGACGTCGGGCCTCTGGTGGAAACGCAGCCGCCCCGGGCGGCTGGAAGAACGGCGGTCGTGCCGGGCGGCGCGGGCGCGGAGCGGACCGTCCGGGTGCCCTGGCACGTCCGGTGGGGCGCGCCCGTGTGCCTGCCCGCGCTGGTGATGCTCGGGCTCGGGCTGTGGGGGGTGGACCGGGGCGGAATATGGCGCGACGAGGCCGTCACCTTCCAGGTCGCCCGCCGCTCGGTGCCGCAGATCTGGCGGCTCCTGCACGGCGTCGACGCGGTGCACGGCCTGTACTACCTGCTGATGCACGCCGTCCTCGCGGTTCACCCGGACGAGGTGGTGCTCCGGCTGCCCTCGGTGTGCGCGGCGGCCGTCACCGCCGCCCTCGTCGGCGAGCTGGGCGTCCGCCTCGCCGGACCGCGCGTCGGCCTGTGGGCCGGACTGCTGTACGCCGCCTCGCCGCTGGCCGGCCACTACGCCCAGGAGGGCCGCTCGTACGCGCTCGTGGCCGCCGCGGCCACCGGCGCGACCCTGCTGTTCGTCCGCGGTGTGCGGACCGGCGCCTGGCGGGCCTACGGCACGGTCCTGGCGGTCACCTGCTGGCTGCACGAGTTCGCCGTGCTGCTGCTCCTCGCCCACGCGGCGTCCCTCGCGCTCGCCCGCCCCGGCTCCCGGATCTGGCGGGGCTGGGGGAGCGCGGCCGGGCTCGTGGTGCTCACCCTGCTGCCGATGGTCCTGGTCTCGCACGCCCAGTCCGCCCAGCTGGCCTGGGTCCGCCCGCCGACCTGGGCCACCGCCGGGAGCCTGCTGCGCTGGTTCCTCGGGCCGGGCGAGGGCGTGTACTGGACCTGCCTGGTGCTGGCCCTGCTGGGCCTGCCCGGCCTCGCCGGCGGGCCGGGGCGGCTGACCTGCGCGCGGGTCGGACTGCCGCTCGCCCTGGTGCCGCCCGCCGCCCTGATGCTGGTCTCGCAGCTCTCCCCGCTCTACGTCGACCGGTACGTCCTCTACGCCCTCTCCGGCGCCCCCCTGCTGGTGGCCGCCGGAGCCGACCGGCTGGCCCGGCACGCCGCCCGGCTGCGGCTCCGGGTGCCCCGGCCGCCGGTGCCGGCCCTGACCGGGGCCGCGCTGGCCGCCCTGGCGCTCTGCCTCCAGCTCCCGCTGATGAGCGCCGACCGCGACCCGGCGTGCCGTCCGGACGACCTCGCCGCCGTGGCACGGGTCGCCGCGCGGGAGGTGCGGCCCGGTCAGCCGGTGCTGTTCCTGCCCACCCAGGCCCGCAACGCCGCCCTGGCCTACCCGGGCGCTTTCGCGGGCGTGCGCGACGTGGCGCTCGACGAGCCGGGCCCCGAGGCCGGGACCCTGTACGGCAGGGAGGCGGACGCGGCCGAACTGCGACGGCGGCTGTCCGGCCTGGACCGGGTGTGGGTGGTGGCCGACCGGGACCTGCTGGCCGGCCGCTGGAGCCCGAGCGGGCCTGCCGAGCGGGCCAAGATGACCGTGCTGGCGCAGGAGTTCATGCCCGCCGAGGAGTCGGCCGACGGCGACGCGAGCGTACGGCTCTACGTCCGGCGCATCGCCCTCAGTGCGCTGCCCGGTCTTGCTCCAGTTCCCGTACCGCGGCGTCCAGCGCGCCGGTGAGCCGGTCGAGGCGGTCGCGCAGCTCGCCGATCTCGGCCGGGTCGGCGCCGGTCGCGGCGGCGATGCGGCGCGGCACCTCCAGGGCCCGTTCGCGCAGCGCCGTCCCCTCGCCGGTGAGCGTCACCCGCACCGAGCGCTCGTCGCTCGCGTCGCGCTCCCGGCGCACCAGGCCGGCGCCCTCCAGCCGCTTGAGCAGCGGAGAGAGCGTGCCGGAGTCGAGACGCAGGTGCTCGCCGAGCTGCTTGACGGGCAGCGCGCCCCGCTCCCACAGCACCAGCATCACCAGGTACTGCGGGTAGGTGAGCCCGAGGTCCCTGAGCAGGACCCGGTAGACGCCGTTGAAGGCGCGGGAGGCGGCGTTCAGGGAGAAGCAGATCTGCCGGTCCAGGCGGAGCCAGTCCGGGTCGGCGTCGGTGGCGGGGCCGGCCGGCGGGGTGGGCGAGACGCTCATGACACCCAGGATAGCGGGACGGCCGCGATTTGGTTGTGCACAACTTAATTGTGTGCTCTACTCAAGGGCGAGGGCGGCGGTCCTCCCCGGCCCGCCGCCACCGACTTCTTCGAGAGGACCGGTCTCCCCATGGACGCGCTCTACACCGCCGTCGCCACCGCCACCCACGGCCGCGAGGGCCGTGCCGTCTCCTCCGACGGCCGGATCGACCTGCCGCTGGCCATGCCGGCGGAGCTGGGCGGCGACGGCCAGGGCAGCAACCCCGAGCAGCTCTTCGCCGCGGGTTACGCCGCCTGCTTCGGCAGCGCCCTCGGCCTGGTCGGCCGCCAGGCCAAGGTGGACGTCTCCGACGCCGCCGTCACCGCCGAGGTCGGCATCGGCAAGGAGGGCGAGGGCTTCGGTCTCAAGGTGACGCTCCGCGTCGAGCTGCCCGACACGGTGGACGAGGCGACCGGCCGCAAGCTGGTCGAGACCGCCCACCAGGTCTGCCCGTACTCCAACGCCACCCGCGGCAACATCGAGGTCACCCTCGTCGTCGAGTGACCTCGCCTCTCACGAGGACCATGTGAGCTGATCGGCTCCCACGGCCGGGCCGGGGATGCGCGCCGCACCGGCGGCGGGCATCGCCTCGCCGAGCAGCAGGGTGCGCACCACCCGCTCGGCGGCCCGGCCGTCCTCGAACTCGCAGAAGCGCGCCCGGAAGTCGGCCCGCAGCGCCGCCGAAACCCCGTCCCGCCACGCCCCGGACCCGAACAACCCGGCCAGCTCCTTCTGCGAGTAGGTCACATGGCCCGGCGGCCGGGCGGTGATGTCGAGATAGGCGCCCCGGCTCGCCCGGAAGGTGTCCCAGTCGTCGGCGTGGACGACGACCGGCCGGTCCAGGTTGGCGTAGTCGAACATGATCGACGAGTAGTCCGTGACCAGCGCGTCCGAGGCCAGCATCACCTCCGCCGCGTCCGGTTCGTCCGTCGCGTCGACCACCACGTGGCGCCGGGCCAGCTCCGCCAGCCCCGCCCCGCGCGCCGGGCCGTTCGCCAGTGACGGGTGCAGCCGCACCACCAGCGTGTGCCCCGCGCCGAGGTCCGCCGCGAACGCCGCCAGATCGATCCGCTCCACGTGGCCGCCCCGGACGTGGTCACGCCGGGTCGGCGCGTACAGCACCACCGTGTGGTCCTCGGGGATGCCGTGCCTCGCGCGGAACTCCCGGCCCCGGGAGGTACCCGCGCCCACCAGGACGTCGTTGCGCGGGCTGCCGGTGCGGACCGAGGTGAAGTGGCAGGGGAAGGCCCGCTCCCACACCAGCTCCGCGTGCCGGTTGGCGACCAGGCCGTAGTCCCACCGGTCCGCCCGGCGCAGCATCCGGGGCACGTCGAAACCCAGCCGGGCACCGGGCCGGTCCAGCAGATCGGCGCCCAGGTACTTCAGCGGGGTGCCCTGGTGGGTCTGGATGTGCGTGGCACCGGGCCGCTTGGCCAGCGCGCCGGGCCAGTTCACGTCGTTGACGAAGTACGCCGCCCGCGCGGTGACCTCCAGATAGCGTCGCGAGCCCAGCAGCACGTGATCGGTGTCCGGGGGAAGGGTCGCCGCCGTCTCCTCGTCCCGCACCACCCACACCCCGCGCAGCCGGGGCGCGATCACCTTCGCCGCCCGGTACACCGCCGCCGGGTCGCCGAGCATGCCCTGGTGCGAGGACGCCGAGTACACCACCAGGTCCGGGTCGAGCGGACGGCGCGACTGCACCGCCGACCAGCCGCGCCGGGCCCGCGTTCCGGCCGCCGTCCGCAGCCGCGCCGCCCGCCGTCCGGCCTCCCGGCCCGCCTGCGCGGCCCGGCGCCGCAGGAGGTACGAGCCGTAGCCGCCCTCCAGCACACGGATCTCACCCTCGGCGCGGGTGCCCTCCGGCCGGTGGGTGCGGAACATCTCCGCCGTGCGCCGGAAGAACTCGGCCTTGTCGCCCGGCGGCAGCCGGTCCGGCTTGGCCAGGATGTCCAGGCAGTGCTCGCCCATCTTGCGGTGCAGATACGGCCGCCACCGCCACAGCTGCGGGTTCGCGTCGACGAAGGCGAAGACCCGCTCGTACTGCTCGTGCACGTCGAAGTGCTTGCGGCTGGTGGTGGACAGGATGTTGCCCTGCCTGCGCTGGCGGTAGTGCAGGCAGATCCGGTCGAGCGTGGCGATCCGGCCGGCGCTCAGCATCACCGGGAACGTCCAGGGGGTGTCCTCGTAGTAGCCCGGAGGGAACGCGAAGCCGTGCCGCGTGACGAAGTCGCGGCGGTAGACCTTGTTCCACACCACCATCAGCAGGTCGAGGATCTCCGGCCGCTCGGCCGCCGTGAAGGTGCCGTCCCCGGCGGCGAGGACATGGGACAGGACGTTGCGGCGGGTGCCGCCCCACCAGTAGGTGCGGGCGTAGTCGAAGACCAGCACGTCCGGGTCCCGGGCCTCCGCGAGGCGGCTGGCGACGGCGGCGAGGGCGCCCGGCGTGAGGGTGTCGTCGCTGTCGAGGAAGAGCAGGTAGTCGCCGGTGGCGTGCGGCATCCCGGCGTTGCGGGCCCGGCCGAGCCCGACGTTCTCCGGCAGGTGCAGCACCTTCATCCGGGGGTCGCGGGCGGCGTACTCGTCGAGGATCGCGCCGCAGCCGTCCGGGGAGCGGTCGTCCACGGCGATCACCTCCAGGTCGCCGAAGGACTGCCCGAGCACCGAGTCCAGGCACTCGCGCAGGAAGCCCTGCACCTTGAAGCAGGGGACGATGACACTGAAGCGGGGCACGGCGGATCAGCTCCTCACGAGGGACGCGGCGGCGGGGGCGGGCACACGCCCGGCGAGCGGCACCACCGGCGGCAGCGCCTCGGGCGGCTCCCCGAGCAGCACCCGGCGTACGACCCGCTCGGCCGCGCGGCCGTCGTCGAACTCGCAGAAGCGCTCCCGGAACACGGCCCGGCGCGCGGCGGACTCCTCGCCGCGGTACTCGCCCTCGCGGAACACCCGCGCCAGCTCCTGCGGGGTACGCGCCACCGGGCCCGGTGCCTCGGCCATCAGGTCGAAGTACACGCCCCGTGTCTCGCGGTAGACCTCCCAGTCGTCCGCGAACACCACGATCGGCCGGTCCAGGTTGGCGTAGTCGAACATGATCGAGGAGTAGTCCGTGATCAGCGCGTCCGCCGCCAGGCACACGTCCTCGGCCGAGCGGTGCGCGGTGACGTCGATGATCCGGTCCGAACTCCGGGCCGCTCCCCGGTCGTAGAAGTAGTGGGCGCGCAGCAGCACCACCACGTCCTCCCCGGCCGCCTCGCAGAACGCGGCCAGGTCCAGGCCCGGTTCGAAGCCGGTGGCGTGGTCGCGGTGGGTCGGCGCGTACAGCACCGCCGTGGCTCCCTCGGGGACGCCCAGCTCGCGGCGGACGCGGGCCACGTCGTCGGCGGTCGCCGTCACGTACACGTCGTTGCGCGGGTAGCCGTACTCCAGGTGCTCGTAGGAGCCGGGGAAGGCGCGCTCCCACATCTGCGTGGAGTGCCGGTTGGACGACAGGTTGAAGTCCCAGCGGTCCACCCGGCCCAGCAGCCTGGTGAAGCTGCCCGAGCGCGCGGCCACCACCGGGTGCGTCGACTGGTCCACGCCCATCTTCTTCAGCGGGGTGCCGTGCTGGGTCTGCAGATGGATGCTGCCGGAACGCTTGACGACACCCTCGGCGAAGTTGGCGTTGTTGATCAGGTACGTGGCGCGGGCCAGGACGTCCCAGTACCGGCGCGAGCCGATCACCGCGTACTCCACGCCCTCGGGGACGGTGTGCGCCTGGTCGGCCTCCACCAGGAACACCGAGCGGATGTGCGGGGCCAGTTCGCGGGCCTTGGCGTGGATCGCGGCCGGGTTGCAGGCGTACCCCCGGCCCCAGTAGGCGCAGTACACGGCCAGGTCGGGATCGAGCGGACGGCGCAGCGCGCGGGCGTAGCGGAGCCGGGTGCGCAGCATGCGCGGTTTCGGCAGCCGGCGCAGCGCCCCGGCGGCCACCCGGTTGACCCCGCGCAGCGCGCGGAACGCGGTGTACGCGCCCGCCGCCAGCAGCCGGTGCTGCACCCCGAGGCTCCCGCCGGGCACCCGGTACCCCGCCGGGCGGTGCCTGCGGTACAGCCGTCCCGCGCGGCGGAAGAACGCCCGGTGCCCCTCCGTGAGCCGCTCGGGGCGGGACGCGGTCTTCAGGACCTGGAGGAAGAGCTGTCCGAAGAGCTGTCCGGCCCGCTCCGCCGGGAGCGCGGACTCGGCCGCCCGGCACAGCACCAGGTCCACCTGGTCCAGCAGGTCGTGCTGGTGCGGTCCGGGCGTGTTGAGCCTGCTGCCCTGGCGCCGGACCCGGTGCCGTACGACCGCCCGGCGCAGCACCGCGATCCGTTCGGCGGCGACGCCGACCAGGCCGCCCCAGCCGAGGTCGGTGAAGTGCCCCTCGGGGAAGGCGAGTCCGTGTTCGGTGAGGAAGGAGCGCCGGTAGCAGGCGCTCCAGGCGGGGAAGCGGGCACCGGTGAGCCAGGGGGCCGCGCCGGGCGCGAAGGCGCCCTGGGGGGCCTTCGCCAGCAGCGGGCCGGCCGGGTCGGCGGCCTCGCCCTCCCACCAGGGCGCGCGCTCGTACCCGGTGTAGAGCACGTCGACGCCGGCGGTCTCGGTCAGCCGCCGGTCCAGGGCGGCGAGCGCGCCGGGCAGCAGCAGGTCGTCGCCGTCCAGGAACAGCACGTACCCGCCGCGCGCGGCCCGCAGCCCGGCGTTGCGCGCCCCGCTCAGTCCGGCCGAAGGCGGCGAGTTCACCGGGAGCACCCGCCGGTCGCGCTCGGCGTGTCCGGCGGCCACGGCGGCGGCCGGGGCGTCGGGTGAGTCGCAGACCGGGATCAGTTCCAGGTCGCCGAAGGACTGGTCGAGGACCGAGTCGAGGGCCTGCGACAGCCGGCCCGGGACCCCGTGGGAGGGGACGATGATGCTGAAGCGGGGCATGCTGTTCTTTCTGTCGTCTTGCGGACGCGGCCCGGCCGCCCGGCGGGGCGCCAGGTGGACGGCCGGGCCGGCGTGGGCCGCGTCGTGCCGAGGGGCATGGAGACTCCCGGAAGGTCCAACGGTGTTCAGCGGCCCTCGGTGACGGGGAGCGGGCCGGAAGGTTGCGGCACGGACGCCAGCGGCGCCCTGACCTGGCCCTCGGCCGCCGACCGCACCGGCCTGCGCGCACCGGGAGGCACCACCGGCTGCCCCAGCACCACATGGCGGACGACCCGCTCGCCCGCGTCGCCGTCGTCGTACGGGCAGAAGCGTTCGCGGAACGAGGCCCGCAGCCGGGCGGAGCGCACCCCGCGCCAGTGCCCGGAGACGAACACGTCCGCGACCTCCTCCTCGGTGCGGGCGAGCGGTCCCGGCGGGCAGGCGAGCAGGTCGAGGTAGGCGCCCCGGACCGTGCGGAAGGTGTCCCAGTCCCCGGTGTGCAGCACCACGGGGCGGTCCAGCCCCGCGTAGTCGAACATCAGCGGCGAGAAGTCGGTCAGCAGCGCGTCCGAGGCCAGGCACAGGGACGGCAGGTCGGGATGGGCGGAGACGTCGAGCAGCCGGGCGCCCGCCCCCGCGGCCGGCTCGCCGAGCGGGGCGCGGGTGAGCAGGGTGAACCGGGGGCCCATGAGGCCGAGCAGCCGGCCGGGGTCCAGCGGCGGGGTCTGGGTGCGCCGGTGGTCGCGGCGCGCGGGCACGTACAGCACGGCGACCGTCCCCTCCGGCACGCCGAGACGGGCGCGCAGCCGGGTCACCTCGTCCGAAGTGGCGTGCTGGAAGGCGTCGTTGCGCGGACTGCCGTACTCCAGTGTGGTGTAGCCGCCGGGGTGGGCGCGCTCCCAGGTCAGGGTGGAGTGCCGGTTGCCGGAGAGGACGTAGTCCCACTGGTCGACCTCGCGCAGTTGCCCGGCGAAGTCCGTGCCGGGGGCGGCCGCCGGACGTTCCCGGAGGTCGAGGCCGGTGTGACCGAGCGGGGTGCCCTGCCGGGTCTGCACGAACACCTGGCCCGGGCGCTTGACGAGGCCCGGCCCGAAGCCGGCGTTGTGCACGAGGTATTTGGAGCGGGCCAGCGCGGTGAAGTGGGCGGCGGTGCCGGGGCGGCCGAGCCAGGCGGTGCGGATGTGCGGGGCGTGCGCGCGGAACGCGGCCTCCAGGGCGCTCGGGTCGCAGCCGCGGTCGGGGGCCGCGGTGGCGGCGAAGAGGGCGTGGTCGGCGCGCAGGGGGAGCATCCGCTGCACCCGGTAGTGCAGCCGCAGCAGGGCCGCGCGCAGCCTCCGCGTCCCGCGTGCGGCCGAGGCGCGGGTGCGGCGGCGGAGCGCGGCGGCGAGGCGCAGGGTGCGGAAGGCGCGGTGCATGCCGTGCCGGACCAGGGCACGACGAAGGCCGGGGGGTGCCGGGGTGCCGGGGGCGCGGTGGCGGCGGCAGTGGGCGCGGGCCCGGCGCAGGAACGCCGGGTGGCTGCCGCGCGGCAGGCGGTCCCGCCGGGTGGCGACCGTGGTGAGGTGATCGACCATGCGGGCGTACAGCTCAGGTCGCCAGCACTCCAGTTCGGGTCTCCCGGCCAGGTACGCGAAGACCCGGTCGTACTGGTCGAACACGTCGAAGTGGCGGAGGCTGGTGGTGCGCAGGATGCTGCCCCCGCGGCGCTGGCGGTAGTGCACGCAGACCCGGTCCAGCGTGGCGATCGACCCGGCCGCCATCAGCACCGGGAAGGTCCAGGGGGTGTCCTCGTAGTAGCCGGGCGGGAACCGGAAGCCCTCGCGGGCGACGAACTCCCTGCGGTACGCCTTGTTCCACGCCACCATCAGCACCCGCAGCAGCCCCGGCCGGCCGGCCAGGGTGAAGGGGGCCGGGCCGTCCTCGGTGAGACGGTCCGCCAGCCGGTTGCGCAGGGTCGTGCCGTCCCAGTGGGTGCGGGCGTAGTCGAAGACCAGCACGTCCGGCCCGCCGGTCGCCGCGAGACGGTCCGCCACCGCGCGCAGGGAGTGCGGGGTGAGGGTGTCGTCGCCGTCGAGGAAGAGCAGGTAGTCACCGCGCGCCTCGTCGATCCCGGCGTTGCGGGCGGGGCCGAGGCCCGCGTTCTCCGGGAGGTGCACGGCCCGCACACGGGGGTCGCGGGCCGCGTACTCGTCGATGATCGCGCCGCAGCCGTCCGGCGAGCGGTCGTCCACCGCGATCAGCTCGAAGTCCGGATACGACTGCGCGAGCACCGAGTCCAGGCACTCGGCGAGGTACGCCTGGACCTGGTACGCGGGGACGATGACGCTGAACCTGGGCAAGGCACATCCATGGGTCGGTCGGCGCGGGCCTTCAGCCCGGCAACGGCCGCCCGGGGACGTTGGTTACGGCCCCTACGGCATACGGGGGACGCCCGGGGGAACCGTGCGGTATCCCCCGGGCAACACCTTTGCGGAACCGGTTACTTGACCGCCCCCGCCATCACCCCGGACACGAACTGCCGCTGGAAGGCGAAGAACACGGCCAGCGGGATCACCATCGACAGGAACGCGCCGGGCGCGAGCACGTCGATGTTGTTCCCGAACTGCCGTACCTGGGTCTGGAGCGCCACCGTGATCGGCTGGGAGCCGGACTTGGTGAACACCAGCGCCACCAGCATGTCGTTCCACACCCACAGGAACTGGAAGATGCCGAGGCTCGCGATGGCGGGCGCGGCGAGCGGCATCACCACCCGCGCGAACAAACGGAGTTCGCCCGCGCCGTCCAGCCGGGCCGCCTCCAGCAGCTCGCGCGGGATCTCCGCGAAGAAGTTCCGCAGCAGGAACACCGCGAACGGCAGCCCGAACCCGATGTGGAACAGCACCACGCCCAGGATCGAGCCGAACAGCCCGACGGTGCCGAAGAGTTCGGCGATCGGGATGAGCGCCACCTGCACCGGCACCACCAGCAGCGCGACCACGCCGAGGAACCACCAGTCGCGGCCGGGGAACTCCATCCACGCGAACGCGTAGGCGGCCAGCGAACCGATCACCACCACGCCCAACGTCGCCGGGACCGTGATCAGCACGGTGTTGACGAGGGAGTGGGTGATGTCGCCGTTCTCCAGCAGCTTGCCGTAGCTCTCGAAGGTCAGCTTCGACGGCTCGGTGAACACCGTCCACCAGCCGCTCGCGTTCATGTCGTCCGGCGAGCGCAGCGAGGAGACCAGCAGCCCGATCGTCGGCACCAGCCAGAACAGGGCCACCACGACCAGGACGAACCGCACCAGGCCGCCGCCCAGCCCCTGGACCAGCCGGGCGCCCAGTGAACGCCGGCCTCCCGCGGCGTCCCCGGCGGGAAGCTCGCGCACCCGCCCCGCGCTCTCCGTGTGCGTGCTCATCGCCGGCCCTCCCGCCGCAGCCTGCGGATGTTGAACAGCATCACCGGGATCACCAGCAGCAGCAGGAACACCGCGATGGCGCTGGCCACACCGGGCCGCCCCTCGGAGAAGCCCTTGCGGTACAGCTCCAGCGCCAGCACGTTCGCGTCGTCCTGGGACGAGCCCGGCGCGATGATGTAGACGAGGTCGAACACCTTCAGCACGTTGATCATCAGCGTGACGGTGACGACCGCGAGCACCGGTGCGAGCAGCGGCACGGTCACCTTGCGGAACACCTGCCATTCAGTGGCACCGTCCACCCTCGCCTGTTCCAGCAGTTCCCTCGGCACCCCGGCGAGGCCCGCCGCGATCAGCACCATGGCGAAGCCCGCCCACATCCAGACGTAGGAGCCGATGATCGCCGGGGTCACCAGGGCCGGGCCGAGCCAGTCGACGCCGTTGTAGGCCTCCTTGAAGTTGGCGGCGGGCAGCCGCAGCCGGGCCCCGTCCGCCGAGGCGGGCAGGGTGAAGGTGCCGTCCCCGGCGGCCTTCGCCGAGGCCACGACCTGGCCGTCCTTCACGGCCTCGATCCGCATCCCGGCGTACCCGCGCTCGGACGCATCCGGGGCACCGAGCTTCCCGACGCCCTTGCCGCGGGTGAAGTCCTGCCAGACCGTGCCGGTGACCTTCCCCGGCTCCGGCCGGGCGGCGACGGCCCGCTTCGCGTCGTCCGGGAACTGGTCCGGGGCCACGCCGACCATGGGCAGCGCGACCGGGGTGCCCGCCTTCACCGGGTCCTTGGTGACGAAGGCGCCACCCTGTCCGGCCAGGGGCGACTCACGGCCCGGGTGCGCCTTGGGGAACGCCGACGACTGGGCGAAGGAGTCGTGCACCCCGACCCACACCGCGTTGGCGACACCCTTGTCCGGGTCCTGGTCGTACACCAGCCGGAAGATGATCCCGGCGGCCAGCATCGAGATCGCCATCGGCATGAAGACGACCAGCTTGAACGCCGTTCCCCAGCGCACCCGTTCGGTCAGCACGGCGAAGACCAGGCCGAGCGCGGTGGAGACGGTGGGCGCGAACACCACCCAGATCACGTTGTTCTTGAGCGCGGTGCGGATGCCGTCGTCCGTGAACAGCGCCCGGTAGTTGTCCAGTCCGGCGAACCGGCCGCCCGAGGAGTCGTAGAGACTGCGGACCAGCGAGTACCCGATCGGGTACAGCACGAGCGCGCCGAGCAGCACCAGGGCCGGCAGCAGGAAGAGTGCCGCCACCACCTTGCGCGTCCCGGTCACGCTCCTGCGGCTCTTCGGCGCGGCCGGGCCCGGAGGGGCCCCGGCCGCCGCTGCCGATGCCATGACCGGATCAGCCCCCGTTCCCGTACGCGGCCGCCGCGTCCTTCTCCAGCCTCGCCTGGGTGCCCGCGACGTCCTTCGGGTTCTTCAGGAAGTCCTGGAGGTCCTTCCACTCGCCCTTGCCGGGCGTGCCGCCGAACGCCTGGGGCGCCTGGTCGGACATGTCGAAGCGGAAGTCGTCCCCGGACTTGACGAGCGCCTTGGCGATGGTGCGCTGGGTCTCGTTCGGGTAGGCCGAGTCCGGCACGTTCTTGTTCGGCGACAGATAGCCGCCGAGCCTGGCCTGAACCGTCGCCGCGTCCGGGGACGCCAGGAAGGTCGCCAGCGCCTGGGCGCCCTTGGAGTCCTTCAGGATCACCGCCGCGTCACCGCCGGAGACCACCGGCGCGGTCGAGCCGACCGACGGGAAGGGGAAGACCTTGGCGTCCGCGCCCACCTTCGCCTTGGTCTCACCGATGTTGACCTGAGCGAAGTCGCCCTCGTAGACCATCGCGGCCTTCGGCTGGTCGCCGCCGGTGAAGGTCTGGGTCACCGAGGCCGGGAACTCGGTCTGCAGCGCGCCGTCCGCGCCGCCCGCCACGTAGTCCTTCTTGCCCCAGATCTGGGCGAGCGTGGTGAGCGCCCGCTTCACCGAGGGGTCGGTCCACTTGATCTCGTGCTTGGCGAGCTGGTCGTACTTCTCCGGCCCCGCCTGGGAGAGGTAGACGTTCTCGAACCAGTCGGTCAGCGTCCAGCCGTCCGCGCCGCCCACCGAGAAGGGGGTGACACCGGAGTCGTACACCGCCTGCGCGGCGGTCAGCAGCTCGGCCCAGGTCTTCGGCTCCTTGGCGCCCGCGTTCTCGAAGACGGGCGCGTTGTACCAGATCAGCGACTTGTTGGCGGCCTTGTAGTAGACGCCGTACGGCTTGCCGTCGACCTTGCCGATGTCCTGCCAGCCCTGCGAGTAGTTCTTCGACAGCTCCTTCACGGCGTCCGGGCCGAGCGGCTTGGCCCACTTCTTCTCGACCGCCTGCTTGATCGCGCCCGGCTGCGGCAGCAGCGCCACGTCCGGCGGCTGCCCTCCCGCGATCTTGGAACCGAGGAAGTTGATGATCGGGTCCTGCGCGGGCACGAACGTCACCTTCGCGCCCGTGCGCTTCTCGAACTCCGCCAGCACCTTCTTGAAGTTCGCCTGCTCGGTGCCGGTCCAGACGGCGGCGACCTCGAGTTCCGTGCCGTTCAGCTTCGGCAGGGTGACCGTGGAACCGGTGGCTCCGCCGCCCCCCTCGTCGGTGTCCTTCGTCCCGCCGTCACCGCCGGAGCAGGCGGTGAGCGCGAGGGCTCCCGCCAGCAGCGCGGCGACGGCGGCGCCGGCCCGGTGTCCTCGAATGGTGTCGCTCGGCTCGCGCATCACTTCCCCGTTCGTCGTTCCGCGTTGAACGCCTGAACTCTGCGTGTGCGCTCCGGTGTACGCCGGGCCGCCCCGGTGCGGCAAGAGCACCGGCACGGTCCGGACACGCATCGTGACCGGCTCGTGATCATCGGGGTATGCGCATCCGGGAGGAGGAATTCCGGCGCCGTGCGCTCAGAGCAGCGAGGGCACCTGACCGGCCGACACCTGACGGGCCGCCCGCTCCACCGCGCTCGCCAGCAGGGCCAGGTCGGTGGGGCCGTTGCCCAGCTCGCGCACCGGGCGCCGGGTGGGAGGGTCGCCCATCCGCTGCCAGTCGAGCGGCAGCACGGTCGGCCGCTGGGTCGCGGTGCGCGGGATGCGGCCCGTCACCCGGCCGCCCTGCATCCCGGTGACCCGGCCGTCCGGGTACGCCAGCATCCCGCGGCCCGGAGCCGGTTCGCCCTCCGCGCCCCGCTCGGCGGGACTCGCACCGCGTCCGCCCGAGGGCGCGTCCAGCGTCACCCGCAGGGTGGCCCGCCGCACCGGTTCCGTCTCCGCCGCGCGGCCGCCCGTGCCGGACACGGTCACCAGGTGCACGCCGAGCCGCTCGCCCTCGCGGGCCACCGCCTCCAGTGCCCGCACCACCGACCCGGCGGCGGGCCGGCCCGGCGAGCCGAGCGCGGGGGAGACCAGGGCGTCCAGGTCGTCCACCACGACCACCAGCCGGGGCAGCGGGGGCGCCGCCTCGGTGCGCCGCCGGGCGGCGCCGGGCCGCAGCCGCAGCGTGGAGGTGGGAGGCGTCTCCAGGTCACCGTCGCCCTGGACGCGGCCGCCGGGGCCGCGCTGGGCGACCATCCGGCCGGACACCTCGTGCGCGGTGTGCCAGTGCGCGAAGTCGGTCAGCCCGACCAGCTCCGCCCGGCGCTTCAGCTCCGCGCTCAGCGACTGGGCGAACTCCCGCATGCGCACCGGGTCGTTGGCGATCAGGTGAGTGGTCACATGCGGTATGTCGGTACACGACCGCAGCCCCTCGCCGGCCCCGGCGGCGGTGCCGACGCCGTCCCGGCCGTCGATCAGCACCATGCCGAGCCGGTCCGGTCGCTCGGCGGCGGCCAGTGAGGCCACCACCGACCGCAGCAGCTCCGTACGGCCGCTGCCGGGCGGGCCCTCGACGAGCAGGTGCGGACCGTCGGCCACCAGATCGGCGGTGACCGGACCACGAGGACCGGCGCCCAGCACCGCGCGGGCCCGGCCGCCCAGCGACTCGGCGTCGTCGGCCGCGTCCGCCCAGCGGGCCATCAGCGAGGCCGGGGTGGCACGGGCCAGCCCCAGTTCGTCCAGCAGCCGGGCCGACAGCGGCAGCGGCACCGCCACGCGCGTGTCCCGGTCGCCGCCCGGGGCGTCCGGGCGCAGCGGGGCCAGCGCCCTCGCGAACCGCTCGGCCCAGGCGGGCGACACCGCGTCCACGGCGGCGAGGGTGCCCGGTCCCACCGGGCCGGTCGGCGCCACCCGCATCAGCCGCAGCGCGGTCGCCACGTCCCCGCTGAGCAGCGCCACCGCGCCGCACTCGCGGAAGGTGGGCGTCACCGCGCAGGCCGCCTCGTAGGTCTGCGCCAGCGGTGAGACGGGGGAGGCGGGGGCGGTCTCGGCCAGGCACACCACGTGCACCCCGGCACGCGGCCCGCCCACCGCCAGCCGCGCCACGTCCTCCCGCAGCGCCGAGCCACCGGGGTCGCCGTCCACCACGACCACCGTGTAAGGCCCCCGATGCCCGGCCGGGCCGGGCCGGAAGGAGGAGGGGTCGGTGAGGGACTCGACGCGGCGCAGCAGCTCGCCGGTGCGGGCCGCGGCCTGTTCGCGGTCGTAGGCCAGCAGCAGCCGGCAGTCCTGGCCGTGGCCCGGCCGGACGTGCGGCAGCCAGCCGAGCCAGGACCACTCGGCGGTGCGCTCCTCCACCGGGCGGGCGCGGTCCGCACTGATCAGCACGATCTCCAGCAGGTCCGGCGAGTGCAGCGCGGCCAGCTGCGCCAGTACCGCGCGGGCCAGCCCCGCGAGCCGGGGGCGCGGACCGGCCAGGCCCAGGGAGCCCGCCTCGCGCAGCGCGGCCGTCACCGGCACCGCGGGCAGCGCCGAGCCGTCCGGTGCGGTCCGGTCGGCGGTGCCGAGCCGCACGGCCAGCGCCTCGTGGTGTCCCGGACCCCGCTCCCAGAGCCTCGGTCCCGGGCCGAGCGCCGTCAGCAGCAGCGCGGCCGGGTCCGGCCAGGTCTCCGGGCGACGGAACGTCCCGGACGGCGCCACGGGTGCCACTTCGGCGTACGGCGCCTCCTCGGCGGCGGGGTGCTCGCCCCGGCCGCCGGCCAGCCTGCGTGCCCAGGCGCCGATGCCCCGGCGGCGGACGGGTAGGTCGGTGTCCTGAAGGGGGGTGCCCCTGCGGGTGGGGGAGTCCAGCTCGTCGGGGTGGACGTCGTCCGGGCGGAGGCCGGTGCGGGTGTCGTGCTCCCGGTACCCGCTTGCGGGGTGGCCGGGGGCCCGGCTCTCGATCCGGGGCGCCCGGCCCTGCTCGGGTACGGCGGTCCGCTCCGCGCGCTCGGCGCCGATCCGTGCGGCGGTGCCGAAGGCGTGCCCGGTCGGCCCGGCCGGGCCGACCGGCGCGGTCGCGGCCGGGGCTCTGCCGGGGGTCTCCCAGGGGCGGGCCTCCGGGTCCTCCCCGAGAGGCACCCGGACGCAGCCCTCGCCGTCCGCCGCCGTGCGCACCCGGGCCGCGGGTCCTCCCGACGGGGTCACCCTGAGCGCGGACTCACCCAGGCGCAGCAGGCCGCCCGGCGGAAAACGCAGCGGGCGGCCGGTGACGCGGGCGCCGTCCAGCGTGGTGCCGTTGGTGGAGTCGAGGTCGGCGACCGAGACCCGGCCCTCGGCGGTGACCGTGACCGCGCAGTGCAGGCGGGACACGTCGGGGTCGTCCAGGGGGACGTCGGCGTCGGCGGAGCGGCCCACGGTTATCCGGCCGCCGTGCAGCAGATGGACCCCGCCCGCGTCCGGGCCCGCGACCACGTGGAGCTGGGTCGGGGCGTCGTCCAGCTCGGGATGCGGCTCCGGGGCCGCCGGGATGCCCAGCGACAGCACCGCGCCGTCGACCAGCGGGGGCTCGCCGACGGTGTGCCGGCGCGGGTCCAGGCGGTCGGTACCCGCGTACAGCACCACGGGAGCGCCGCCGTCCCGGCCGGCCCCGCTCTCGCCGGTGACCGCCGAGGCCAGCGCGGGCGCCACCGCCGCCAGCTCGGTGCCGGTGGGCGCGGTGACCAGCACGTCGCGCGTCGCGGCGCCGCCCCGCCCCGGGGACGCGCCCTGCGGATCTACGACGGTCAGCCGGATCTGCATCGCCGTCAGCGGTCCCTTCCGCCCGGCCGCGGAGGTCCCCCACTCCGCACGGGCACGTAGGCCAGTACTGCACGCATCCTCGCACCTGTCGCGGCCCGCCCGCCCGCGTCCCGGTGCGAAGTGATCTTGATTGGTCAGCTCTGCCCCCAAAAGTGCCTGACCGGTGACGCGGCGGCGATCACTTGAGATCGGTCACGTGCCGGAGACCGGCAACCCGCGGACCGAGGTGAGCGTCTTTCCATCGAACACGGACGAACGCGGACCGGAAACCGCGCGTAGTACTCAGGAGGCGGCCCACGGAGGGGCCACTACAGTGGTCGGAACGCCGGAACACCCCGGCGGCAATCAGCGAGCAAGCAGCAGGGAGCGCGTGACGTGCGGCCAGTCGGCAGCAAGTACCTGCTCGAGGAGCCGCTCGGACGCGGCGCCACGGGCACCGTCTGGCGCGCCCGCCAGCGGGAGACGGCGGGCGCCGAGGCGGCCGTGGCGGGACAGCCCGGCGAGACGGTCGCCATCAAGGTCCTCAAGGAGGAGCTGGCGAGCGACCCGGACATCGTGATGCGCTTCCTGCGCGAGCGCTCCGTACTGCTCCGGCTCACCCACCCCAACATCGTCCGGGTCCGCGACCTGGTCGTCGAGGGTGATCTGCTGGCGCTCGTCATGGACCTCGTCGAGGGCCCCGACCTGCACCGCTACCTGCGGGAGAACGGCCCCTTCTCGCCCGTGGCCGCCTCCCTGCTCACCGCCCAGGTCGCCGACGCGCTCGCCGCCAGCCACGCCGACGGCGTCGTCCACCGCGACCTGAAGCCCGCCAACGTGCTGCTGCGCCAGTACGACGGCCGGATGCACCCGATGCTGACCGACTTCGGCATCGCCCGGCTGGCCGACTCGCCCGGCCTGACCCGCACCCACGAGTTCGTCGGCACTCCGGCCTACGTCGCCCCGGAGTCCGCCGAGGGCCGCCCGCAGACCTCCGCCGTCGACGTCTACGGCGCCGGCATCCTGCTCTACGAGCTGGTCACCGGCCGGCCGCCGTTCTCCGGCGCCACCGCCCTGGAGGTGCTGCACCAGCACCTCAGCGCCGAGCCGCGCCGTCCCTCCACCATCCCCGACCCGCTGTGGACGGTGATAGAGCGCTGCCTGCGCAAGAACCCGGAGCAGCGGCCCGGCGCCGAGAACCTCGCCCGCGCCCTGCGCGTGGTCGCCGAGGGCGTCGGGGTGCACGCCGACCCGGCGCAGATCGCCGCGGCCGAGGGCGTCGCCGCCCTCCTCGCGCCCGACCCCGCCCCGGCCCCCGTGCCGGACGTGCCCGGCGCCCCCGACGCCAGTGCCGCCACCCAGGTACTGCCTCCGAACACCGCGCAGGCGGCCTACGACCCCAACGCGGCCACCAGCTTCCTGCCGCACACCTCCGGCCCGCAGGGCGCCGCCGACCCGACCACCGTCCTCCCGAGCACCGGTGCAGCCGACCCCACCACGGTCATGCCCCCGGTGCCCCCGGGCCGGCACGACCCGCAGGACCCCTACGGGCAGAACCAGCACAGCGCCCAGAACCCGGACCAGCCGCATCCCTGGCAGACCCAGCTCCGCGCGGCCCGCGACCGCAACGAGCAGACCCAGGTCCAGTACCTCGACCCGGACGAGGACCCGCTGCGCCGCCGCCCCCAGCGGCAGGCCGCCCGCCCGCAGCACCAGCCCCAGCAGCCCCGTCAGCAGCAGCCGCAGCAGCGCCCGGCGCCCCGGCGCTCGACCCCGCAGCCGCAGCAGTACTCCCCGCCGCCGCAGCCCCAGCGGTACGCCCCGCAGCCCCAGCGGTACGCCCCGGAGCCGCAGCGACCCGCGCGTGAGCCCCGGCCGCCCCGGCAGCGCAGCGCCAACCCGATGAAGATCCCTGGTCTGGGCTGTCTCAAGGGCTGCCTCTTCACGCTTCTCATCCTGGTCGTGGCGAGCTGGCTGATCTGGGAGCTGACTCCGCTGCACACCTGGGTCGGCCAGGGCAAGGGCTACTGGGACCAGGTGAGCGACTGGGCCGGCTCCGTCGCCGACTGGTTCAAGAGCCTGGACAGTTCCGCCGGCGGCAACTGAGGGCCGCCCGCGGAGCCGGCTCTGTGGATTTGTCGACACCCAGCGGGTGATTTCCGGCTCCGCGGTGAAGGCGGGGCCGGCGGGCGCGTAGTTTTGTCGACCGGGGCAACACGCGTCTGTGGGAGCAGTCTTGGCACGGAAGATCGGCAGCCGGTACACCGCCAACCAGATCCTGGGGCGGGGCAGCGCCGGGACAGTGTGGCTGGGTGAGGGACCGGACGGGCCCGTCGCCATCAAGATGCTGCGCGAGGACCTCGCCTCCGACCAGGAGCTGGTCGGCCGCTTCGTGCAGGAGCGGACCGCGCTGCTGGGCCTGGAGCACCCGCACATCGTGACCGTGCGGGACCTGGTGGTGGACGGCAACGACCTCGCCCTCGTCATGGACATCGTGCGCGGCACCGATCTGCGTACCCGCCTGGAGCGCGAGCGCCGTCTCGCACCGGAGGCCGCCGTGGCGATCGTCGCCGACGTCGCGGACGGCCTCGCCGCCGCGCACGCGGCCGGTGTCGTCCACCGGGACGTCAAGCCCGAGAACATCCTCCTCGACATGCGCGGCCCGCTCGGCCCCGGCGGCGCCCACCCGGCGCTGCTCACCGACTTCGGCGTGGCCAAGCTCATCGACTCGCCCCGGCGCACCCGCGCCACGAAGATCATCGGCACACCCGACTACCTCGCCCCCGAGATCGTCGAGGGACTGCCCCCGCGCGCGGCCGTCGACATCTACGCTCTCGCCACCGTGCTGTACGAGCTGCTCGCCGGATTCACGCCCTTCGGCGGCGGGCACCCCGGCGCGGTGCTGCGGCGGCACGTCACCGAGACCGTCGTCCCGCTGCCCGGCATCCCCGAGGAGCTGTGGCAGCTCATCGTGCAGTGCCTCGCCAAGGGACCCGCCTCCCGGCTGCGGGCCTCCGAACTCGCCGCCCGCCTGCGCGAACAGCTCCCCACCCTCGAGGGCATCCCTCCGCTGGAGGTCGACGAGCCCGACCCCGAGGCCGCCCCGGAGGAGACCCCGGCCCCCGTCCCCGCCGGCGAACCGGTCCGCCGCCGAGGCGCCGTCTCCCTCGTCCCCGGCACCAAACCCGACTCCAACCGTGACACCCACACCTCCATGCGCGTACCGGCCCCCGACGAGCTGGCCGGCGGCGCCCACGGAACGGCTCGCGCCCCGCGTCCTGCCGGAGCCCCCCGCCCCGGCTCGGCCCGCCACAGGGCGGCGGCCCGGCGGCGCAGAATCACGCTGACCGTGGCGGGAGTCCTGCTGGCGGCAGCGGTCGGAGCGGGCGCGTGGGCGGCCACGAGCGACGGGGACGAGGCGCCCGCTCCGGCGCAGAGCGGCACTTCTGCACCGTGAGCGCGGGGACCGTCCGGCCCAGGTCAGGCACGTCGCGCCCGTCCGGCGCCCGAGGACGGGGCCCCTTGGGGCCGGCGGCGGGGGCCGGGGGCCGCGGCAGCCCCTGATACGCCGCGGGTGACACCCCGCACCGTCGTGGGCCCGACCGTCGGCGACCTACCGCAGCGGCGGAGCCGTTACGCTGGGGGCGTGGCAGTCGTCGATGTATCCGAAGAGCTGAAGTCCCTCTCCTCGACCATGGAGTCGATCGAGGCCGTCCTGGACCTCGACAGGATGAGGGCAGACATCGCCGTGCTCGAGGAGCAGGCGGCCGCGCCGTCCCTCTGGGACAACCCGGACGAGGCGCAGAAGATCACCAGCAAGCTCTCCCACCTCCAGGCCGAGGTCAGGAAGGCCGAGGGGCTGCGCGGCCGGATCGACGATCTCGCCGTGCTCTTCGAGATGGCCGAGGAGGAGGACGACCCGGACACCCGCGCCGAGGCCGAGTCCGAGCTGACCGCGGTGAAGAAGGCGCTGGACGAGATGGAGGTCCGTACCCTCCTCTCCGGCGAGTACGACTCCCGCGAGGCGCTGGTCAACATCCGCGCCGAGGCGGGCGGCGTCGACGCCGCCGACTTCGCCGAGCAGCTCCAGCGCATGTACCTCCGCTGGGCGGAGCGGCACGGCTACAAGACGGAGATCTACGAGACGTCGTACGCCGAGGAGGCCGGCATCAAGTCGACCACCTTCGCCGTCCAGATCCCGTACGCCTACGGCACGCTCTCCGTCGAGCAGGGCACGCACCGCCTGGTGCGCATCTCACCCTTCGACAACCAGGGCCGCCGGCAGACCTCCTTCGCGGGCGTCGAGGTGCTCCCGGTCGTGGAGCAGACCGACCACGTCGAGATCGACGAGTCGGACCTGCGTGTCGACGTGTACCGCTCCTCGGGTCCCGGCGGCCAGGGCGTGAACACGACGGACTCCGCCGTCCGCCTCACGCACCTCCCCACCGGCATCGTGGTCTCCTGCCAGAACGAGCGCTCGCAGATCCAGAACAAGGCCACCGCCATGAACGTGCTGCAGGCCAAGCTGCTGGAGCGCCAGCGGCAGGAGGAGCGCGCCAAGATGGACGCCCTCAAGGGCGACGGCGGCAGCTCCTGGGGCAACCAGATGCGGTCGTACGTCCTGCACCCCTACCAGATGGTCAAGGACCTGCGCACCGAGTTCGAGGTTGGCAACCCGCAGTCCGTGCTCGACGGCGAGATCGACGGCTTCCTGGAGGCCGGGATTCGCTGGCGCAAGCAGCAGGAGAAGTAAGTTTGTCGACATGACAACCTCTGACAACTGCCGCCCAGCGGGCGGCAGTTGTTTTATGTGTGGGCATTAGGTCACAGTCGGATCAACCAACTCCCGCCAAACGCGCCCCTCCCAGGACATTGCGCCCGCAACGGCCTTGACCTTGCTTAAAAAAATGGGAAAGGTGAGGCGCGGCATGCGTATCCGTGGGGCGCATGTGAACCGGGGGAACGGGAGAGTGCCAGGTGCCGGCCGAGAGCCGGCGCCGGTGTCGTCAGCTGCCTCCGTCGAGCACGGCCCGCCCCATGCGCCGCCACATCGACAACAGCTACTGGGGGTAGCAACCATATGACGAACAAGACGCGTGTCCGCGTCGCACGCATAGCCGCCGGCGCCGTGATGGCCGCCGGCGCCTCGCTGATGGTGGCCGGCGTGGCCTCCGCCGACCCGGGTCAGCCCGAGCCCGACCCGACCTGCGGTGTCCTTGTCGCCTGCACCGACCCGGACCCCGGCACGGACGGTGGCACCGAGGGCGGTACCGAGGGCACCACCGGCGGTGACACCACCGGCGGTGACACCACCGGCGGTGACACCATCGGCGGTGTCATCGGTGGCGTGATCGGGGGCGGCGACTCCTCCGGCGGTGACACCACGGGTGGCGACACGACGGGCGGTGACACCACGGGCGGTGACACGACCGGTGGTGACACGACCGGTGGCGACACCACGGGCGGTGACACGACCGGTGGCGACACCACGGGTGGCGACACGACGGGTGGCGACACCACGGGCGGTGACACGACCGGTGGTGACACCACGGGCGGCTCCACCACGGGCGGCTCCACCACGGGCGGTGACACGACCGGCGGTGGCTCGACCACCGGCGGCTCCACCGGCGGGTCCTCCACCACGGGCGGTTCCACCTCCGGTGGGTCCACCACGGGCGGCGATGACTCCACCGGCGGCACGACCGGCGGGTCCGCCACGGGCGGAAGCGGCACCTCCGGTGACGCCGGTCCCGGCACCATCCCCGACGGCGGCAACGACAACGTCTCCCAGGAGGAGGGCACCTCCGCCCTCACCGACACCGGCTCGGACACCGCTCCGCAGCAGACCGGCAACGGCAAGCAGCTTGCCGAGACCGGTGCGGGGGAGACCATGTTCCTGCTGGTCGGCGCCGCGACGATGATCGCGGGCGGTGTCGCCTTCCGTGTCCTGCCGCGCCTGGCGGGCAACCGCGGCGGCGGTGCGGCCGCCTGAGGGTAGCCGAAAGGTCACTTCGCGCAACCTCGGCGGAGTGGGGAAAGGGCCCGGAGCATCCGCTCCGGGCCCTTTCCCGCGTCAGGGAGACCGTCCCTGGGAGATGACCTAGACGGTCTGGTGCGCGAGCAGCGCCGTCAGCGCGATCAGCGCAATCATCAGTGCGACCAGCGCCGCCGGGCTCACTCCGCCAAGGAACCCCGCCTGCTGCTGGAGCCGCTCACGACTCGCCCGGCACACCGGGCAGCGCCCCTCGCTCACGGGCGCCGCGCAGTTCGCGCACACCAACCGGTCGTACGTCATGCGCTCGCCCTCCTCGTGCCAGGCCCTCGACCCCGTACAACGCCGACGGGAACGAGAACGTTCCCTCTCCACTCTGCCAGGTTCCCCCCGAAAGGGCGCGGTCGCTCCGGAAAAGCGGGGGAGAGCCGCCCGGCCGAACGCCCCGTACAAAAACGCACAAGTCTCTCCCAACGCGACCGGGCCCTGCGTAGGCACTCCCGGTTCGCGTATGGTCACGCTCATCATCCCCCGGCGACCCGTGGTGCATCCGTGATCCGATTCGACAGTGTCTCCAAGGTCTACCCCAAGCAGACCCGCCCCGCCCTCAGGGAGGTGTCCCTGGAAGTGGAGAAGGGCGAGTTCGTCTTCCTCGTGGGGTCGTCCGGCTCCGGCAAGTCGACCTTCCTCCGGCTGGTGCTCCGCGAGGAGCGGTGCAGCCACGGCCAGGTGCACGTCCTCGGCAAGGACCTCGCCCGGCTGTCCAACTGGAAGGTGCCGCAGATGCGCCGCCAGCTCGGGACGGTCTTCCAGGACTTCCGCCTGCTGCCCAACAAGACGGTCGCGGAGAACGTGGCCTTCGCGCAGGAGGTCATCGGCAAGTCCCGCGGCGAGATCCGCAAGTCCGTGCCCCAGGTGCTCGACCTCGTCGGGCTCGGCGGCAAGGAGGACCGCATGCCGGGCGAGCTGTCCGGCGGTGAGCAGCAACGCGTCGCCATCGCGCGGGCGTTCGTCAACCGCCCCAAGCTGCTGATCGCCGACGAGCCCACCGGCAACCTCGACCCGCAGACCTCCGTCGGCATCATGAAGCTGCTCGACCGCATCAACCGGACGGGCACCACCGTCATCATGGCGACGCACGACCAGAACATCGTGGACCAGATGCGCAAGCGCGTCATCGAGCTGGAGAAGGGCCGCCTCGTGCGCGACCAGGCCCGCGGCGTCTACGGCTACCAGCACTAAGCGGAAAGGCTTGACCAGACGCCATGCGCGCCCAGTTCGTCATGTCGGAGATCGGTGTCGGCCTCCGACGCAACCTGACGATGACCTTCGCCGTCATCGTCTCCGTCGCCCTGTCCCTGGCCCTCTTCGGCGGCTCCCTGATGATGAGCGACCAGGTGAGCACCATGAAGGGCTACTGGTACGACAAGGTCAACGTCTCGATCTTCCTCTGCAACAAGAGCGACGCCCAGTCGGACGTCAACTGCGCCAAGGGCGCGGCCACCGAGGACCAGAAGAAGCAGATCCAGGCGGACCTCGGCAAGATGTCCTCCATCGTGGAGAAGGTGACCTACGAGTCGCAGGACACCGCCTACAAGCACTACAAGGAGCAGTTCGGCAACTCCCCGCTGGCCAGCTCGCTGACGCCGGACCAGATGCAGGAGTCGTACCGGATCAAGCTCAAGGACCCGCAGAAGTACCAGGTGATCGCCACCGCGTTCAACGGGCGGGCCGGTGTGCAGTCGGTGCAGGACCAGCGGAGCATCCTCGACAACCTCTTCCAGCTGCTCAACCTGATGAACCGGGCCGCGCTGTTCCTGATGGCGCTGATGCTGTTCGTCGCGCTGCTGCTGATCGTCAACACCGTGCGGGTGTCCGCGTTCAGCCGCCGCCGGGAGACCGGGATCATGCGGCTGGTCGGCGCCTCCGGGTTCTACATCCAGGCGCCGTTCATCATGGAGGCCGCGGTCGCCGGGCTGATCGGCGGCAGCCTCGCGTGCGTCTTCCTGGTGCTGGGCCGGTACTTCACCATCGACCACGGCATGGCCCTGTCCAGCAAGCTGACCCTCATCAACTTCATCGGCTGGGACTCGGTGTTGACCAAGCTGCCGCTGATCCTCGCGACGAGCGTGCTGATGCCTTCGCTGGCGGCGTTCTTCGCGTTGCGCAAGTACCTGAAGGTGTGACACATGCCAAGAGGGCCGTACAGACATCCGTCTGTACGGCCCTTCGTGTTGTCCTAGACTCACCGCCATGTCAGGCAACGACCTGTTCCGCCAGCCCCGCCGCAAACGCCGCGGGGCCGCCCTGACACTGGTGTTCGCCGGAGTGCTGACCGCGGGGGCCGTCACGGGCTCCCTGCCGGACACCGCGCAGGCCCGCCGCATGGACACCGACGCCCCTTCCGCCGAGGGGAGCCGGGCCACCGGGAAGCCCCGCCCCGAGGACGTGCGCCGGGCCGCCGCCGAGGCGATGGCGAAGGGCGAGTCGCCCACCGAGGCCGCCGAGCAGGCCGTCAGCCGCAGCGGAGACCGCTGGGCCGCCGTCTACTCCGAGGACGAGTACGCCGAGTTCCGCGACTCCCTGGACGGCGAGTACACCGGCGTCGGGTTGTGGGCGAAGCGCGGCCGCGACGGGCGGGTCACCGTGAGCCGCGTACGGTCCCACTCGCCCGCCGCCGACGCCGGCATCCGCGAGGGCGACCGGCTGCGCAGCGTCGACGGGCGCGGCGTGGACGGGCGGCCGGTCACCGAGGTGGTCTCCCTGCTGCGCGGCGACGCCGAGGACGCCTCCGCCGGCACCCCGGTCACCGTCGGCATCCAGCGCGGCGCCGACTCCTGGTCCCGGACCCTGCACCGGGCCCGGCTCTCCACCGACCCGGTGACCGTCACCGATCCGTTCGCCGGGGTCGTCGTGGTCCGGGTGTCCGCCTTCACCAAGGGCTCCGCCAGGGCCGTGCGGGACGCCGTGCGGCGCGCTCCGGCCCGCAGCGGGGTCGTGCTCGACCTGCGCGGCAACTCCGGCGGCCTGGTCACCGAGGCCGTCGCCACCGCCTCCTGCTTCCTCGACGGCGGCCTGGTCGCCACCTACGACGTGGACGGCGCCCAGCGCGCCCTGCACGCCTCCTCCGGCGGGGACACCGCCCGCCCGCTGGTCACCCTGGTCGACGGCGGCACGATGAGCGCCGCCGAACTGCTCACCGGCGCCCTCCAGGACCGGGGCCGGGCCGTGGTGATCGGCTCGCGCACCTTCGGCAAGGGGTCGGTCCAGATGCCGACCGCCCTGCCGGACGGCTCGGTGGCCGAACTGACCGTCGGCCACTACCGCACTCCCTCCGGCCACGCCGTCGACGGCCGGGGCATCACCCCGGACCTGGAGCCGGGCCCGAGCGCCCTCAAGCGCGCGGAAACGGTCCTCACCGGCCTGGGCGACCCCCGACAGCCCCTGAGCGACCCCTGATCCCGCCCCTAATCCGCTTCCCTCCGCCCCCCTCCATGGTGCGAAAATGGGCGGCACTATGAGCAAGGGAATGTACGTACCGAAGGAGTCCCAGCCCAAGCAGGCGGCCTCCGCCAAGGGCAAGGTCAAGGACGGCAAGCGCAAGCTCGTCGCCCAGAACAAGAAGGCCCGGCACGACTACGCGATCATCGACACCTACGAGGCCGGGATCGTGCTGTCCGGCACCGAGGTGAAGTCGCTGCGCCAGGGCCGCGCCTCGCTGGCCGACGGGTTCGTCCAGATCGACGGGAACGAGGCGTGGCTGCACAACGCCCACATCCCCGAGTACAGCCAGGGCACCTGGACCAACCACGCCGTGCGCCGCAAGCGCAAGCTGCTGCTGCACCGCGAGGAGATCGACAAGCTGGAGGCGAAGTCCCAGGAGACGGGCCACACCATCGTCCCCCTCGCCCTGTACTTCAAGGACGGCCGGGCCAAGGCGGAGATCGCGTTGGCACGCGGCAAGAAGGAGTACGACAAGCGGCAGACCCTGCGCGAGAAGCAGGACCGGCGCGAGTCGGACCGGGCCATCGCGGCCGCCAAGCGCAAGCAGCGCGGCGTCTGACCGGGCCCGCGGGAATAAGCTGGCACACTCCCGCGTTGGTCACGTACGATGGCACAGCACTCCATCGAGGGTGCGCCGCCTCCTGCGGGGGGCATTGAAAAAACAACATGGGGATGATCGGTTTCGACAGCGGATGTCGAAGCAGGGGAAGCGTGTCGAGGAAGCGGCAATGATCTCGTAAACCATATGTCGCAAAAAATAATCGCCAACACCAAGCGCGATTCCTTCGCCCTCGCTGCCTAAGTAGCGACTTGCGAAGTGTCAGCCCGGGGCTGTTCCCGACCCGGATCCTGGCATCAGCTAGGGAACTAAACCTTGATCCCGGTCACGGGGTGAAGAGGGAAACCAAACAGTGACTGAGCCCGTCGGAGACTTGTCCGCGTGATCTCCGGGGCCGAGAAAATCGAAGCGGACTGCACACGGAGAAGCCCTGTTTCTGCACCGGTGGACGCGGGTTCGATTCCCGCCATCTCCACGATCGGGAGGCCCTCGGGCCTCCGGAACCCATGTGGGCGAAGGCCCCGTCGCGTCGAGCGGCGGGGCCTTCGTCTTTTCACCGGGTGCCGCGCAGCGCACGGTGGAACAGACAGGACGTCAACGCCGCCAGCGCCGGTATCGCGTAGGCCGCGCCCGCGCCGAGGTGGTCCGCCGCCCAGCCGCCGCAGGCCGAGCCGCAGGCGATGCCGGTGAGCAGAGCGGTCACGACCAGGCTCATGCCCTCGTTGAGCCGGCCCTCCGGGGTGCGCTCCTGGACCAGGATCATCGCCGTGACCATGGTCGGCGCGGTCGCCGTGCCCGCCACCAGGAGGGCACCCGCCAGCACCCACAGCGAGCCGGTGGTGGCCGCGAGCCAGGGCAGCGTCATCAGCGCGGCCATCGCGGCCAGGCACCGCCCGAGGCGCCGCGCGGCGGGACGAGGGGGCAGCGCCCCGTACAGCAGGCCCGCCGCGCACGATCCCGCCGCCTGGAGCGCGAGCACGACCCCGGCCAGCGCACGCTGCCCCTGGGCGTCGGCGTACGCCACCGTGACGACCTCCATCGACCCGAACACCGCCCCGGTCGCGGTGAAGCACACCAGCAGGGCCCGGACGCCGGGGGCACGCAGCGGGGACGGCGCCCTGGTGCGTGGGCTCGGCGGGGGCTCGGTCGCGCGCTGCGCGGTGAACAGCAGCATTCCGGCCGCGAGCAGCGCCGCCCCGGCGAGGGTGCCCGCCTCAGGGAAGAAGGTGCCGGTCAGGAAGGACGCCAGGGCCGGGCCCAGCATGAAGCACAGCTCGTCGGCGGCCTGCTCGAAGGAGTTCGCGGTGTGCCGGGCTCCCGGATCGTCGCGCAGCAGGTGCGCCCAGCGGGCGCGGGACAGTCCGCCGATGTTGGGCGTGGCCGCCGAGAAGGCGTACGCGGCGAACAGCGTCCAGTCGGGGGCGTCGTAGCGCACGCACAGCAGCAGGGCGAGGGCGCCGAGCACCGCCACCAGGGTCGCGGGCCGGGCCACCATGGCCTGCCCGTACCGGTCGACCAGGCGGGCCAGCCGGGGTCCCGCGAGCCCGCTCGCCACCAGCCCGGTCGCGCTCACCGCACCGGCCAGGGCGTACGAGCCGCGGGCACCGGCGATCATCACCACCGCGCTCACCCCGGCCATCCCCACCGGGAGGCGGGCGAGCAGGTTGCCGGTGGTGAAGGCGACGGTGCCGGGGCGGGTGAAGAGCCGGCGGTAGGCCGGTGCGGTAGGCGTGGACATGCCGCTCACGCTCTCCCGTGCGCCCGGCACCGGTCCAACACCTGTTCCGCCCCGATTCACGCATCCGCGTTGTAAGTTCGCTGCCATGCCTCCCGCGATCGACCCCCGGCTGCTGCGCGCTTTCGTGGCCGTCGCCGAGGAACTGCACTTCACCCGCGCCGCCGCCCGGCTCTACGTCGCCCAGCAGGCGCTCAGCCGGGACGTACGGCGACTCGAACGGGAGCTGAGCGCCGAGCTGTTCGTCCGTACCACCCGGCAGGTGACGCTCACCGCGGACGGCGAGCGCCTGCTCCCGCACGCCCGGCGGGTGCTCGCCGCCCAGGACGACCTCCTCGCCGCCTTCGGCACCGCTCGCCCGCTGCTGGTCGACGTCAACTCCGAAGGCCCCCTGACCGCCCACCGGGTGCTGCTCCGGGCCCGCGAACTCGCCGTCGGGCACGAGCTGCTGGCCCGCTACGAGCGCGGGCTCACCGGAGCTGCGGCCGCGCTGCTCGCCGGGCGGCTGGACGCCTCCTTCGGCCGCTACGCCGGTCTGGACCCGGCACTGCGCTCCGGCCTCGCCCAGCAACCCGTGCGCTACGAGCAGATGGCGGTGCTGCTGCCCGAGGACCACCCGTTGGCCAAACTGCCCGAGGTGCCGCTCGGGGCGCTCGCCGGAGAGACGGTGTACGCCGGCGCGGGCCACCCCGGCACGCGGGAGTGGACCGAGCTCGCACGTCAGCTCTTCGAGGGACGCGGCATCCGGCTGGCATCACCCCATCCGGTGGTTCTCGGGGCCGAGGAGTTCACCCGGGTGATGGCGGCGACGCGGATGCCGGTGCTCGCGGTGGTGGATTTTCCGGCCATGCCGGGCGCGGAGCTGCGGCCGCTGGTCGATCCGGTTCCGCTTTCGCCCGTCTCGCTGGTGTGGCGGAAGGGGCTGGTCCATCCCGCGCTGGACGCGCTGAAGGCGGCGTCGGCCGAACTGGCGCGTGCCGAGAGATGGCTGTCGCCCCCGGACGACCGATGGATTCCGGCCACGGATTTCGAGGTGATGAGCCGTGCCTTCTGACACTCCGCGCACACGGGAACTCACCTTGCGCTACATTTTTCGGACCCGAGCACTGGGGTAGAGGGGGGCGCTCGGACCGGGTGGGGGCCTGGTCCGGACGACGTGTGCTCGGGGTCGCCGGCGCTCCCCGGAACAGTCCCGTGGGGGGATGCGCGCACATGGATCAGTGGCGGGAAGAACGCCGACCGGAATGGCCCGACGTGGCCTCGGCGGCACGATACATGCAGGTGACAGGGGGTTCAACCCAGTCTTTCCCGGAAACCGGAACCGTCGTGGAGGCCGAGCTGGCGCCACCGCACGGGGGCCGGCCGGGCGCGGGACGCGCCGCGTTCCCGCGCGTCGTACGCCCGTCCGACGCGGGGGTGTCCGCGGCGACGGAGATACTCCGGGGCGGTCCGGCCGCCCTCGCCGGGGCCGACGCCACAGCGCTGCTCCCGCGCCTGGGGACCCCGCGCACGGCGGCCGAGTTCCGCCCCTCCGGCACCGACCGGACGGCGCCGCTGCCCGCCCGGTCCGCCCCGGGAGCCCACGACCCGCACGAGGTGACCGTCCAGCTCGACTCCGTCCGGGCCGCCGGCCCCGAGCCCGCCGGTGCCTCGGACCGCCCGGTGTTCGTGGACGAGTCAGGCCGCCGCAGCCGTACCTTCCGCCGCCTCGGCCTGCTGGTCGCCGGGCTCTGCGCGGGGTACGCCGCCGTCATCGGTGTCACCCTGCTCTCCGGCAGCTCCGACGCGCCCTGGCTGCCGGTGCCGCAGAGGGAGGACGAGCCCGCGAGCCGGGTCGACTCATCGCCCGCGCCCAGCGCCTCGGCCCCGGCCGCGCCCGGAGGCGGCTCCCGCACCGGTACCGGCAGCGCCGAGGAACCGTCGGCGCCGGGCACCGCGCCGGCCACCGTCGCCGCCGTACCCGTACCGGTACGGCGAAGCCCGGCCGCCTCCGGCACCACGGCGGCCCGGCCGCCCGCGGCGGCGAGCCCGACGCCGCGGCGGTCGGC
>NZ_JBSFFI010000033.1:0-70087 GCF_053596035.1 Streptomyces sp. NPDC001781 | reverse complement strand
GGGGAGCCCGACGCGGCCGACGGCGACGCCGCGCGCGCCGCCCGGCACGCCACCGGCGAGGCGCTGGCGCTGGCGCAGGACTGGCTGGCCGAGGAGCGGCTGGAGCCGGCCCGGCTGGTGGTCGTCACCCGTGGCGGGGTCGCCGCATCGCCCGGCGAGCGCGTCACGGACCTGGCCGCTGCCGCCGCCCGGGGCCTGTGGTGCTCGGCGCAGGCGGAGAACCCGGACCGGATCGTCCTGGTCGACCTGCCCGACGGCGCCGACGACCGGTCCGCCGCGCTGCTGCCGTCCGTTCTGGACAGCGGCGAGCCCGAACTCGCCCTGCGCGGCGAGGCCGCCTACGGGCGCCGGCTGAAGCGTGCGTCTGTCGCCGGGGCGTCAGTTGAACACCCCGACGGCCCGCGCGTCGCCCCTTCGGTGCTGGTCACCGGCGGCACCGGCACGCTCGGCGGACTGGTCGCCCGGCACCTGGTGACCACCGGTCGCGCCGACGGCGTGGTCCTCACCAGCCGCTCCGGCCCGGCCGCCGCCGACGTCCCCGCGCTGGCCGCCGAACTCGCCGGGCTCGGCGCGGCCGTCGACATCGTGGCCTGTGACGCGGCGGACCGTGACGCGCTGGCCTCGGTGCTGGCGGCGATCCCCGCCGAGCGTCCGCTGAGGTCGGTGATCCACGCGGCCGGTGTGCTGGACGACGGCGTGATCGCCGCGCTCACCCCGGAGCGGCTGGACACCGTCATGCGGCCCAAGGCCGACGCGGCCTGGCACCTGCACGAGCTGACCCGTGACCTCGATCTGGACCACTTCGTCCTGTTCTCCTCGGCGGCGGCCACCTTCGGCGTCGCCGGGCAGGGCAACTACGTGGCGGCGAACGCGTTCCTGGACGCGCTGGCCGTCGAACGCCGGGCTTCCGGCCTGCCGGGAACCTCGCTGGCCTGGGGCCTGTGGGCCGACACCAGCGCGCTGACCGGGCAGCTCACCGAGGCCGCCCGCTCCCGGATGAGCCGCGTCGGCGCGCTCAGCGCGGCCGAGGGCCTGGCCCTGTTCGACGCGTCGGTGGCCCGCGACGAGGCGGTACTCGTCCCGGTCCGGATGGACCTGGCAGACCTGCGCGCGAAGGCCGCCCGCAGCGGCGACGTCCCGGCGCTGTGGCGGACGCTGAGCGGCGCCCCCGTCCGGCGCGGCGCCGCGTCCGGAAGTCCGGGCGCGGACTCGCTGCGCAGGCAACTCGCCGCGCTGCCCCCTGCGGACGCGGACGAGATGCTGCTCGACCTGGTGCGCGCCCAGGTTGCCGCTGTGCTGGGGCACACGTCCGGGGACGCCGTGGAGCCCGGCCGGGCCTTCAACGACCTGGGCTTCGACTCGCTGACGGCCGTCCAGCTGCGCAACCGGCTCGGCACGGCCACCGGGCTGCGGCTGCCGGCCACCCTCGTCTTCGACTACCCGAACCCGATCGCGCTCGCCGCGTACCTGAGCGACAAGCTGAGCCGCGGCACCGGCACGAGCGCCGCCCCCGCGCAGCCCGCCGCCGTCTCGGCCGCCGACGAGCCGATCGCGATCGTGGGCCTGAGCTGCCGCTTCCCCGGCGGCGTGGACGGCCCCGAGGACCTGTGGCGGCTGCTCGCCGAAGGGCAGGACGCGGTCACCGAGTTCCCCGCCGACCGAGGCTGGGACCTGGACGGCCTCTACGACCCGGACGCCGAGCACCTGGGCACCTCCTACACCCGGGCCGGTGGATTCCTCGACGACGCCAGCGCCTTCGACGCCGCCTTCTTCGGGATCAGCCCCAAGGAAGCGTTGGCGATGGACCCGCAGCAGCGGCTGCTCCTCGAACTGTCCTGGGAGGCGTTCGAGCGGTCCGGCATCGACCCGGCATCCCTGCGCGGCAGCCGCACCGGCGTCTTCATGGGCGGCTACACCTCGGGCTATGAGCTGAGCGTCCTCGCGGACCCCGACTCGGAGGCCGAGGGCCACCTGATGACCGGCATCGCCACCAGCATCCTGTCCGGCCGGGTGGCCTACACCCTCGGACTGGAGGGGCCGACGATGACGATCGACACCGCCTGCTCCTCCGCGCTGGTGGCCCTGCACCTGGCCGCGCAGGCGATCAGGTCCGGCGAGTGCTCGCTCGCCGTCGCCGGCGGTGTGACGGTCATGGCGACGCCGGGCACCTTCGTCGAGTTCTCCCGCCAGCGCGGCCTCGCTCCGGACGGCCGCTGCAAGGCGTTCGCGGCGGACGCGGACGGCACCGGCTTCGCCGAGGGCGCGGGACTCCTCGTCGTCGAGCGGCTCTCCGACGCGCGGCGCAACGGGCACCACGTGCTGGCGGTGCTGCGCGGCTCGGCGATCAACCAGGACGGCGCGTCCAACGGCATGACCGCGCCCAACGGCCCCTCCCAGCAGCGAGTCATCCGCGCCGCGCTGGCCAACGCCGGGCTGCGGGCCGACGAGGTCGACGCCGTCGAGGCGCACGGCACCGGGACGACGCTGGGCGACCCGATCGAGGCGCAGGCGCTGCTCGCGACCTACGGCCAGGACCGGCCCGAGGACCGGCCGGCGTGGCTGGGCACGGTGAAGTCCAACATCGGCCACACCCAGGCCGCTGCGGGCGCGGCGGGCGTCATCAAGATGGTGCTCGCCCTCCAACACGGCCTGCTGCCCGCGACGCTGCACGTCGGCGAGCCGTCCCCGCACATCGACTGGGCCGAGGGCCAGGTACGGCTCCTCACCGAGGCCCGGCCGTGGCAGCCCGGCGAGCGGCCCCGCAGGGCGGGCGTCTCCTCGTTCGGCATCAGCGGCACCAACGCCCACGTCGTCCTTGAGGAGGCACCGGCACCCGAACCGTCCTCCGACTCCGAGGCTCCCGCGCCCGCCGTGGTGCCGTGGGTGCTGGCCGGGCGCACCGGCGAGGCGCTGCGGGCGCAGGCCGCGCGGCTGCGTGAGTTCCTCACCGACCGCCCGGATCTGGACCCGGCCGACATCGGCCGCTCGCTGGCCACCACGCGCACGGCCTTCGACCACCGGGCCGTCGTGCTCGGCGAGGACCGGGACTCCCTGCTCGTCGGGCTGTCCCTGGCGGCGGCGGGCGTGCCGGACAAGAACGTGCTCATCGGCTCGGCGAAGGGGGAGAGCAAGGCGCTGTTCTTCTTCCCCGGTGAGGAGGCTGACGCCCCCGACTGGCTCGCCTCGGCCGCCCGACTCCTCGACGAGTCCCCGGTGTTCGCCGCCTCGATGGCCGAATGCGCCATGGCCCTCGCCCCGTTCACGGACTGGAAGCTGAACGAGACGGTGCGCGCCGGAGCGTCGGACGGCCCCGAGGTGCGCGGCCCCGTCCAGTGGGCGGTGATGGTGTCGCTCGCCGCGCTGTGGCGCTCGGCGGGCGTGCGCCCCGCCGCCGTCGCCGGACACGGCGTGGGCGAGATCGCCGCCGCCCAGGTGGCCGGGGTGCTGTCGCTGGCCGACGCGGCGAAGGTCGCGGTGCTCACCTCCCGGTCAGACGCCCCCGACCTGACCGGGATCGAGCCGAGGCCGCGAGACACGCCGGTCTTCTCCGGCCGCGACGCGGCATGGCTCGACGGCACGGCGATGGGGGCGGCCCACTGGAGCCGCCCGCCGCAGCCGGTCACGCCGGTGGCCGAACTCGCCGAGGCCCTTTCCGCAGGCGGCTACCGGCTCTGCGTCGAGGCCGGCCCCGCCCGCCTCGGCCGCGCCCTGGCCTCCGGTGCCGCCGTCGTCCCGACGCTGCGCAGTGACGGAACGGGACTCGGCGCCGTCACGGCGGCGCTGGCCGCAGCCCACGTCCGTGGCGCGGCGGTCGACTGGACCTCGGTCCTGGGCGACGGACGGCACGTCGATCTGCCCACCTACGCTTTCCAGCGCGAGCGGTTCTGGCCGGCCCCGCCCCGTCCGACGACGCAGACTGCGGCCGTCACCCCGGGCGAGGACCGTTTCTGGAGCGCGGTGGAGGGCGGCGACCTGACCGCCCTGGCCTCCGTGCTCGGCCTGAACGAGCCGCTGCGCGAGGACATGCCCCTGGGCGCGGTGCTGGCGGGCCTGACCAAGTGGCGGCGCCGCGAGCGCGAGGAGGAGCCGTCGGGTGGCGAGGCGCCGGCCGACCTCCTGGGCTGGCTGGGACAGCTGCTGGACCTGCCGTCGGAAGAACGGGGCGCCCTGCTCGTCGACCTGCTGTGCGAGCAGTTCGCCGTCCTCCTCGGCTACGAGACGGCCGACCGGATCCGGCCCGACGCGGACGTCTTCGAGCTGGGAATGACGTCGATGACAGCTGTTCAATTGCGGGCGGCTTTGATTCGCCAGCTGGGCGTGCATCCGCCGGAGAGCTTTGCCTATGATTACTATTCGCCGGTGGCGTTGGCCGATTTCCTCTCCGGAATTCTCCCGGCTTCTCTCGCGGATGCCGATCCGGGCGCTGAGGATTTCTAGGGGACCCCTCCAGCGAATCCCGCTGAATTCGATTGATAGGGTGAATTGAGCGCCATGACCTCCGAAACGAGCACCACGGCCACCGCCAAAGAGAGATCCATGTGGATGGTGGACAAGCTGGCTCCGGACACGGCGGCCAACAACATAGGCGTCGCCCTCCAGGTCGGCGGCCGGCTGCGGCCGGACGCCCTGCGGGCCGCCATGGCCATCGTGCTCGGGCAGTACGAGGCACTGCGCACCGTCTTCGTCGAGTCCGGCGCGGACCTGCTCAAGCAGGTCCGCCCGGCCGGCGAGGCGGACGTCGCGATCGAGGCGCTCGACGTGTCCGGCGACCGCCTTGAGCAGGCGCTCGCGGCATTCGTCAGCCGGCCGTTCCGGTTCGACGGACGGCCGCTGGCCCGCATCGGGACGGCCGAGCACCCGGACGGCGACGTCCTGTGCGTCGTCGTCCACCACCTCGTCTTCGACATGACGTCGGCAGCCGTGTTCCTCCAGGCGTTCCTGGCGGCCTACGACGCCGTCGCGACCGGCCGGCCCGTGCCCCCGGCGCCGGCCGGCGCGGCCCTGACCGAGACCGGTCCGAGGCCCGCCGACCTTGCCTACTGGCGCGAGGCCCTCAGCGGTTTCACCCCCGGCGAGCTGGACCTGTGGTGCGGGCTGCCGCGCGGCAGCCGGCCCGCCATGACCGGCGACAGCGCGAGCCACGTCCTCTCACCGGAGGCCCAGCAGGCCGTGCGCCAACTCCAGCGCACCGCCCGCGCGCCCATCGCCGCGATCCTCCTGGCCGGGTACGCCGCGCTGCTCGCCGCCCACGGCGCCGGACCCGACCTCGTCGTCGGCTCCCCGGTCGACATCCGGGGCGCGCACGGCAACGCCATCGGCAACCACGCCAACGTCGTCCCGCTGCGGTTGACGGTGGACTTCGCGGAGGGCTTCACGCCCCTGGTGCGCAAGGCCCGGGACACCTTCCTCGGCGCCCTCGCGCACCCCACCTCGGTGGACGACCTGGTCGGCGTGGTGAGCGGCGTCGAGCAGTCCTGGCAGCGCCCGCTGTTCCGGCACCTCTTCAACTTCCTGCCCGAGATGGCCGTCGGTGAGCTGACCGTGGCGGGCCTCCCCGCTCGCCTACTGCCGATCGAGAGCCCGCACAGCAAGTACGACCTCGAACTCGTGGCCCGCCCGTCCGACGGCGAACTCCTCTTCCGCTACTCCCGCGAGATCTTCTCCCGCACCGACATGGAAGCACTCCTGCACCGCTTCGACGCCCTCTTGGTCGCCGCAGCCGAGGCCCCCGAACGCCCCCTGCGCGAGACGGCCGGCTGGAGCCCCCTCGACCGCCTGACCGTAGACCGGGCCAACGACACAGCCACCCGCCCGCCCCACCCCACGGTCCCCGAGGCATTCGCGCAGCACGCGGCGAGCACACCCCAGGCGACGGCCGTGTCCGAGGACGGCGACACCCTCACCTACCAGGACGTACGCGAGCAGGCCGACAAGATCCACGCGCTACTGGTGGACGCGGGAGTCCAGCCCGGCGACGTGGTGGCCACCGCCGTCTCCCCCACGGAACAGGCAGCCGCAGCCCTGGCGATATGGCGCACAGGCGCCGTCCTCCTCCCCCTCGACCCCGACCACGACCCCACCTGGCTGGCCCGGCAGATCGAACACGCCGAGCCCGCAGCAGTCCTGACCGGCGCACGCACCGACCTGACCGACGTCCACCTGACCCGCTTCCTCCCGGGCGACCTGGCCGGCCTCGACCTGCCGGTCGTCCTGGCGATGGAGCCCGCCCCGGCGCGCGGGGGCGCTGTTCCGGTGGACCTGACGGCATCGGCCGCATCCGCATCCGCCGCGCCGGGGGAGGCCGCTTCGGTCGCTCAGGCCGCGTCCGGGAACGCCGCTTCGGTTGTCCCGGCCACGCCCGCCGGTTCCGCCACACCCAGCGCCGCCCCCGCCCTCCTCGCCCCAACCACCCCCGCCTGCCTGATCCACACCTGCGGAGACGACGGACAGCCGGTTCCCACGCTGCTGAGTCACTCCGGGTTAGCCGACAGCGCAGGCCACTTCGCCGCCGAACTCGGAGTGGCCCCCGGAACGGGGCTGCTCTCCCTCGCCCGGCCCGCCACCCTCGGCGCGGTTCTCGATCTGAGCCTGGCGCTGAGTGCGGGCGCAGCCCTCGTGCTCGCCCCCGAGGGGGCCCGCACCGGCGGCGCCGACCTGTGCGCGGCAGTCGACCGGCACCGCGTGTCCGTGGTGGTCGTCCCCTCCGGTACCCCGGCCCGTGTGCTGGAGGATCTCGGGGACCGCCTGCCGGGGCTGACGGCTCTCGTGCACGCCGGTGAGATCGCTCGCGCCACTGCGGGGCGGCTGCTGGCGGCCGGCTGCCGAGTGCACGGCGTCGACGGCGTCGAGGGCGCCACCGGCCGGGTCCTGTCGGGGCCCGTCGATGAGGGCGATCACGTACCTCGGCTGGCCCCCATCACCCGTACGCGTGCCCTGGTCACCGCCCCGGACGGGCGTGAACTGCCGGTCGGCGTGCGCGGCGAACTGCGCCTGATCGGTACCGGCGTCGCGGGCGAGGCATACGTGCGCACCGGAACACAGGCCCGCCGACGCCCCGACGGCACTCTCGAACTACTCGGCCGGACCGCCCGCCGCACGGCCACCCCGGACGGCCCCGTCGACCTCGACGAGATCGAGGCGGTGCTGTCGGACCACGCGGGGGTGACGGCGGTCGCCGCCCTGGCCGTCGCGGGACCCGGCGACAGCCAGGAGATCATCGCCGTCGTCGAGCACACCGAGCACACCGAGACCGATCTCGCGGAGCGGCTCGCGGCGGCCGTCCCCCGGCGGATCGTCCTCGTCGACGCCCTGCCCCGAGCCGTGGACAGCCGTCCTGACCAGGCCGCTCTGGAACGGCTGGCCGAGAAGGCGCTCGGTGAGGCCCCCGTCCAGGACCCGGCCGACGACGACCCGCTGTGCGCCCGCCTGATCGAGCTGTGGCGCGGCGTCCTGCCCGACACCGAGGTCACGGCGCGCACCCACTTCTTCGAGTCCGGGGGCCATTCGCTGGCCGCAGCGGTCCTCGCCGACCGGATCCAGGAGCTGACCGGCACGTCCCTCGAACTGAAAGAGATCTTCGAGCACCCGACCCCCGCAGCGCTCGCCGCGAAGCTGCGCGGATGACCCGCGAAGCGGATGACCCGCGAACCGACCACCACACCGCAGGGAAGAGCCAATGACCGCTGATTTCACGCAGCACCGCCTCGCCGTCGTCGGCGCCGGCGTGATGGGCACGAACATCTCGACGCTCGCCACCAGCCACGGCGTCGACGTCGTACTGGTCGAGACCGACGCGTCCGCGCTGGCCGCAGCGAAGGGCACGATCAAGCAGAAGCTGCGGCACGCACAGCTGATGGGCGTGCTGCCGGCCGACCGCCCGCAGGGCTCGCTGACCGTCACCGCCTCGCTGGAGGACATCGCCGACGCCACCACCGTCGTCGAAGCCGTCACCGAGGTCGTCGAGGTCAAGGAGAAGGTCCTGACCGCAGCCTCCGCGCTGGTCCGCCCCGGCACCACCCTGATATCCAACACCTCGTGCATCTCCATCGACGAGATGGCCGCCTGGGTCAAGCACCCCGAGGACCTCCTCGGCGTCCACTTCATGAACCCCTCCTACATGATCAAGATGGTGGAGGTCATCCGGGGCACCCGCACGTCCCCCGCGATCCTGGACGCGGCCGTCGGACTGCTCTCCACGCTGGGCCGCGAGTCCCTCGTCATCAACGACTCCACCGGCTTCGTCATCAACCGCCTGCTGCACCCGCTGATCAACACGGCGGCCATGCTCGTACAGGAGGGCGTCGCCTCGGCGGAGGTCGTCGACGGCCTGCTGGAGGGCTGCCTCGGGCACTCGACGGGCCCGCTGCGCACCGGTGACCTGATCGGCCTGGACAACCTGGTCGACTCGCTCTACGTGCTCTACGACGCCCGGGGCGACGAGAGCTGCCGTCCCTGCGACCTGATGCTCCAACTGGTCAAGGACGGCCACCACGGCCGCAAGACCGGCCGGGGCTTCTTCGAGTACGGCGCGGCGATGAAGTGACCCGGGCCGTGTTCACCTGGGATTGACCACTCTTGTCCTTCGCGGGGCGTACCGGCAAGGCTGACCTCGTGGACGAACACGAGCATCAGCAGACACCGCCGGCCGCGTCTCCGCGCAGGCCATGAGGGCGTCGCACGCCGACCGCGACCAGGTCCTGGAGATCATCCGCGAGGCGGGCGCCGAGGGCAGGCTGACCCCCGAGGAACTCGACGAGCGGGTGACGGCGGCGCTGGCCGCACGCACCCTGCGCGACCTCGCCGCGCTGACCCGGGACCTGCCCGAGCAGCGCCGGCGCACGAAACCGCGCGTGCAGGCCAAAGACCTGGTCAGGATCGAGAAGCGGATCGGCTCCGCCGAGTGGATCGGGACCTGGGTGGTCCCGCGCCGGATGGAGATCAAACTGACGGTCGGCAACGCCCGGCTCGACTTCACCGACGCGACAGTGGTCCACGACCTGCTGACGATCGACGTCGACCTCGGCATCGGCGGCGACCTGCTGCTGACCACCCGGCCGGGCATCGTGGTCGTCGCCGACGACGTGGTCGTGCGCATGGGCGACCTGCGGGTCCGCCCGCCCCAGCAGGACCCGGAGTTCCCCGTGGACCTGCGCATCGAGGTCACCGGCAAGCTGCGAGGCGGCGACCTCGTCGTGCGCTACCCGCGCGGCTCGCACTGACGACCTGACCTCACCGACAACAGCTGGTTTTCTACCGGATTTCTAGGGGAGCCCGTGGGCAGCAACGTGGAGCAGGACACCGAGGCTGTGGTCGGTGGCGGCGCAGGCGTCCGGCAGGAAGCGCTGTGGCTGCTGGAGGCACTCGTCCCGGGCACGGCCGTCAACAACCTGTCCGTCGCGTTCCGGGTCGACACGGCTCTGAACCCGACGGCGCTACGGTCCGCCCTGGCCGCCGTCCTCCGCCGGCACGAGGCGCTGCGCACGGTCTACCACGCCGACGACGCCCGCCTGACGTCCCGCGTGACCGCCCCCGGCGAACTGACCCCGGAACTGACCGAGGTCAAGACGGCCGGCCCCCCGACAGCGGCCGACCTTGAGCCCTACGTCACCGCCCCGTTCCGAATCACGGGCGAACCCCTGATCCGAGCGACACTCCTGCACCACCCGACCGGCGACATGTGCGCGGTGACGGCCCACCAACTGGTTCTGGACACCCCGTCCCGCCGCATCCTGCTGGAAGACCTCGTCACGGAGTACGAACACGCCGTGGCCGGCCCGGCACCAGCCGAGCAGCCCCCCACCGCCCCCGGCTACGCCGACCCTCTGCCAACCTCGGCTGAGCCCGAGTCTGCCGCCCCCTTGCCGAGCCCATCCGAGCCCGGCTACGCCATCCCCTCGCCGACCCCGTCCGTTCCCGTGTCTGCCACCCCTTCGCTCACCCCCACCTACACTGCCCCCCCACCGACCCCCGACAGCCTGAACTACTGGCGCGCCCGCCTAGCCGGTGTCTCCACCGACGCCCTCGATCTCGGCTGCGCGCTGCCCGACCCGGAGCGCCCGACCCTCTCCGGCGCCGTAGAGCGCGCCGACCTCTCGGCCGGGGCCGTCGCGGCGGTCAGGCGGCTGAGTGAAGACCTGGGCGTCTCCGAGCGCTCGGTACTGCTGGCCGGCTACTGCGCGCTGCTCGAAGCACACGGCGCCGGCCCCGACCTGGTCGTCGGCCTCCCGCACGACCTGCGCCCGCCCGCGTTCGCCCGCACGATCGGCCTGCACGCCCATGTGCTGCCGCTGCGCGTCCCGGTCGACCCCGACGAGCCCGTCGCCGCCCTGATCCGCCGCAGCGAGGACGTCTCCCAGGAGGCCGTGGCGCACGCGGACGTGGCTGTGGACGCGCATGCGCCGGAGCTGCTGCGTTCTCGGTCCGGACGGCTGGGCCCGCTGTTCCGCCTGTTGTTCGACCACGCGTCCGCCGCCGACGTACTCCCGGCCCGGTTCACCCTCGCGGGCGCGCCGGCCGACGTCGTCGAGGTGGACAACGGCTGCGCGAAGCCGGACCTCGAACTGCGGGTGGAGCCCTCGCAGGGCGGCGGACTGCGCGTCTGGGCCGCCTACCGGACCGAGGTCCTGACGCGGGCCGACGTCCAGTTCATGCTGGAGCGCTACGACGCCCTGCTGTGCGCGTTCGGCGCGCGCCCCGACGGCCCGGTGGGCGCCCTGCCCGGCTGGAGCGCCCGCGACCACGCCGTCATCGACGCGGCGAACGACACCGACGGCCCGATCGAGCCGGACACCGTCCTGCGGGCGATCTGGCGGCGCGCGATCGCCGCGCCCGATGCCGTCGCCGTCGTGGACGGCGAGCGCGAGGTGACCTACCGCGCCCTGTGGTTCGCCGCGCAGCGCGTCCGGCGCCTGATCGAGGCGGCGGGCGTGGCACCCGGCGGTGTCGTGGCCGTGGCGCTGCCGCGCGGCGCCGGACTGGTCGCCTCGGTGCTGGGCACCTGGCTGGCCGGGTCGGCCTACCTGCCCGTCGACAGGGCGCACCCCGAGGAACGGATCAGACACCAGCTGTCCGACTCGGGCGCACGCCTCGTCCTCGGCGCCGCGGAGCTGGCGGCTCTCGTGGAGCCCGGCGCCGGGACGACCGTGCTCCAGCCCCCGCCCGTGAACGACTCGGCCGACGCGACGGACCCGGCGGGCCCGCTGGACGAGCCGGCGTGGACCGACCCGGCGTCCTGCGCCTACCTCATGTACACGTCCGGCTCGACAGGCCGGCCGAAGGGCACCCTCGTCCCGCACCTCGCCCTGGCCAACCTCGTCCTGCACTTCGTCGAGGAACTGCGGGCCACCCCGCAGGACGCGACCCTGTGGACGACGACGTTCGCCTTCGACATCTCCGGCCTCGAACTGTTCGTACCGCTGGTCTCCGGCGGGCGCGTCGTCGCGGGGCCCGACGCGGCGCGCTCCAGCGGCCGGGTGCTCGGCGAGCTGCTGGAACGGCACGCGATCCGGATCGTACAGGCCACCCCCACCACCTGGCGGCTGGTGCTCGACCGGGTCGAGGACCGGCTGCCCGGCCGCGCCGTGCTGTGCGGCGGCGAACCGGTCCCGGCCTGGCTGGTGTGGCGCCTGATCGCGGCCGGCGCCGAACTGCACCACGTCTACGGTCCGACCGAGACGACCATCTGGTCGACCTCGTCCGTGGTGGACCGCGAGCCGGCCGGCCGCCCGGACGTCGGCCGCCCGATCCGCAACACCACCCTGCTCGTCCTCGACGACCGGGGCCGCCCGCTCCCGGTCGGCCTGCGCGGCGAGCTGTGCATCGCGGGCGCGGGCGTGGCGATCGGCTACCACGGCCGCCCCGACCTGAACGCCGAGCGCTTCGGCACGCACCCAGACCACGGCCGCTACTACCGCACCGGCGACATCGCCGTCTGGCGGCCGACCGGCGTCATCGACCTGATGGGCCGCAGCGATCGCCAGGTCAAGCTGCGCGGCAACCGCATCGAGCTGGGCGAGATCGAGTCGACGCTGATGGCACACCCCCACGTCGGCGGTGTCGCGGTGGTCCTGGTCGGCGACCCGAGCGGCGACGGCGTCCTCGTCGCCTGGCTGGAGCCCGCCGCCACACACGTCGAGCCGGACGTGGACGACATCGCCGCGCACGCCCGTGAGCGGCTGTCCAAGGCGATGGTCCCCGTCGAGTTCCTCACCACGGACGCCCTGCCGATCAACGGCAGCGGCAAGATCGACTATCCGCTCCTGGAACGCCGTGCCGCCGAACGCCGCAGCGCCGCCCCAGTAGACAGCGCCGGGTCCGCCGAGGGCTCGGGCGACCCGCTGCTCGACGAACTCGTCGCCCTCTGGTCCGCGCTCCTGCGCCGCTCCGACGTCGACGCCGACACCGACTTCTTCCACAACGGCGGTCACTCGATGCTGGCCGCTGTCGTCCTCCAGGAACTGGAACGGATCAGCGGCGTCAGTCTGGAGCTCTCCCAGATGTTCGAGCAGCCCGCCACCCCCCGTGTCCTCGCGGCTCTCGCCCGCGCCCGCGCCGAGGGCGCCGGCTGACACGTCCGTGTGCGGTCGAGGCATCAGTTGAACATTCCGTCGGCTGTTCAATAGCGGGAGCCCAATGTCCGGCGGATCCGGGCTAATCTGCCGAACGGATTTGGCTATGACCGCTCTTCGCAGGCAGCGCCGGCCAATTTCCTCCAGGCTGTTCCAGCCGCTCGGATCGCAGTTGCCGAATGCGTGGGGGAGAAGACCTCCTGCTTCCTCTTTAGACGAGCCTCTATAGGACGATGGGAAGAAACACATGCCGAACGCACAGTCCTGGAGCGTCATCAGCGCGCCCACCTCGAACCGCATCATTCTCGGCGTCGACTTCCCGGCCGCCGGGCGACGCGAGGCCGGATTCCCCGAACTCGTGACCGGGATGGGCTCCGCGTGGTCCGAGTACGGGTTCCTCCAGACCGTGCCGCCCACCGTGGGACTCGCCGACCGGCCCACCGGCGACTCCTACACCGGGCACTGGATGCGGGACGGCGACTGGGAGAAGTACGAGGTCGTCGCCGTGTTCGGGTACTGCGTCGGCAGCGTCTACGCCGCCGAGATCGCCCAGCGGCTCACCCTGACGCAGAGCACCGAACCCAAGGTCGTCCTCTTCGATCCGCAGCTCACCGACATCCAGCTCCTCGCCAACGAGATGCACAAGATGATCTCCATGGCCGGCCCCGTCTTCACCGAGGAAGAGGCCGAACAGGGCCGCCGCCGCGCCGCCGAGATCGTCGAGGGCTCGTCCGCCGTCCTGGTGGAGGCAGCCGAGGAGATCGTCGCCCTCTACCGCGAGCTGGCGACCCTCGCCTTCCAGCGGATCGGCCTGTCGGACAACCGCCGCGACGAGGTCGTCCGGCTCTTCGAGTCGTACATGACGTGGCTCTCCGCCGCCGCCCAGGTCGACCCCAGCGCCGTCTGGCAGCGCTCCATCGGCATCACGTCCGACGACTTCGCGGACCAGGAGCGCGCCGGGGACCCCATGGTCGTCGACGCCGTCAAGGTCCTCGGCCGGCGCTTCCCGCTCGGCCTCAGCCACTCCGACCTCATGCGGGACGAGTCCGCGGTCCGCGTACTCGTCGACCACCTCGGACTGTGACCACCCCTCCAGCATTTCCCGCAGCACTTCCCGAGAGGAAGAAAAAATGAGCGATCTCGAAGACGTCCTGACCTCCATAGCCAAGGTCGACATTTTCCTCAAAGACCTCTACGTCGGCGACGACAAGGCCCTGCAGTCGGCCCTCGACCGCATTGACGAAAAGGGCTTCCCGCCGGCCAGCGTCTCCGCCGCGCAGGGTAAATTCCTCCACCTGCTGGCGAAGCTCGTGAATGCGCGGAACATTCTGGAGATCGGCACGCTCGGCGGCTACAGCACGATCGCGATGGCCCGCGCGGTCGGTGCGGGCGGGCGTGTCATCACGCTCGAATTCGAGCCGGCGCACGCCGAGATCGCGCAGGAGAGCATCGAGCAGGCGGGTCTCGCGGACATCGTGGACCTGCGGGTCGGCGCCGCGCTGGATTCCCTCCCGAAAATCGCGGAAGAGGGCCTGCCCCCGTTCGACCTCGTCTTCATCGACGCGGACAAGGAGAACAACGTCGCCTACATCGACTGGGCGGTGAAGCTCTCGCGGTCCGGCGCCGCCGTCGTCGTGGACAACATCATCTGGAACGGGGCGATCCTCGACGAGGCGAGCGAGGACGGCAGCGCGACCGGAGCCCGCGCCGCGCTGCTCGCGCTGAGCGCCGACGACAGGCTGGACACCACCGTCCTGCAGACCGTGTGCTGGAAGGGCTGGGACGGATTCGCCCTCGCGGTGGTGAAATAACCCATGGAATCAGCAACGGTCCTCGTGGTCGGATCCGGTCCGACGGGTCTGACGCTGGCCTACGAATTGACGCGCCGCGGTGTTCCCGTGCGCATCATCGAAAAGCAAGCGGAATTCACCACCGCATCGCGCGGCAAAGCGGGAGTGCAGCCTCGGACACTTGAGGTGTTCGACGACTTCGGAATCATCGACAAGATGCGTGAAGCCGGCACGCACCGCCTTCCTTTCCGGCGGCTTCTGAGGGACCGGATCATCAGCGAGGTGATCCCGTACGAGAAGAACGACCCGCGCCCCGACGCCCCCTATCTGCGGATGCTCTACATCCGCCAGAACGACGTCGAGGAAGTACTCCGGGGCCTGCTGAGCGAGGCCGGCTGCGAAGTCGAGCGGAGCACGACACTCACCGGTTTCACCCAGACCGACACCTCGGTGACGGCGACGCTGGAGAGCCCGTCCGGAACCGAGGAGACCGAGTTCGCCTACCTCGTGGGATGCGACGGCGGCGGCAGCACCGTCCGCAAGCAACTCGGCGTGGAATTCCGGGGTTTCACGGACGAGACCCAGTGGCTCTACGTCGGCGACGTCGAGGTCGACGGGCTGCCCGACGACGCCTGGCACCAGTGGTACGACTTGGAGCGCGGCCTGCTCCTGATGTGCCCGCTGCCGGGCTCCCGCTCCTGGCAGGTCCAGGGCTCGGCACCGGCCGCCCCCGACGGCACGATCCCGCCCCCCACGCTCGAAGCGCTCCAGGACGCGGTCGACCGCATCAGCGGAATGCCCATCAAACTGAGCAACCCGACCTGGCTGTCCGTCAACAAGAAGAACGTCCGGATGGTCGACACGCTGCGCTCCGGCCGGGTCCTCCTCGCCGGCGACGCGGCCCACATCCACCCCGTGTCGGGCGCGCTCGGAGCCAACACCGGTGTGCAGGACGCCTACAACCTCGGCTGGAAACTGGCCGGGGTCGTCAAGGGCGCAGGCCAGAGCCTCCTGGACACCTACCAGGAAGAGCGCCTGCCCATCGCCGAGTGGACCCTGCGCACGTCCCTCTCCTCGGGCGACCGCATCGCCGAAGCCGTCGTCGGCGGCACGGGCGGCGCCGAAGCGGGCCTCACCGAGGAGACGATGCAACTCGGCCTGAACTACCGCGACAGCTCCCTCAGCTGGCACCTCACCGCACCCGGCGAGGGCGTCCAGGCGGGCGACCGCGCCCCGGACTCACCATGCCCGGACGGCACCCACCTGTTCGACGCCTTCCGAGGCCCCCACTCGACACTGCTGGGCCTGGGCGCCACCTCCCGCGAAGCGCTCGACCGAGTCCGCTCCGCCGGCCTCCCCGACCTCCGCACCCTGCACCTCCCCGAATGCCCCCCGGCCTACGGATACACCGAGGACACCCTGGTCCTGGTCCGCCCGGACGGCCACGTCGGCCTGGTCACCACGGCCGACGGCACCGCCGACGTCCTCCGGTACCTGGACTTCCTCCAGGCCCGCTGACCTCGCAAAACCCTTGCGTTGACGAGCCGTCCGGCGATCCGCCGGGCGGCTCACGGCGTCGCGGGACAGTTGCGGGACAAAGGGGTGGGTCTGGCCCCACCCACCCGTACGCCCAGACCCATACCGGGCCCCGCCCGTGATCCGTAGCGTCTACATCACAACGAGAACTCACAACGAGAAGGCGAGAAAGACATGGCGAACCACACCGGCACCACGGAAGAGGCTTTCGGGACGGTCAAGAAGTGCGTGAACCTCTTCGGCGCGGTCTCCGGCATCGTCCTCGCGACGACGGCCGTCGTGGCGGCCCTCGGCCACGACGTGACCGCGTTCATGTGGATCCGCGGCGGCGTCCTGCTCGCCATGGCCCCCGTGATCCTGCGGCTGGTCGCCGCCGCGGCCCAGGGTTCGCGGTCGAGCTTCGAGCGCGTCCGCATCCTCACCACCGTCCTGCCGGTCGCGATCATCGTCATCGACCTGATCCCCGGCCTCTGCCCCGGCTGGTACGCCGCCATGCAGGCCATCGGCGCCCTGGGCCTGCTCGGAGCCGCCGTCATCACCCGCCGGGCCCCGCTGAGCGGCGCCTTCACCAAGAGCGCCTGAGACCGACCGGACTTCGGCGCGCCCCCACCGCTCCTTCGCTCAGGCCGAGTTCACTCCGACAAGACGCGTGCTTTCCAGACAGTGATCAGGAGGACCCCCATGTTCCAACGCGTCGGGAAAGCCGTCGTGCGGCACCCCGTCTGGACGATCGTGGCATGGCTGATCGCGGCGGTGGCCATCGTGGCCACCGCGCCCAGCCTCCCCTCGAACAGCGACGAGAGCAGCTTCCTGCCCAAGAGCTACGAGTCCATCAGGGCATCGGACATCCAGCACAAGGCGTTCCCCAGCGCCTTCACCCCGTCGGCGATCGCCCTCTACCAGCGTGCCGACGGCGGCAAGCTGACCGCCGACGACGAGCGGGACGTCGCCCGCATCACCACCGAGCTGGGCCAGAAGCACATCGACCAGGTGCAGAAGGTCGTACCCGGTCCACCGTCCAAGGACGGCAAATACACCATGACCCTGGTCCAGATGGACAAGAAGACCGCAGGCCAGCCGGTGCAGGCCGACGCGGCCAAGGTGCTGCGCGACGACGTCGGCCAACTGACCAAGGGCACGCACCTCCAGGTCAAGCTGGGCGGCCCCGCCGCGCAGGCCCTCGACGCGCAGGACGCGTCCAAGGCCGGTAACGCCCTGATCGGGCTCGGCACCTTCGCGATCATCCTGGTGAGCCTGCTGGTCATCTTCCGGGCGCCGATCCTCGCCGTACTGCCCCTCATCCTGATCGCCCTGGTGTCCGCCGTCGCCAAGGGCCTGATCGCCTACGCGACCAAGCTGTTCGGCCTCCAGGCCAACGACTCGGTCTCCTCGATCCTGATCGTCGTCCTGTTCGGCGTCGGCACCGACTACTTCCTGTTCCTGATGTTCCGCTACCGCGAACGCCTGCGCGCCGGTGACGAACCCAAGCAGGCCGTGATCAACGCGGTCGCCCGGGTCGGCGAGGCCGTCGCCTCGGCCGCCGGAGCGGTCGTCATCGCCTTCCTCGCGCTGAGCCTGTCCACGCTCGGCTCCCTCAAGCAGATGGGCCCGGCGCTGGCCATCGCGGTCACCGCCACCCTCGTCGCGGCGCTGACCCTGATCCCCGCCGTGGTCTCGCTCATCGGCCCGAAGGTCTTCTGGCCCTCCAAGTCCTGGCAGCACGAGCCGCGAGGCGCGAGCTTCGCCGCGCTCGGCCGAGGCGTACAACGCCGCCCGGCGCTGACCGCCGCCGCCTCCGGCCTGGTCCTGGTCGTGCTGGCGATCGGCGGGCTCGGCTTCAAGGCCAACTTCGACCTGGCGTCCGGCTCGATGCCGAAGACCAAGGAGTCCATGGTCGTCCAGGACGAGCTGAAGACGGCGTACTCGGCGGGCGCCGCCGCCCCCACCGACGTCTACCTCTCCAGCACCGACGGCAAGCCGCTCGACAAGTCCGCCTTCGCCGCGTACGCCGACAAGCTCGGCGCCGTCGACGGGGTCGCCAGCGCCCGCGTGTCCCAGCTGAACAAGGACGGCACCACCGCCGACTTCACCGTCACCCTCAAGTACGAGGCGGCGACCGACAAGGCCATCGCCGCCGTGGACCGGGTGCGGGACGTCGCGCACTCCGACGCACCCGCCGGCACGGAAGCCGTCGTCGGCGGTCTCTCCTCGATCTATAAGGACATCGACACCGCCGTCGACCACGACTACCGCACGGTCTTCCCCGTCGCCGCCGTCCTGATCATGATCATCCTGGGGCTCCTGCTGCGCAGTGTCGTCGCCCCCTGGTACCTGATCGCCTCGGTGGGCCTCGGCTTCGGCGCCACCCTCGGCGCCACCGTGTGGGTCTTCCAGGGGCTGCGCGGCCACTCGGGCCTGATGTTCCTGATCCCGGTGATCGTGTACCTCTTCGTCGTCGCCATCGGCACCGACTACAACATCCTCATGATCGCCCGGCTCCGCGAGGAGGCCCGCGAGGGCCGCACCCCGCGCGAGGCCGCAGGCGTCGCGCTGCGCCACACCGGCCCGACGGTGGCCGCAGCGGGCTTCATCCTCGCCGCGACCTTCGCCACGATGATGCTCGCGGGTAACGCCCTCCTCAAGGAAATGGGCTTCGCCGTCTCCTTCGGCATCGCGATCGCCGCCTTCGTCATGGCGATGTTCTTCACCCCCAGCCTGACGGCCCTCATCGGCCACGTAGCGTGGTGGCCGGGCCACGCGGACCGCGCGCTCCCCGAAGCCGGCTCCGAGTCCCCCGCCGACGAGACACCGGACGGACCTGTACGCACCCCGTCGAAACTCCACAACTGAGCCCCACCCACACCCACCAGGACCGCCACCTCTCCGGAGGTGGCGGTCCTGGCGGGTGTGGGCTGCCTCGACCCAGGGTCCGTCGAACTCCGCTGCGACCGCGCCGAGTTCGACGCCGTCGCGGCTATCAGGACGGGCCCGAACACGGACGCCGACTCGTTCGCCGGCGCGAGCGTCCCGGCGTCCACCGGTGCGGTCGTGCTCTCACCGAGGTGCCCGAACCCCGTACCCCACGGAACCGGCCCGCCCGCGTGGTGTTCTGGGTGCGGTGTCGGCCCCGCTGCGCCCGCCTTCCTCACCGCAACCCCTCGGACACTCCTCGCCCGTGACGACACCGCCCCCACCACACCCCGAACCCCACCGTCGACACGCCGGAGACCCTCACCCGCAGAGCCACGATGCCACCGCCCGACAGCAAAGTGCCGCACCGGGCGCCATAGGTGTCCTACAGCGCCCGGTGCGGCATCTCCGGGTCTACTCGGCCCCCCGCGCATTGGCGCCGAGGTAGGCGAGCACCGCCCGCACCCGGCGATTGGTGTCGTCGTCGGTGGCCAGGTCCAGCTTGGCGAAGATGGTGGTGGTGTACTTGCTGATCGCGCCCTCACTGAGGAACAGCCGGCCGGCGATCGCGGAGTTGGACAGCCCTTCGGCCATCAGCGCGAGCACTGAGCGTTCCCGCTCGGTGAGGGTGGCGAGCGGATCGGCCCGCTCGGGCCGGCCCAGCAGTTTGGCGACGACCGTGGGGTCGAGGGCCGTCCCCCCGTCAGCGACGCGCTGAAGCGCGTCCATGAACTGCCCGGCGTCCAGAACCCGGTCCTTGAGCTGGTAGCCGATGCCGCCCTGCCCGTCAGCGAGAAGTTCACGCGCGTACAACTGCTCCACGTGCTGCGAGAGGATGAGGACGGGCAGCCCGGGCACGACCCGGCGGGCGGCGAGCGCGGCTTGGAGCCCCTCGTCGGAGAATGTCGGCGGCAGCCGGACGTCCACGATCGCGACGTCCGGCCGATGCGCGAGCAGCGCCTCAAGCGTGCCGGGCCCTGACTCGGTGGCGGCGACGACGGTGTGCCCGAACGCCTCGACCAGACGCACCATCCCGTCACGGAGCAGGAAAAGATCTTCGGCTACGACAATTCGCACGGTACCGCCACGGTGATATGAGTGGGTCCGCCGACGGGGCTGTCGATGTCCACGCGCCCGCCGAACGCTGCCATCCGGCGCTCGATGCCGCTCAGTCCGGAGCTTGCGGAGGCGCCGGCCCCGCCGACTCCGTCGTCGCTGACGGTAGCCGTCAACGTGCGTTCCGCGTAACCGAGTTCGACCGTCACCTGCTCGGCGCGGGAGTGCTTGGCCACATTCGCCAGGAGTTCCGCGACGGCGAAATAGACGGCCGACTCGACGGGCCGCTCAGGCCGAGAGGGCACCTGGCTGCGCACCTCGACGTTCACGGAGGAGTCGAGCGCGAGGGCCCGGACGGCGTCCACCAGCCCGCGTTCGGCGAGTACCGGGGGGTTGATGCCACGGACGAGCGAGCGCAGTTCGGCTAGTGCGGTGGCCGAGGTGGCCCGGACTTGCGCGAGGAGCGCCTTCGCGGCGTCGGGGTTGGTGTCGATGAGTTGCTCGGCCGCGCCCATGGACATGCCCATGGCGACCAGCCTGGCCTGGGCCCCGTCGTGCAGACCCCGCTCGATGCGCTCCAGCTCCGCCGCCTGAGTGTGCGTCAGATCCGCGCGGATGGCCTCCAGTTCCGCCACCCGCCGGCCCAGCCGGGTGCTCGGCACCGGCCCGAGGAACCGCTCCGCCACGGGCCGCAGAATCCGCCACGCGAAGGGGGCGCCGGCCAGGCCCGCCACGATCACGGCGACGCCGTATCCGACGAGACCGGGCGTCAGCGCCATGCGGACGCCGTAAGCGAGCACGAGCGGCGGCAGGACCGCGACCGGCAGCACGGTGACCCCGGCGACCAGCGCCCACACCCCGTCCCAGTGCAGTTGCGGATCGTGGAACCGCGCCTCGACCTTGGCGCGGCGGCGGGCCTCCCGCTCGGACCGGTGGTACTCGTGGCCGTCCCACCAGTACCCCGTGGCGACCCGGGTGACCTGCGGGACGGGACGGTAGGACACCTCGATGCGCAGACCGAGCCAGCTCGCCGCGCACCGGCGTGCGGCCTTGGCGAGCGTGCGGCTCATCAGCGAGTGGGTGATCCACAGAGCCAAGGAGATCCAGAGCATCACCACCAGGGTTTCCCCGACGGCCGCCAGCGCGCGCACGGCCAGCGGTGCTCCCGCGATCCCTGTGGACCAGGAGTAGGCCACGTGGGAGCCGGCCACGCCGACCGGCACGGCGACGAGGGGGAACACGCAGGTGAGAACGGCCACTACCACAGACCGGTAGAGGCCGAGCCCGATCTCGGCGCACCAACGAAGGGGACCGCCTCCCGGAGGTATCCTCATGCGCCTCATCCTTTCACCACGGTGATCATCGTGTCAGCCGGAGACCGACCAGCCGATACCGGAGAAGGTACGCAGGCCGCCCCGCGCTCGGTATCCCGCTACGCCCCGTCGGGAGTGGGCCTAGCCACACCCCCGCTCGCTCGCCCGGCCGGCCGCGCCGCGCTCCGCGGGGGCACGCGAACGCGGGATGGCATCGGACGGTGGAGCATCGGCACCGGGGGAGCCGAGACCGACGGCGCCCGACCGGAGCGGCGGCTCGTAGCCGTCGCAGTGGGACGGGCTTCGCCCGCCTGCCCTGCTCCCGGTGGGCCTAGGCCCACTTGTCCGTGGGTGTAGCGGGATACCGGGCACAGCTCGGCCTGCGTACCTTTTCAGTGTCAGCCGGGTGTCCCCCGCACCCGGCTGACCGGCGGGCCCCACCCCGGTGAAGACGGTCTTGGCGGCTGATTCGGGGCGAAACGTTGTGAAGTGGCGGGTGCGGGTGAGGTGGGCGCGGGTGGGGCAGGTCGCCGGCGTTCTCCGCCCTCGGCCGGCGCGAGGAGCAGCGAAGATACCGACGGCTGTCTGTACCGACACGACGATCTTGCGTTGATCGACGAACCGCGGCTGTTCGAGGTCGACGTGTCGCCAGTGATTCCTGATATGTAGCAGGTTCTTGTCAAGGGGCATGGGTATGCGGCCCCTCCTCGCTGAGAGGGGTGTGGGGCTGGCGGGGGCGGACCAGGGTGTGCGTGTCGTGGCGTCGACGCACGGTCAGCCTGATATGCGCGGGTTGAGCACCGCATGACCGGTTGCGCGTCGGGAACGGGCCGCTCTTCTGATGCCGGGCGTGGCCCGCAAGGAGCGGGCTGCTCATAGGAATTCCGCGGATCGTTCCTCGCGTTGCACGGCCCTCGGGCTGGTGCCCCCGCCAGCGGTTTTCGCGGAGGAGTTGATGGGTGTCAGTCCTCCATGATTGCCAGGCTCCAGCACCAGCCGGACAGTTCCCGGGCGACGGCCACGACGCTGATGAGGGCTTTCGCGACCCGCACGACATCCCGGCGGAACTCTTCCGGATGAGGCTTGAACCTCAGCTCACCCGCTTCACCCTCTGCACGGAAGGGCCCGCACGGCAAGCCGTGCGGGCCCTTCCGTGTCATCCCTTGCTTTGCGGACGCACACGCCCTAGGGGGTGCATCCCGCCTCCCCGGTGGGAGACGAGTGGGAGATGATCATGGCTTGATGATGCAGTCAGACGCTAGAAAATGCCAGGTAGCGCTACACGTGTGCACTCCGTCAGCCCGCCGACTCCGCCGCGTGCGGGCTCAGCGCGCCCGCTGTGACCAGGGCGATGATGACGATGCCCAGTGCGATGCGGTACCAGACGAACGGCATGAAGCTCTTGGTCGAGATGAATTTCATGAACCAGGCGATCACCGCGTAGCCCGAGGCGAAGGCGATGACCGTGGCGAAGAGGGTCGGACCCCAGGCGACCTCGCTGTTCTCACCCAGGGAGTCCTTCACCTCGAAGACGCCGGAGGCGAGGACGGCCGGAATGGCGAGGAGGAAGGAGTAGCGGGCGGCGGCTTCGCGCTTGTAGCCCATGAAGAGGCCGCCGCTGATGGTGGCGCCGGAGCGGGAGACGCCGGGGATGAGGGCGCACGCCTGGCAGAGGCCGAAGACGAGGCCGTCGCGGATGCCGAGGTCCTGCAAGGTCTTGCGCTGCTTCGGGCTGCGGTGCCGCCCGCCGGACTCGTCGCGGGCCGCCAGCCGGTCGGCTATGCCTATGACCACGCCGACCACGATCAGCATGGTGGCCGTGATCCTGAGGTCACGGAACGGCCCCTCGATCTGGTCCTTCAGGGTCACCCCGAGCACGCCGATCGGGATCGAGCCGACGATCACCAGCCAGCCCATCTGCGCGTCGTGGTCACCCCGCATCGACTTGTCGAACAGGGAGCGGAACCAGGACGAGATGATCCGCCCGATGTCCTTGCGGAAGTAGATGAGCACCGCCGCCTCCGTGCCGATCTGCGTGATCGCGGTGAAGGCCGCGCCGGGGTCCTGCCAGCCGGAGAAGGCCGCGGTCAGCCGCAGGTGCGCGCTGGAGGAGACGGGCAGGAACTCGGTGAGTCCCTGGACGAGTCCGAGGACGAGGGATTCGAACCAAGACATGGAGGTGTGGCGTCCAAGCGCTGGGGAGGGCAGGGGTGATCATGCGACGCAGGGCAGCGTAGCGGGCGCCGGAGGCAAAGCCTTCACAGGGGGTTGGTCATGCGTTGGTCATGAACGCCGGGAGGCCGGCGCGTGCACCAGCGCTGTCCCGGCGGTGGCGTCAACGTGCCCGCAGATGGTGGCGCTTGCGCCAGGCCAGCACCGTACCGGCCAGCGCGGGCAGCCCGATCACGGCCAGCGCGATCAGGAAGGCGGGAGAGGTCGGAGCCGAGGCGCGGGCCCCGGCGACGGCGTACGCGGCCGTGTTCGGGATCGAGCCCAGCGCCGTGGCGAGCAGGAACGGCAGCGTACGCATGCGGGAGACGGCCCCGCAGTAGTTGGCCGCCCAGAACGGCACCCCGGGGAACAGCCGGGCCGCCAGCATCGAGCGGAACCCGTGCCGGCTGAGCTGCCCGTCTGCCGCCTTCAGCCAGCGCCCGCGCAGCAGCGGACGCAGCGCGTCCTGCCCCAGCGCCCGGCCGAGGCCGAACGCCAGTCCGGCGCCCAGCACCGTACCCGCCAGCGCCGAGGTCAGGCCCAGGGCGGAGCCGAACAGCGCGCCCGCCGCAAGATTGAGCAGGGGGCGCGGCACGAACGCCACCGTGCACAGCCCGTAGGCCAGCGCGAAGACCCCGGCCGCGGCGAACCCGCCGAGCTGCGGCGGCCAGCCCTCGGTGAGCAGGCGCTGCGGGTCGAAGACCAGGACGGCGGTCGCCGCGGCCGCGAGCAGGGTGAGCAGCAGGCCGAGGCGCAGGTACGCGGACGGCCACGCGCGGACGGCGCGACCGGCGGAGTTCACGGGGGTGAGGGGCGCGGCTGGGGTCGGCCTCAGGACCACGGCCGGGGGAGCAGTCGTGGCGGTGCCCCCAGAGCGGGTGGTGGCATCGGGCATTCGGCGACAGTAACCGACATGAGGGTGTGATCGGCGTATGGTCCAGGGCCGTTGACGCTCCGGAAGCCGCAGAAAACCGTTCGACGTGGGACGACGCGTCCGCCATGATCTGCGTCATGTTCCGGTACGCCTTCCTCGCAGCCTCCGCCCTCGCGGACGCGCCGAAGGCTGCCGTCCTCGTCCTCGTGGCAGCCGTCGACGGCGCCCGAAGCTGACCCTCTCCGGAAAGTCCGGCGGACCCCGCGAGGGGAGGGTCGGCGGATTCCAGGGGTCCCGCGCTCTCCACGCACCACCAGGACCACGAGGGACAGCCATGCCCAAGACGGCATACGTGCGCACCAAGCCGCACCTGAACATCGGCACCATGGGCCACGTCGACCACGGCAAGACCACCCTGACCGCCGCGATCACCAAGGTGCTCGCCGAGCGCGGCTCCGGCACGTTCGTGCCGTTCGACCGCATCGACCGGACCCCGGAGGAGGCGGCGCGCGGTATCACCATCGACATCGCGCACGTCGAGTACGAGACGGACACCCGGCACTACGCCCATGTCGACATGCCCGGCCACGCCGACTACGTCAAGAACATGGTGACCGGCGCCGCCCAGCTCGACGGGGCGATCCTGGTCGTCTCCGCCCTGGACGGGATCATGCCGCAGACAGCCGAACACGTGCTGCTCGCCCGGCAGGTGGGGGTCGACCATCTGGTGGTCGCGCTCAACAAGGCCGACGCGGGGGACGAGGAGCTGGCCGACCTGGTCGAGCTGGAGGTGCGCGAACTGCTCACCGCCCAGGGGTATCCGGGCGACTCGGTACCCGTCGTACGGGTCTCCGGGCTCGGGGCGCTCGTCGGCGACCCGCGGTGGACCGCGTCCGTGGAAGCGCTGCTCGACGCGGTCGACACCTACGTGCCGATGCCCGAGCGGTACCTGGACGCGCCGTTCCTGCTGCCGGTGGAGAAGGTGCTCACCGTCACCGGGCGCGGGACCGTCGTCACCGGCGCGGTCGAGCGGGGCACGCTGCGCGTGGGCGACCGGGTGGAGGTGCTCGGCGCGGGCGTGCACAGCGTGGTCACCGGGCTGGAGACCTTCGGCAAGCCGATGGCGGAGGCACAGGCCGGGGACAACGTGGCGGTCCTGCTGCGCGGGGTGCCGCGCGACGCGGTCCGGCGCGGTCACGTCGTCGCCGCGCCGGGCAGTGTGGTGCCCAGCCGGCGGTTCACCGCGCGGGTGTACGTGCTCGCGGGGTCCGAGGGCGGCCGCACCAGGCCGCTGTCCACGGGGTACCGGCCGCAGTTCTACCTCCGCACGGCGGACGTGGCCGGGGACGTCGGCCTCGGGGAGGCGGCGGTCGCCCGGCCCGGCGAGACGGTGGAGATGACCGTGGAGCTGGACCGGGAGGTCCCGCTGGAGCCGGGGCTCGGGTTCGCCGTCCGTGAGGGCGGTCGGACCGTGGGCGCGGGGACGGTCACGTCGGTCGGCTGAACCGGCAGGGGGTGCGCGGGGCCGGTCCCCGCGCACCCCGGCCGATTGGCGACAATGAGCGGGTGAGCGAACCGATCCCCGTGAGCAGGGCCGTCGACCACGGCACCGCCAAGCTGATGCCCGACGTCGACCGGGACCGGGCCTGGCTGCTCACCGTCGACGGTGCTCCGCAGTCCTACGTCGACCTGGACGAGCCGGAGCACCTGGAGTTCGAGTACGCCCGGCGGCTCGGCCACGCCCTCGACGTGACGGCCGAGCCCGGCCGGGCGCTGGACGTGCTGCACCTGGGCGGAGGAGCGCTCACCCTGCCCCGGTACGTGGCCGCGACCCGGCCCGGCTCCCGGCAGGACGTGATCGAGGCCGACCGGGGCCTCCTCGGCCTGGTCACCGAGCACCTCCCGCTGCCGCCCGGCTCGGGCATCACCACCCACGCCGCCGACGCACGGGCCTGGCTGGAAGCGGCCCCCGGGGACAGCGCGGACGCGGTCGTCGCGGACGTCTTCGGCGGCTCCCGGGTGCCGGCCCACCTGACCTCGCTCGACTACGCCCGGGAGGCGGAACGCGTACTCCGTCCCGACGGCCTCTACCTGGCGAACCTCGCCGACGCGGCCCCCTTCACCTTCCTGCGCTCCCAACTGGCCAACTTCGCCGTCCTGTTCGAGCATCTGGCCCTGATCGCCGAACCGGCGGTCCTGCGAGGCCGCCGCTTCGGCAACGCGATCCTCCTGGCCTCCCACGTCCCGCTGCGCACGGCCCCCCTGACCCGCCGCACGGCCGCCGACGCCTTCCCGGCCCGCGTCGAGCACGGCCCGGCGCTGGGCAGGTTCGTCGGCGCGGCCCGTCCCCTCTCCGACACCGACGCCGTCCCGTCCCCCGAGCCCCCGGACGGCGCCTTCGGGATCGGCTGACACCGTCTTCGCCGTGTCCCTGCGGCCCGGCCGCCGGACGTCCGGACCCGCCGCGACGACGGGTCGCCCGCCCCGGCGGGGAGCGAGGAGGAGTCCGGGGCCGCCCGGCCGTGGCCGGCCGGGCGGCCGCCGTCCGTCAGCTTTCCGTGGGGTCCCCGTGCAGGCGCACCGACGACAGGATCTTCATGATGGTCGCCGTGTCGACCTCCTCCTTCACGCCCTTGGCGCCGTAGAGGTCGAACGACACGATGTCCTGGGCGGAGTTGCGGAAGGCGAAGGAGATCGCCTTGCCGTCGCTCGCGCACTTGCCCTTCTGCGGGCTGCCCGACGAACGAGCCCACGCGTAGGCGCCCTTGAGGCCCGAGGAGGTGGTGAAGGGCTTGGTCTTCCTGTCGTACGTGAGGCTCTTCTTGTCCGGCTGGGTGTAGCCGCCGTACACGTACCACGGCACCCGCATCACGGCGGCCTGCTCCGGGCTCTTGGCGCCCCTCTCGCCGCGCGTACCGGCCACGGCCAGTGAGGTGTCGTCGGTACGGCCGTCCTTGTCACTGTCGTCCGTGCACCACTTGGACTTGTAGACGGCGGGCGCGGACACCGACGTGACCAGCTTGTCGTCGTCCGCGTGGTCCTCCATGAAGTAGGAGGTGTCCGTGGACTCGAGCTGCCACTCCGGCGGCACGTCGAACGCGGTCCCGAACTTCGGGTTGACGACGACCTTCCAGCCCGCGACGACCGGCTTCTCGCCCTCCCCGCCACGCGGGTTGCCCTCCGGCGCGGACGAACTCACCGTCGGCGCGGGCGTGGGTGACTGGCTGGTCGTCTTCCCGCCCTTGGCCTCGTCGTGCCCGCCGTCCTTGGAACCGAGCACGAGATACCCCGTCACCCCGGCGGTGACGACGACCGCGAGGGCCGACACGATGGCGACGACCTTGACCCGGTTGCTGCCGCCCGGCTTGTGCGGCGGCTGCGTCGGCGGACCCCACTGGGGCTGCTGCCCGTACGGGTTCTGCTGCGGGTACTGCTGGTAGCCGGGCTGCTGATACGGACTCGGCTGCTGATAACCCGGCTGCTGGTACGGGTTGTCCTGCGGGTTCTGCGCGCCCCCTGGCGGCTGCTCTCCTGGCCACATGGCCTGAACCCTAATGCGCCACGGGACACGTTTCGGTCACCGTCCCTCGTCAGGGGCGTACCGAAACGGTGGGGAGCGGGGCTGGCCAGGTTCGCTACTCGTCGGTAACATCGCGGTCATGACAGTTGAGAGCGCCTCCATGGGCGACATGCTGGCCGCCGCGGTGCCGATGGTGCGGACCCTGAACCTGGAGTTCATCGAGGTCACCCCCGAGCGCGCGGTGCTCCGGCTGCCGGACCAGTCCGAGTACCACAACCACCTGGGCGGGCCGCACGCCGGCGCGATGTTCACGCTGGCCGAGTCCGCGAGCGGGGCCATCGTGCTGACCGCCTTCGGCGAGCAGCTCTCCCGGGCCGTGCCGCTCGCGGTGCGCGCCGAGATCGCCTACAAGAAGCTCGCCCTCGGCCCGGTGACCGCCACCGCCGTCCTGGGCCGCCCCGCCGCCGAGGTCGTCGCGGAACTGGACGCGGGCAGCCGCCCCGAGTTCCCGGTCGCCATCAGCATCCAGCGTGAGGACGGCGCCGTCTCCGGAGAGATGACCGTGGTCTGGACCCTGCGGCCCAACGGCTGACCTGCCCCACCGTGCCGCGGCGCCCGCGCCCGCGTCCCGGAGTTTGCCGGCGCCAGGTCGGCACCGTTCCGCCGCGGACCGGAGAGCGGAGCATGCGCAGACCGGGTACCACCTCGATCAGGTCCATGGCTCCAGCCCGCGCACGGCCGCGCGGCCGCGCGGCGCTCGCCGCGGGCTCAGGGGCGTGCCCGCCGGCGGTTCGCGATGACCGGGTAGCCTTCCCAGTGGACGCGCGGACACGGCGCGCCCGGCTGGGTGCGACAGCGACTGGGAGGAACCGCGGTGCACGTGCAGGAATGGCTCGACTCGGTTCCCCCCGTCGCCGTCTACGCCCTGGTGAGCCTGGTGATCGGGCTGGAGAGCCTCGGCGTCCCGCTGCCCGGAGAGATCGTCCTCGTCTCGGCCGCGCTCATGTCGTCCCAGCACACCGGCGTCGACCCCTTCGTCCTGGGCGCCTGCGCGACGGCCGGGGCGGTGATCGGTGACTCCATCGGCTACGCGATCGGCCGCAAGGGCGGGCGCCCGCTGCTCACCTGGCTGGGGCGCAAGTTCCCGCGCCACTTCGGCGAGGCGCATGTCGCCACCGCCGAGCGGTCCTTCGAGAAGTGGGGCATGTGGGCGGTCTTCTTCGGCCGTTTCATCGCCCTGCTCCGCATCTTCGCCGGCCCCCTCGCGGGCGTCCTGCGCATGCCGTACTGGAAGTTCCTGATCGCCAACCTCCTCGGCGGTGTCGTCTGGGCGGGCGGCACCACGGCCGTCGTCTACTACGTCGGCATGGTCGCGGAGGACTGGCTCAAGCGGTTCTCCTGGGTGGCCCTGGTCGCCGCGGTCGTCGTCGGCCTCGGCTCCTTCGTGGTGATGAAGCGCCGCTCGCGGCGCGAGGAGTCGGCGGAAGAGGCCCCCGAGCCGGTCGGCGCCGACCAGCCGTAGGGGCCACGCCCCCGGCCCGCCTACTCGTGCACGGCCCGGTGCGTCTTCGCCAGGTCCGCGTACAGCGTGCCGTTCAGGGTGATGCCCTGCCGCTCCTCCTCCGTCAGCTCCCGGCGGACCTTCGCGGGGACCCCCGCCACCAGCGAACCGGGCGGCACGACCATCCCCTGCGGGACGAGTGCCTGGGCGGCGACCAGGGAACCGGCGCCGATCACCGCGCCGTTGAGCACGGTCGCGCCCATCCCGATCAGGCAGTCGTCCTCGACCGTGGCACCGTGCACGACCGCGTTGTGGCCGACGGAGACCCGCTCGCCGATCGCCAGCGGGAAGCCGGGGTCGGCGTGCAGGGTGACGTTGTCCTGGATGTTGGCGTCCGCGCCGACGGTGATCCGCTCGACATCACCGCGCACCACGGCCCCGTACCAGACGCTCGCGCCCGCCCGCAGGGTCACGTCACCGATCACCGTGGCGTTGGGAGCCACGAACGCCTCCGGGGCGATCTCCGGTTCCCTGCCGCCGATGTCCACGACCAGGGCCTTGTGCGTCATCCGTGTCCACCGTCTCTCTGCCGGGCGAAAATCGGGCCGGACCGCGCCGGGCGGTCTCCCCGCGCACGGTAGGGCATCGCGGGGCCGGCCGGATGGGGTGAAGATCACAACGGTACGGCGCCGCGCGTCGAGTGACCGCTGAGTAACGTGGGCGGGTGCCGAAGCCCAAGAACACCTTCTCCTCCTGGCGGCAGGGGCTCGCCCAGCGTGCCGTCCATGCCGTGTGGGGCTGGGCGCAGCGCCGGGGCGCGGTCACCGCCGGGCATCCGGGCCGCTTCCGGTTCGGCGCGATGGGCGAGGCGACCCGGCTCGCCTTCCCGCTCGGCACGGTCTTCGGCGAGGCCTGGATCACCCTCGGATCGCACTGCATCATCGGCGAGCAGGTCACCCTCACCGCCGGTCTCATGCCCGACCTCGACCTCGGCCCCGACCCGATCCTGCGCATCGGCGACGGCGTGGTCCTCGGCCGGGGCAGCCACGTCATCGCGGACACCACGGTCACCATCGGGCGCGACTGCTACTTCGGCCCGTACGTCTACGTCACCTCCACCAACCACTCCTACGACGACCCGCACGAGCCCATCGGCCGGCAGTGGCCCCGGATGGAGCCCGTGGAGATCGGCCCCGGCTGCTGGATCGGCACCGGAGCGGTGATCCTGCCCGGTGCCCGGATCGGCCGGAACGTGGTGGTCGCGGCCGGCTCGGTGGTGCGCGGCACGGTTCCGGACCACGCCGTGGTCGCCGGGGCGCCCGCCCGCGTGGTACGGCGCTGGACCCCCGAGGAGGGCTGGCAGCCGCCGCTGCGCACCCCCGCGCCCGTGCCGCCCCCCGCCGGGGTCACCGGCGCGCAACTGGGTGCGCTGGCCGCGCTGGACGAGGCACAGGTCGAGCAGCTCGCCGAGCTGGACGCGGAGGGCTGGGGGGCGTCTCACCCCAGGGCCTGACCGGAGCGGGCGCGTGCTCCGTACCGCACCGCGCAGTACAGTGCGGTGCACGGCCGGGTGCGGCGTGCCGCCGTCCCGTGCACCTGATCCGGTCATTCCCTCCCGTGACCGACGAGGCCCCGGTGGCCTCTGTGCCCCCCGATGTCATCTGCAAGGGACGTGACGTGGCGGACCTCGACCTGCTGACCCGGTCCCTGGCGCGCAACGTCCGCCGCTGGCGCACCGAGCGCGGTTTCACGCTGGACACGCTGGCCGCCCGCGCCGGGGTCAGCCGGGGCATGCTCATCCAGATCGAGCAGGCCCGGACCAACCCCAGCATCGGCACCGTCGTCAAGATCGGTGACGCGCTCGGGATCAGCGTCACCACCCTGCTCGACCACGAACAGGGGCCGCGCGTCCGGATCGTCCCCGCCGACCAGGCGGTCCGGCTCTGGCAGACCGAGGGCGGCAGCTACAACCGGCTGCTGGCCGGCACCGAGGCGCCCGGCCCGCTGGAGCTGTGGGACTGGAACCTGATGCCGGGCGAGCGGAGCTGCGCCGACCCGCACCCCTCCGGCACGGTCGAGATGGTCCACGTCACCTCCGGTGAACTCACCCTGGAGGTCGACGGGGTGCGGCACGCGGTCCCTGCCGGGGCCAGCGTCACCTTCGAGGCGGACACCCCGCACGCCTACGGCAACGAGGGCGACGTACCGACGCGGATGGTGATGGCGGTGTCCGTGCCTCCGGTGCGCTGAAGGGAGCGCGCCGACGGCTGCTACGGTGCCGCCATGCGCGCCCCCATCGGAGACTTCGACAACGCCGTACCCGCCCCCGAGGCCCTGGCCGAACTGACGGCACCGGTGGCGGAGGCGGTACGGAACTGGCGGGGGTCCGTCCCGGCCGAGCAGATCCTGTACGTCGACACCGACCCCGACCTCGCGGACACCGCCGTGTTCGTCCGGCACTACGGCGCCGACCTGCCCGAGCTGAGCGCCAACTGCGTGGTGGTCGCGGGCAAGCGCGGTGGCGAGACAACGCTGGCCGCCTGCCTGGTGCTGTCCCGGACCAAGGTCGACGTCAACGGCGCGGTCCGCCGTCAACTGGGCGCCCGCAAGGCGTCGTTCGCCCCCATGGACCTGGCCACCGGGGAGACCGGCATGGAGTACGGCGGCATCACCCCGATCGGACTCCCCGCCGCCTGGCCGGTGCTGGTCGACTCCGCCCTGCTGGACCTGCCCTACACCCTGGTCGGCAGCGGCCGCCGGCGCGGCAAACTCCTGGTACCGGGCAAGGCGTTCGCTCAGATCCCCGGCGCGGTCGTGATCGAGGGGCTGGGCATCTAGGGCCCCTCGTCCGGATCATGCCGGGCTCGCGACGGCCGGTGCCGCCCCTCGCCGCGTTGTCGTCGGTTGCCATGGCTCCGCCATGACGCCCTCCTCCGCCTCGCGAGGCACGGCACCGGCCGAAGCCTTCAGCCCAGGCGGGGGATCTCGATAGCCGGGCAGGCGTCCATCACCATCTCCAGACCGGCCTTCCGCGTCCGCTCGTACGCCGCCTCGTCCACCACGCCGAGCTGGAACCAGACCGCGCGGGCGCCCTTGGCGACCGCCTCGTCGGCGACCACGCCGGCCAGCTCGCTGTTGACGAACACGTCGACCACGTCCACGTCGAACGGGATGTCGGCGAGGCTCGCGTACCCCTGCTCGCCCGACACCGGCTCGGCCTTCGGGTGCACCGGGACCACCCGCTTGCCGTGCCGGCGCAGCACCTCGGCGACCCCGTAGGCGGCCCGGTTCCGGTTGCCGGAGAGGCCGACCACCGCCCAGGTGTCGCCCAGGCCGGTCAGAATGGTGCGGATCGTCGCCTCGTCGCCGTACACGGCGGCCTCCTCCAAGCGCGGGAACTGTGCCGTCGGGACAACAGCGCCCGCCGCCCGCCGATTCCCCCGCCTGCCCGCCACGCTGTCCGGAATCGGCGCCAGGTGCTGCGTCCGGGCCCTGGCACGCCTACGCTCGCAGGGTGCTGCGCATCCTGGACGCCCGGACCGGCGAGTCCGTTCCCGCCACCCCCGCCCGCCGGGGCCTGACCCGAGTGGAGGCCCACGCGGGCGGCCTCGACCTGACGGCGCTGCGGGTGCTGCTCACGGCCGATCTCCTCGTCCGCGCCCTGGAACTGGGCGGCACCCCCGTCTGGACGATGCTGACCGCACCCCGTGAACGGGCCGAACTCGGCGCGGCAGCGACGGCGTTGAGCATCCGTCCGTTCGAGGACAGCCGGGATGTCGCATCGGGCCTGGGGGAGGCCCAGGTGGTGCACGTGCGGGCCGCGAACGAGGAGCCGCCCGGCGCCGGAGTGGTGGTCGCCGTCGCACCGGCCGAGTGGAGCGGGGAGGACGTCCAGGAACTTCTGGCGGACCCCGGCGCCCTGCGCCTGGCCCTGCTCTCCGTCCCGCGCGACGAGCCCGCCGCTCTGGACGCCGGCGCGCTTCAGGGCGCCGCGCGGACCGCCGCCGAGTGGCGGACCGGGGTGGCCCGCTGGGCGAACCAGCCCTCGCGCCCGGTGCCGGAGGAGGTGCGGACCCGGCTGCGCGCGGCCTGGGAGAACGACCTCGACCTGCCCGGCGTCCTCGCGGTGCTGCGGGACGTGGCGAACGTCCCGGACCTCCCCGACGGCGCCCGCTTCGAGACCTTCCTCTACGCGGACCGCCTGCTCGCCCTCGACCTCGCGGGCGAGCTGGGCAACCCCGGCTGAGTGCTCAGCCCACGTGCACCCAGGGCCTGCGCTCCGGGTCCGGTTCCGCGCGGCGCAGTACCTCGCGGGTGACCGGGGCGGTCTCGCCCTCGCCGAAGACCAGGAACTGGAGCAGGCGGCCGATCGGGTTGCCCTCGGTCCAGCTGAAGTAGGCGTGCGGCACCTTGCCGGTGCGCTCGCGCAGGGCGAGCAGGACCGCCGCGATGGTGTTGGGCACCGTCGGCCCGTCCACGCGCAGCCGCCGTACCCCGTGCTTCTCGTCGCCGTGGACGGCGATCTCGGTGGTGAAGTCGGAGGAGTCCCGCACGAACACCTCCAGGAACACCGCCGAGGCGCCCTTGGGGAGCCGGGTGTGCTGGCGCTGCTCGCGCTCCTTCTCCCGGTACTCCCGCCTGCTGTGCTCCTGCGGCTCGTTGGCGATGAGCTGGAGCGGGCCCTGTTCGGCGGCCTCGTCGACGATGCGGAGCGCGGCATCGTCGAACACCACGTCGGTGGCGCGGAGTTCGAAGGCGCGGTGCGCCCGCGAGCCGAGCGAGGTCAGCATGATCAGCACGATGAAGATGGAGGCGATCTTGATGCCGTCGGGCCGCTCGATCACGTTGGCGACCAGGGTGTACGCGAAGACCGCGGTGATGGTGCCGAAGCCGAGGGCGGCCGCTCTGTGCCCGCGCCGGTGCACCGCGACCGTGGAGGCGAAGGCGGCGGAGAGCATCAGGACCAGTACGCCGGTCGCGTACGCCCCGCTCTGCGCGTCCACGCTCGCGTGGAACCACAGGGTGATCAGCACGGCCGCCACCAGGAACACCAGCACCAGCGGCCGTACCGCGCGCGTCCACTCCGGGGCCATGCCGTAGCGGGGCAGGTAGCGCGGGACCAGGTTGAGCAGGCCGGCCATCGCGGAGGCGCCCGCGAACCACAGGATGGCGATGGTCGACAGGTCGTACACCGTGCCGAAGATCTCGCCGAGGTACTGGTGGGCGAGATAGGCGAGGGCTCGTCCATTGGCCGGACCGCCGGCCTGGAAGTCCTTCTCGGGGATCAGGATCGTCGTCGCCAGGCTGGAGAGCAGCAGCAGGCAGCTCATGATCAGCGCGGCGGTGGTGAGCAGTTTGCGGGCGCCCCGGATGCGGCCCGCCGGGTTCTCGTAGGTGTCCTGGGAGCCGCCCTTGATCTGCGGCATGACCGCCACACCGGTCTCGAAGCCGGACATGCCGAGCGCGAGCTTGGGGAAGACCAGCAGGGCCACGCCGAGCATGGCGAGCGGGGAGGAGTGCTCCGCCGTCATCAGACGCGTCCAGTCCTCGATCCGCACCGGATGGGTGAGGACCTGGTAGGCACAGACGGCGAGCACCACCACGTTGAGCGCGAGATAGACGGCGACCAGGACGACGCCGATTCCGATGGCCTCCTGGAAGCCCTTGAGGAAGACGGCGCCGAGCAGCACGAGCAGAACCAGGGTGATCCAGACACCCTCGCCCTCCGTCCAGTGCGGGGCGAACGGGTTCTCCGTCACGTGGGCCGCCGCGTCCGCCGAGGACAGCGTGATGGTGATCATGAAGTCGGTGGCGGCGAACCCCAGCAGCACCAGCACCAGGATCTTCGCCGACCACCAGGACAGCAGCCGCTCCAGCATGGCGATCGAGCCCTCGCCGTGCGGGCTCTCGTGCGCGACCCTGCGGTACACCGGGAGCGCGCCGAACAGGGTCAGCGCGATCAGCACCAGGGTGGCCAGCGGGGAGAGGGCGCCGGCCGCGAGGGCGGCGATCCCGGGCTGGTAGCCAAGAGTGGAGAAGTAGTCGACGCCGGTCAGGCACATCACCCGCCACCACCGGTGGCCCTCGTGCTCCCGGTGCGCGGTGCGGTGCGGCCCCGGATGCCGGGCGGTCCGCTCGCTCAGCCCCTCCAGCAGCCAGCTCCGGCAGCGGGCCCGCACGGAGTCCGGGGCCGGTCCGCCGGGTTCCGTCGGCCGCACGGGGACGCTGGTCATACGCTGCTGCCTCCTCACCCGCGGCCGACCGCGCGGGCCGCCCGATCGCTGAGCGCGTCTGCCCCGCATCCTCCCCCGCACACCGGCGGCGGCGGTGCGCGGCGCTCCGCATAGGCTGGCACGATGCAGGACGAGTACCGCACAGTGGCCCGCGCGGGCGTGCACGAGACCGAGATCAACCGCTCCCGCTTCCTGTGCGCGCTCGCCCCGGCGGCCACCGAGCAGGAGGCGCAGGAGTTCATCGCCGGGGTCCGCAAGGAGCACGCCGACGCCACGCACAACTGCTGGGCCTACGTCATCGGTGCCGACGCCTCCATCCAGAAGGCCAGCGACGACGGCGAGCCCGGCGGCACCGCCGGAGTGCCCATGCTGCAGATGCTGCTGCGCCGCGACATGCGGTACGTGGTCGCCGTCGTCACCCGGTACTACGGCGGGGTGAAGCTCGGCGCGGGCGGCCTGATCCGGGCCTACGGCGGCTCGGTCGGCGAGGCGCTGGACGCGGTCGGCACCCGTACCCGGCGCCGCTACCGGCTGGCCACGGTGACCGTCGACCACCAGCGCGCGGGCAAGGTGCAGAACGACCTCCGCGCCACCGGCCGCGAGGTCCGCGACGTCCGCTACGGCGAGGCGGTCGCCATCGACATCGCCCTTCCCGACGCCGACGTCGACGCCTTCCGCGGCTGGCTCGCGGACGCCACGGCCGGGTCCGCGGGCCTGGAACTGGGTGGAGAGGCGTACGGGGACGCCTGAACCGGGCCAATCGGGCATAACGCTCAAATCCGAAGCGACCGGGGCGCGTTGTCCGACCCGGCCGTTAGTCTCGGGGTCCATGAGACTCCTGCACACCTCCGACTGGCATCTCGGCCGGGCCTTCCACCGGGTGGGCATGCTCGGCGCCCAGGCCGAGTTCATCGGTCACCTCCTCGCCACCGTGCGCGAGCGGGCCGTGGACGCCGTCGTGGTGTCGGGAGACGTGTACGACCGCGCGGTGCCCCCACTGGCCGCGGTCGAGCTGTTCGACAGCGCCCTGCACCGGCTCGCCGGCCTGGGCGTGCCCACCGTGATGATCTCCGGCAACCACGACTCGGCCCGCCGCCTCGGGGTCGGTGCCGGACTCATCGACCGCGCGGGCATCCACCTGCGCACCGACCCGGCCGCCGTCGGCACCCCCGTGATCCTCGCCGACGACCACGGCGACGTCGCCTTCTACGGGCTGCCCTACCTCGAACCCGCCCTGGTGAAGGACGAGTTCGCCGTGCCGAAGGCCGGTCACGAGACCGTGCTCGCCGCCGCCATGGACCGGGTGCGCGGCGACCTGGCCGGCCGCGCCCCCGGCACCCGGTCCGTCGTCCTCGCCCACGCCTTCGTCACCGGCGGCGAGGCCAGCGACAGCGAACGGGACATCACCGTCGGCGGAGTCGCCGCGGTACCCGCCGGGGTCTTCGCCGGAGTCGACTACGTAGCCCTCGGTCATCTGCACGGCTGCCAGCGGATCAGTGAGCGCGTCCGCTACTCCGGCTCCCCGCTCGCCTACTCCTTCTCCGAGGCCGACCAGCGCAAGAGCATGTGGCTGGTCGACCTGGACGCCGGGGGCGCTGTCACCGCCGAGCGCCTCGACTGCCCGGTGCCGCGCCCGCTGGCCCGCCTCCGGGGCACGCTGGAGGAGCTGCTCGCCGACCCCGCGCTCAGCCGCCACGAGAACGCCTGGGTCGAGGCCACCCTCACCGACGCCGTCCGGCCCGCCGACCCGATGGCCCGGATCGCCGCCCGCTTCCCGCACACCCTCAGCCTCGTCTTCGCGCCCGACCGAGCCCCGGACGACCCGGCCGTGTCCTACGCCCGGCGCCTCGCCGGCCGCGGCGACCAGCAGATCGCCGAGGACTTCGTCGCCCACGTGCGCGGCGCGGCCCCCGACACGCGGGAGGCCGAGGTGCTGCGCGACGCCTTCGACGCCGTGCGCGCCGACGACGCGGTGCGGGAGGTCGCCCGATGAGGCTGCACCGGCTCGACATCACCGCTTTCGGCCCCTTCGGCGGCTCCCAGAGCGTCGACTTCGACGCGCTCTCCGGCGCCGGACTCTTCCTGCTGCACGGTCCGACCGGCGCAGGGAAGACCTCCGTCCTGGACGCCGTCTGCTACGCCCTCTACGGCTCCGTCCCCGGTGCCCGGCAGGGCGCCCAGGGCGCCCACCTGCGCAGCGACCACGCCGAACCGGGCACCCGCACCGAGGTGCGGCTCGAACTCACCGTGGCCGGAAGACGGTTGGAGATCACCCGGCAGCCCCCCTGGGAGCGCCCCAAGAAGCGCGGCACCGGCACCACCCTGGACAAGGCCCAGACCTGGCTGCGCGAGTACGACGCCGTGCGCGGCACCTGGAAGGACCTCAGCCGCTCGCACAACGAGATCGGCGAGGAGATCACCCAGCTCCTCGGCATGAGCCGCGAACAGTTCTGCCAGGTCGTCCTCCTGCCCCAGGGCGACTTCGCCCGCTTCCTGCGCGCCGACGCCGAGGCACGCGGCAGGCTGCTGGGCCGGCTCTTCGACACCCGGCGCTTCGCGGACGTCGAGAAGCGGCTCGCCGAACGCAGGCGGGCCGCCGAGGCACGGGTGCGCGAGGGCGACACCGCGCTGCTCGCCGACGCCCACCGCATGCAGCAGGCCGCCGGTGACGCCATGGAGCTGCCGGGCCTCGAACCGGGCGACCCGGGGCTCGCCGTCGCCGTCCTCGCGTCGGCGGCCGTCGCCCGCAGCACCGCCCGCGAACTCCTCACCGTCGCTCGCTGCGGGCTCACCGCCGCCGAGTCCGCCCACACCCGCGCCCAGGAGGAGCTGGCCGCGGCCCGCGAACTCGCCCGGCTCCAGCAGCGGTTCGCCGGGGCCCGGGAGCGTGCCGCGCGGCTCGCGGAGCAGGCGGGGGAGTACGAGGAGACGCGGGCCCGCATGGAGCGCGGCCGCAAGGCGGAGACCGTGGCACCGGCGCTGGAACTGCGCGAGGACGCGGAGAACGCCCACCGGCGGGCGGCCCTGGAGGAGGCGAACGCCCGGCGCGCGCTGCCGGCGGACCAGGCGGGCTCCGGCGCCCCGGGTCTCGCGGCCGCGGCCCGGCGGGTGGCCGAGGAGCTGGGCGGCCTCGCCTCCGCCCGTCGCGCCGAGCACCGGCTCACCGAACTGCTCGCCGAGCGTGACGGGCTCGACCGGGAGGAGCGCGCGGACGAGGACACCGGCCGCGAGGCGGACGCGTGGCTCGACGGCTGGGAGCCCGCCCGCGCCGCCCTCCAGGAGCGCATCGGCGCGGCCCAGGAGGCGGCCTCCCGCGCCGAGGCACTCGCCGCCCGCCGCGATCCCGCCCGGCGGCGGCTCGACGCGGCCCGCCGTCGCGACCGGCTGGCCTCGGAGGCCGCGGCCGCCGAGCGGCAGGCGCTCGACTCCGGGCGGCGCGCCCAGAAGCTGCGGGGAGACTGGCTCGACCTCAGGGAACAGCGCCTGACCGGGATCGCCGCCGAGCTGGCCGCCCACCTCAGCGAAGGCGCCCCCTGCGCCGTCTGCGGGGCCACCGAGCACCCCGCCCCGGCCCGCAAGGACGCCGGTCACGTGGACCGGGAGGCCGAGCAGCACGCCTTCGACGAACACCAGCAGGCCGAACGGAAGCACGCCGAGCACGAGCGTCGCGCGACCGAGCTGCAAGCCGGCCTGAAAGCCGTCACCGCCGAGGTCGGGGACGTCCCGGCCGACCGTGTCGCCGCCGAAGTCACCGAGCTGGACAAGGAGTTCGAACAGGCCCGCCGGGACGCCTCCGCCCTGCACGCGGCGCACGAGGAGCTGCGCCGGGCCGAGGGGGAACGTGAACGGCGGCTCCAGGCACGCCAGGAGGCCGCCGTGCGGAGTGCCGCCAGGCTGACCCGGCGCGACACCCTCGACCGCGAACAGGTCATCCTCGAAGCCGAGTTGACGCAGGCGCGCGGAGCCGCCGAGAGCGTCGCCGTCCGCGCCGCCCAGCTGGAGCGGCTGGCGGCCGTGCTCACCGAGGCCGCCGACGCCGCCCGTACGGCCGAGGAGGCGGCCGTCCGTCTGAAGGACGCCGACGCCCGCCTGGCCGACGCCGCCTACCGCGCGGGCTTCGACACCCCGGCCGCCGCGGCAGCGGCCCTGCTGGACCCCGCAACCCATCGCGCCCTCCAGCACCGCCTGGACGAGTGGCAGTCGGAGGAGTCCGCCGTACGCGCCGTCCTCGCCGAGCCCGAGACGGTGGCGGCCTCCGAGCAGGCCCCCGCCGATCTCGTCGCTACGGGGGACCGTGCCGCCGGAGCCGAGCGACGGCTGCGGGAGGCCGTCTCCGCCCGCGACGAGGCCGCACGCCGCACCACCGAGCTGGACCGGCTCTCCGCCCGTGCCGAGGACGGCGCCCGGCGCCTCGCCCCGCTGCGCGAGGAGTACGACCGGGTGGCCGGGCTCGCCGCCCTCGCGGCCGGCACCAGTGCGGACAACGAGCGCCGGATGCGCCTGGAGTCGTACGTCCTGGCCGCCCGGCTCGAACAGGTCGCCGCCGCCGCGACCGCGCGCCTGCGGCTGATGTCCGCCGGGCGCTACACCCTCGTCCACTCCGACGGCCGCAGCGGGCGCGGCCGCAGCGGCCTCGGGCTGCACGTCGTGGACGCGTGGACCGGCCGGGAGCGGGACACCGCGACCCTGTCCGGCGGCGAGACGTTCTTCGCCTCGCTCGCGCTCGCCCTCGGCCTCGCCGACGTGGTAACCGGCGAGGCGGGCGGGGTCCGGCTCGACACCCTCTTCATCGACGAGGGTTTCGGCAGCCTGGACGACCAGACGCTCGACGAGGTCCTCGACGTGCTGGACTCGCTGCGCGAACGGGACCGCAGCGTCGGCATCGTCAGCCATGTCGGCGACCTGCGCCGCCGCATCCACGCCCGGCTGGAGGTCGTCAAGGACCGGACCGGGTCGTCACTGCGCCCGCGCGGGATCTGACAGGACTCAGGACAGCACCCCGTCGATGGTGAGCGGCAGATGGCGCGGCCCGCGCAGCACGGCGTTCGGCCGGTACGGCGGCGGGTCCGCCACCAGCCGGGGGTTCTCCAGCCGCCGCGCCAGCTCGGCCAGCGCGATCTGCGCCTCCAGCCGCGCCAGCGGCGCGCCGAAGCAACTGTGGATGCCGCTGCCGAACCCGAGGTGCTGGAGGTCGTCCCGGTCGGGGTCGAAGCGCTCGGGGTCCTTGAAGCGCTCCGGGTCCCGGTTGCCCGCGGCCAGCATCAGCCAGAGCCGGGAGCCCTTGGGGATCGTCACCCCGCGCACCTCGATGTCGGTGATGCAGGTGCGCTGCGGCACGAGCTGCACCGGAGGCTCGTAGCGCAGCAGCTCCTCCACGATGTTCACCGCCAGCTCCGGCTCGTCGCGCAGCCGCCGGAGGTACTCGGGATGGCGCAGCAGGGTCAGCATGCCGTTGGCGATCAGGTTGACGGTGGTCTCGTGACCGGCGATCAGCAGCAGTACGGCCGTGCTGAGCACCTCCATCATGGTCATGGCACCGTCCGGGCCCTTCCCGCCGGCGAGGTCGGACAGCATGTCGTCGCGCGGGTCCTTGGTGCGCTCCTCCACCAGCCCGGCCAGGTACATGCCGAGCTGGGTACGTGCCTCCTGCGTCCTCTGCACGAAGTCGGGGTCGGCGCCCTGCCGGGTCTCCGGGTCGAGGCTCGCCACCAGCGGGTCCACCCAGGACCGGAAACGGGGCTCGTCCTCGCGGGGCACCCCCAGCAGCCGGCAGATCACCGTCACCGGGAACGGATAGGCGAACTGGTCCACCAGGTCGATCTCGGTCTCGCCCGCCAGCCCGTCGATCAGCTCGGCGACGATCCCGTGCAGTTCGCCCCGCATGTCGTCGACCCGGCGAGGCTTGTGCGGCGGCCCGAACGCGCTGTTGGCGATACGCCGCAGCCGGTCGTGCTCCGGCGGGTCCAGCCGGATGAACGACGGCGGCAGCCCGGTGGCCTCCGCCTGGTTCAGCTCGTCCGCGCCCGCCGCCGCCATGTTCGCCGCGTCCGAGCTGACCCGGGGATCGTGCAGCAGGCTCTCGATGTCCCAGTAGGAGGAGATGACGTAGGGGCCGTCCGCCTCCTCGTGCAGCACGGGGGTGCGGCGCAGCTCGGCGTAGAGCGGGTAGGGGTCGGCGCGGTTGGCGAAGTCGGTGATCCGGGCCACCAGCGAGGGTTCGGTCATGGCAGTTCCTTGGAGCGTCGGGGCGGCGGGGCCGGACGGCGGTCAGTGGTGGCCGGGAGTGAAGACGAGCTGGCGGTCGGCCGGTGAGTAACCGCTGAGGGTCACGGTCGGGCCGTGGGTCGGCAGGGACGGGTCGGGGAAGTCGGCCGGGACCGCCTTGCGCCCCTCGGGGCGCCGGTCCACCGTCGGGTACTCCACCGGGAAGGGCGCGCCCTGCTCGATCTGCCGCTGGCAGTACTCCAGCCAGCGGGCGTTGTCGAAGGTCACGGCGGCCACGATCCGGCCCTTGTACCCGTACACGCCGACGAACCGGCGCTCGGCCGTGGACCCCTGGATGATCATCAGCTCGTCGCCCATGGGCGGCACACCCACCGACTTGATGTTCACCCCGAACTGCGAGGACCAGAACGCGGGCATCCACAGGTGCGGGCGCCGGTCGGAGGCGGAGCAGATCATGTTGTGCGCGGCCGTCTCCGCCTGCGCCACCGCGTTGCCCCAGTGCTCCAGCGACAGGAACTGGTAGCCGAACAGCGCGTGCGGGGAGCGGGCGACGTCACCGGCGACGAACACGTCGTCCGTGACGATCCCCCGGAAGTCGAACGCCCGGCACCCCGCGTCGCTCGCGATTCCGCGCGGTCCCGCGCCGAGCCCCGAGCCGGACAGCCACTCCGTGTTGCGCAGCGAGCCCAGCGAGACCACCACCACGTCCGCCTCGACCACGCTCTCGTCGGACAGGTGCACCGACCGCACCCGGCCCATCGGGTCGCCCTCGATCGCGGTCACGGTGACATGGGTGCGCAGGTCGATGCCGTTCTCGAGCTGGAGGTCGGCCGCGACCGCCCCGATCACCCCGCCGAGCGCCCCCACCAGAGGCGCTCCCGCGCGTTCGGCGACCGTGACCTCGAGACCCATCTCCCGGCAGGCGGAGGCAACCTCGGACCCGGCGAACCCGGCACCGATCACCACCACCCGCTTCGCGCCGGCCCGCAGCCGCTCGGTGAGGGCGACCGCGTCGTCCCGGGTGCGCAGCACGAAGACGCCGTCCAGTTCGGCCTCCTCCGCCACCGGCCAGGGCCGGGCGCGCACCCCGGTGGCGATCAGCAGCCGGTCGTACTCCACCTCCTCGCCGTCGGCGAGGAGCACCCGCTTGCCCGTCAGATCCAGCCCGGCCGCCGGGACCCCGAGCCGCCACTGGGCGTCCAGGCGCCGGCGCCGGGGCAGCTCGGTGTGCCGCGGGGACGCCTTGCCGAGCAGCACCCCCTTGGACAGCGGCGGCCGGTCGTACGGCTCGTACGGCTCGTCGCCGATCAGGGTGAGGGAGCCGGTGAAGCCTTCCGCGCGCAGCGTCTCCGCCGCCCGGAGCCCGGCCAGCGAGGCGCCGACGATCACGATGCGGCCCTCGCGGCGCAGCCAGTCCGCGTAGTCAGCGGCCATCGCGCGCCTCCCGGCCGGCACCGGAGAAGACCTGCACGGGCTCGACGGCCGCGCCCTCGCGCAGACCTTCCACCGTGATCGCCCGCACCGGGCAGGCGGCGGCCGCACGGGCGACCGCGTCCCGCTCCTCCTCGGCGGCGAGCGGGTTGTACAGCAGAGCCTCCTCGCCGTGCATGGTGAACACGTCGGGGGCGAGGAACGCGCACTGGGCGTATCCCTGGCACTTGTTGAGATCGACGACGATCCGCATCGACGCTGCGCCCTTTCCGGTGGTCCGCTCAGGTCGTCCCCCGACCGCAAGCATCGGCGCGCCGGTGCCCGGGCCGCGCGCCGGGAGGCACCGATCGGGTGAGCCGGTCAGCTCCGGGACTCCCGCCGCCGGCGCCTGCCGGCCAGCAGGATGTGTCCGCTGAGCAGCAGCGACCAGGCGGGGAAGACCAGGTCCGTCCAGGGCACGTTGGAAGCGACGAAGAGCAGTACCAGCGCCGTCACCGCGCCCACCGCGGTCAGCCAGCGCGGCAGCACACCCATCCGCATGCCGATCACCGACATCGACGACACGAAGACGGCCGCCATCCGCGTCGCGTAGTCCGTCATCAGCGTGTACGCGAAATGCCGGCCGAAGTCCCAGGCGGCCGGCGAGGGCGTGCTGCCGGCGGGGTGGGCCACGCTCAGCACCGCCGTGGCGGCGGCGGCCCCGCCGAACAGGGTGGCGGTGAAGACCAGACCGCTGCCCAGCAGCACGGTCGCCAGGAACCGGTCCTCGGCGTCGCCGACGTGCGCGCGCACCGCGCCGACGAACCACAGGAAGAAGATGCCCGCGAACGGGATCAGCGCCAGCGCCACCCGTACCGCGTCCCGCCGGGTGGAATCCGTGAACCCCGCGGCCTCGCTCGCGTCGCCCCCCTCGGGGATACCGAGCCGCATCAGCACGATCGTCGCCGTCAGCAGCAGCGCGAACACCACCCCGGCCAGCCCGGCCGCCCCGGGCGTCTCCAGAGCCCCCTGGTCAGGTCCCTTGCGCTGCATGAGCGGCCCACCTCCATCGAGCGACAGCCCCCGCACCAGCAAGCAGCCGGTACGGGGGACTTGCCACCCGGGCAGGGCCGTACGGCCCACTCAGAGCCGGGAAAGCTCGTCCACCAGGTCGTCCAGGCCGAGCGAACCCTGGGACAGCGCCGCCATGTGCCACGCCTTCGGGTCGAAGGAGTCGCCGTACCGCTCCCGCGCCCGCTCCCGGCCCAGCAGCCAGGCCCGTTCGCCGAGCTTGTAGCCGATCGCCTGGCCCGGCATCGTCAGATAGCGGGTCAGCTCGCTCACCACGAAGTCCGCCGGACGGCTGCTGTGCGCCCGGAAGAACTCCTCCGCCAGCTCCGGCGTCCACCGCTCACCCGGGTGGAACGGCGAGTCCGCCGGAATCTCCAGCTCCAGGTGCATGCCGATGTCGATGATCACCCGGACCGCGCGCATCATCTGCGCATCCAGATAACCGAGCCGCTCCTCCGCGTCCGTGAGATAGCCCAGCTCGTCCATCAGCCGTTCCGCGTAGAGCGCCCAGCCCTCGGCGTTGGCGCTGACCATGCCGACCGTGGCCTGGTAGCGGGACAGGTCCGCCGCGACGTGCGCCCACTGGGCGATCTGGAGGTGATGGCCGGGGACGCCCTCGTGGTACCAGGTGGACACCAGGTCGTACACCGGGAACCGGGTCTCGCCCATCGTGGGCAGCCAGGTCCGGCCCGGCCGGGAGAAGTCCTCGGAGGGGCCCGTGTAGTAGGGAGCCGCGGCTCCGCCCGGCGGGGCGATACGGGACTCCACGCGCTTCACCCGCTCGGCGAGTTCGAAATGGGTGCCGTCCAGGTCCGCGATGGCACGGTCCATCAGGCCCTGAAGCCATTCCCGGACCTCGTCCACGCCCTCGATGTGCCGGCCGTGCTCGTCCAGGTGCGCCAGCGCGACCCAGGGCGTCCCGGCGTCCGGCAGCACCTTCTGCGCCTCCTTCTGCATCTCGCCGAGCAGCCGGTGGAACTCCGCCCAGCCGTAGGCGTACGCCTCGTCGAGGTCGAGGTCGATGCCGTTGAAGTAGCGCGCGCAGCGGGCGTACCGCTCACGGCCCACCGTGTTCGGCGCGTCCGCGACGGCCGGGGCGTACACGTCCCGCATCCAGTCGCGCAGGGAGGCCACCGACGCCGTCGCCGCGCGGGCCGCGTCGTCCAGCTCCGCGCGCAGCGAGTCGGGGCCGGCCGCGGCGAAGTCCTCGAACCAGCCGCGCCCTTCACCGGTGTCCGCCCATTCGGTGAGCTGCCCGACGAAGGTGGCCGTCGGCCGTGGCGCCGCGTACAGGCCGCGCTCCAGACCGAGGGCGAGGGAGGCGCGGTAGCCCTCGTAGGCGGCCGGGACCGCGCGGAGCCGCTCGGCGAGGGCCGACCAGTCCTCCTCCGTCTCCTGCGGGGTCACGGTGAAGATGTCCCGCACGGAGTGGCCCGGTGTGTGCATGTTGCCGACCGCGCGCAGATGTTCGTGAGCGTCGTGCATGGCCAGTTCGGCGGTCAGCCGCTCCCGCAGCAGCCGCCCGCAGCGGCGCTCGGCGTCACTGTCCGCGCCGGGCAGGCGTTCGGCCTCGTCCAGCCGGGCGAGCGTCGTGCGCGCCAGAGCGGCCCGCGCCTCCTGGCCGGCGGGGGAGTAGTCGGGCAACCGGCTGGAACTCACCTTCACACCGAGATAGGTGCCGGTGACCGGGTCGAGGGCTAGAAGGTCGTCCACATAGGCGTCGGCGACCTGACGGGGCAGCAAGCTCTTGGTGTCGGACATGGCGCCCATCCTGATACCCGAGCCGCGTCCGCGTCACCCGAGCACCGGCGTTTTCAGCTCTCGGCATGACCCGGCGGCAGCAGCGGCCCGCACTCCCACTGCTGGAAGATCAACCGGGTCTCCACCCGCGCCACTTCGCGCCGGGAGGTGAACTCGTCCAGCACCAGCCGCTGGAGGTCGGCCATGTCGGCGACCGCCACATGCACCAGGTAGTCGTCCGGGCCGGTCAGATGGAACACCGTCCGCGTCTCCGGCAGCGCCCGCACCCGCTCCACGAACGGCCCGACCAGCTCCCGCCGGTGCGGTCTGACCTGCACCGACAACAGCGCCTGCAAGCCCCGGCCCAGCTTCGCAGGGTCCAGCCGGAGCCGGTGGCCGAGGATCACGCCGGACCGGCGCAGCCGGGCCACCCGGTCCAGACAGGTCGACGGCGCCACCCCGACCTGCGCGGCGAGGTCGCGGTACGTGGTCCGGGCGTCGTTCTGCAGCAGCCGGAGCAGCTGCAGATCGACCGGATCCAGTACGACGGAGGCGTCCACCGGCCGAACGTAACACGGGTTCCCACCACCTGAGCCCGTCCGGTGTTCACCCTTCGGTCATGGAATCGAGCAGCAACGGCGCCGCCGACACCGTACGCAGGGCACTGGCCACCGAGGCCGTGCACGCCGGCCGGGAGGACCTGACCGCACAGGGCCTGCACACCCCGCCCATCGATCTCTCCACCACCTACCCGTCCCACGACAGCCGGGACGAGGCCGCCCGCATCGACGCCTTCGCGGCCGAGGGCGTCCTCCCCGGGGGACCGCCCGTCTACGCCCGGCTCGGCAACCCGACCGTGGCCCGCTTCGAGACCGGACTCGCCCGCCTCGAAGGCACCGAGTCCGCCGTCGCGTTCGCCAGCGGCATGGCCGCGCTCAGCGCCGTGCTGCTCGCCCGCTCGGCCGCCGGCCTGCGCCATGTGGTCGCGGTCCGGCCGCTGTACGGATGCAGCGACCACCTGCTGACCGCCGGGCTGCTGGGCACCGAGGTCACCTGGACCGACCCGGCCGGGATCGCGGACGCGCTGCGCCCCGACACCGGTCTGGTGCTGGTGGAGTCCCCGGCCAACCCGACACTCGCCGAGGTCGACATCCGGGCCGTCGCCCACTCCTGCGGGACCGTCCCGCTGCTCGTCGACAACACCTTCGCCACCCCCGTGCTGCAGCGCCCCGCAGAGCACGGCGCCCGGCTGGTGCTGCACAGCGCCACCAAGTACCTCGGCGGGCACGGTGACGTCATGGCCGGAGTGGTGGCCTGCGACGAGGAGTTCGCCGGACAGCTGCGACGGATACGGTTCGCCACCGGCGGGGTGCTGCACCCGCTGGCCGGCTATCTCCTGCTGCGCGGTCTCGCCACGCTGCCGGTCCGGGTCCGCGCGGCCTCCGCGACCGCCGCCGAGCTGGCCCGCAGGCTCGCCGACGACCCGCGCGTGAACCACGTCCACTACCCGAAGCTGGGTGGAGCGATGGTCGCCTTCGAGGTGCACGACGACCCGCACGAGGTGATCGCCCGCGTCCGGCTGATCACCCCGGCGGTCAGTCTGGGCAGCGTCGACACACTCATCCAGCACCCCGCGTCCATCAGCCACCGCATCGTGGACACCGCCGACCGGCACAGTGCCGGGGTGGGTGACCGGCTGCTGCGGCTCTCGGTCGGCCTGGAGGACGTCGAGGATCTGTGGGCCGATCTGTCCGCCGCGCTGGGGGAGCGGGTCCGGGTTCCGGTGCCGCTGCACGAGGCCGTCAACTGAGACGGTCTCGGCAGGGGTTGCCAGCACGACGGCCCGGCGGGTGGTCACCGCCGGGCCGTCCGCCGTACCGGGAGGTCAGAGCCTCAGCTGCTCCTCGCCGCGCCTCGAAGGGGCGCTGGAGCGGGCCGGGCCCAGCCGGGCGGTGATCACGAGCGTGCCCTCCTCGACCTGGTAGTCCAGCGGCAGCCCGAGTCCGCGCATGGCCGCGACCATCCCGGTGTTGGCGGACCGGGTCACCGCGTACACGCTCGCGCAGCCCGCCTCCACCGCCATCCGCACCAGCCGCTCCAGCAACTCGGTGCCGACACCGCGCCGCTGCCAGTCGTCCTCGACCAGCAGGGCGACCTCGGTCTCCTCGCCGTCCCACAGCAGATGACCGAGGCCGACCAGCCGGCCCGAGGCGGTCTGCGCGGCCAGGGTGCGGCCGAAGCGCGGGCTGAGCAGGTGGTTCAGGTAGCGGTCGGCGTCGCGTACCGGCCCGTGGTAGCGCAGGTCCAGGGTGCGGTCCGAGCAGCGCTCGTGCATCGCCCGGGCCGCGTCCAGGTCGCCGGTGTCCACCCGGCGCACGGTGATCGCGTTGCCCTCGGGCAGCGTCAGCACGTCATGGGAGCGCGGGATGCGCGGGCCGAGGCGGCTGTCCAGCTCCACCAGCGCCCGCGCCCGCGCGAACTCGGTCGGTGTGAAGGGCGGATACGGCCGTTCCACGCTGAGCACTCCGCCGCCCGGCGCCCGCAGACGCAAGCCGGTGTCCTCCAGCACCCCCTCGGCGGGGACCGGCTCGCCCGAGCCGGCGGGCAGCGAGCGGATCGTGCACCGGCCGAGCAGCTGGCGCAGGGCCAGAGGAAGCTCCGCCGCGTCCAGCGCGGTGCGGGCGGCGAGGCCCAGGACGCGGGTGGGAGCGTCTACCAGATCATGGGCGTCGGCACGCTCGGTCCAGGTGGACCTGCCGCCCGACTCCGCGACGACCCGGGTCAGTTCGGCGACCGCCAGGGAGTCCGGGGCCCGCAGCAGGAACTCGTCCACCGTGCCGTCGGCCAGCGGATGCGTCTGGAGGCTCAGGATGTCGACCCGGTGCGTGGCCAGCGCCGTGCACAGGGCGGCCAGCGAGCCCGGCTCGTCCCGTACGGTCGTCCGCATCCGCCACAGGGCGCCGGGGCCCCCTTGCGCGGACGGCCCGGCCGGATGCGCGGACGCGCTCGGCCGGGCGCCGGTATCGCCTTCCTCACCGGTGGGTGGTGCGTGCACATGGCGCCGGGCCCACCAGGTGTGGAACCCGGCCGTCGCGGCCAGGGCGAGCGCCGAGATCAGCAGCAGGGCCGGGCCGTCGGGGCCGTGCCCGATCAGGTTCGCCGTCGCGTCGGCCACCGCGACGGCCGTGAACAGGGCCGCGAGTTCGACGAGGTCCCGCCGCCAGTGGTGCACGGGACGTCCGTGCCGGTTCCGGGCCGCGCCCCGCGTCGTCCGCCGCGCGGGTTTCCGGTTCGTTCGGGAGAAGTCCGCAGTCATGCGGCCACTGTGCAGGAATGGTGTTGCGTGATCACGAACGCGCTGTAACCGACGGGTAAAGCGTGGTTGTGCCCGGATTCGCCGCACTTCTCACCACCGGTGGACGCCTCATCAAAGTGCGTGCTCACAAACACAGTTGACGTGCCGCGCGCCGGGGGATGACGCCGGTGCGCGACACGTCGTCGAGGGTACGGGACGTCAGACGCCGGCGGCGCGGCTGCTGCCGTCGAGGATGACGCGGGCGACGAGCGCCGGGTCGTCGTTCATCGGGACGTGCCCGCATCCGGGCAGCCGGACCAGCCGGGCGTGCGGGATGATCCGCTTGGCCCGCACCCCCTGGCGGCGCAGCAGGATCCGGTCGTGCGCGCCCCATGCCACGGTGACCGGGACGCCTGCCACCGGGTCGGTGAACCGCACCGTGGTACCGGTGCGCAGCGTCGCCTCGAACGCGGTGGCCCCGGCCAGCGCCAGTGTCTCCGCGACCACCGCCTCCGGGGTGCGGCGCCCGGGACGCCGGTAGATGGTGCTGGTCAGCGCCGTGCGCCCGGCCGCGCTGCGGGACATCCGCTCCACCACCGGCAGCGGCAGCCGCTGGGCCAGCCCGCGCATGGTGAGGAGCACCCCGAAGGCGTACCGCCGCTCGGCCTCGGTCCAGAACCCGGCCGGGGCCAGCGCGGTGACGGACCGTACGCTCTTCTCGCGGCCCAGCTCCAGCGCGAGCAGTCCGCCGAGTGAGTTCCCCGCCACGTGCGGGCGGTCCAGCTCCAGGGCCTCGAACAGCGCGCCCAGTACGGAGTTGATCGTCGGCAGATCGTGGACGAGGCCGCTGGGCAGGTCCGGGGAGGCGCCGAAGCCGGGGAGGTCCACGGCGATCACCTCGCGCTCGGTCGCCAGGATGTCCACCACCGGGTCCCACGCCTGCCGGTGGTGCCCGATGCCGTGCAGCAGCACCAGCGGATCACCCCGCCCCACCCGCTGGTACGAGACGGTCACATCTTTCGTCCCGGCCGGGGCGGGAACCTTGAAGGAGACGGTGGCGGACATGCGAAGCTCCTCGGTACGGCTGCTGACGGAGGCCGTAGACAGCTTGTCAGCAATTGCTACCGGCGGGTAGCCCCGCGGTGCCGTGTCACGCGACCGGGCCGACTTCGGATGGGCGGCCGCCTCGGCGAAGCAGGCCGCCGCCGTGGCAACCGGACCGTGCGCACGAACGCGGGCGGCGACGCTCCCCGGCAGCTCCACCCGCCGCGGGCGGTCACCAGGGGCGGTGACGACGGCGTCCCGGATGCTCACCGCGTTCCCCCGGCCGACGGTGTGCGAGCGGGTGATCCCAGGCCTTCGCCCGCCCCTCCGGCCCCGCCCCGGCGGGCTCCGCGACGCGCCAGGAACGACCGAATCCGTCTGGACACCGGCGGGTGCGCCGGGATGGGATGGGAACTGTGACGACCGAGACCGCGATCGATGTGTTCGAGGAGAACCGGCCGCTGCTGACCGGCGTCGCCTACCGCATGCTGGGCCGCGTGGCGGACGCCGAGGACGTGGTGCAGGACGCCTGGCTGCGCTGGTCCCGCGCCGACCGCGCCGAGGTCCGCGAACCCCGCGCCTACCTGGTCCGCGTCACCACCCGGCTGGCCCTGGACCGGCTCCGCCAGGTCAGGACGCGCGGCGAGGCGTACGTCGGCCCCTGGCTGCCCGAGCCCTACACCACCGACTTCGGCGACACCGTTCCGGACACCGCCGACCGGGCACTGCTCGCCGACTCCGTGTCCGTGGCCGTCCTCGTCGTCCTGGAGTCGCTGTCCCCCCTGGAGCGCGCGGTGTTCGTGCTGCGGGAGGCGTTCGGCTATCCGTACGCCGAGATCGCGGAGCTGCTCGACCGGGGCGAGCCCGCGGTACGGCAGCTGGCCGCGCGGGCCCGCAGGCACGTGGAGGAGCGCCGGCCGCGCTACGACGTGGATCCCGCCCAGCGCCGGAGACTGACCGAGCGGTTCCTCGCCGCGGCCACGGAGGGTGACCTCGACGGGCTGATGTCCCTGCTCGCGCCGGACGCCCGTCTGGTCGGCGACAGCGGGGGCAAGGCCAAGGCGCCGGTGCGGGTGCTGTTCAGCGCCGACAAGGTGGCGCGCTTCCTGGCGGGGGTGTCCTCGAAGAACCCGCTGCCCGGCATGACCCACCGGTTCATCGAGGTGAACGGCGGTGTCGCGGTCCTCGTGCTGTCGGAGGGCCGGCCGGACACGCTGTTCCAGCTCGGCATCACCGACGGCGCGGTCAGCGCCGTCTACATCATCCGCAATCCCGACAAGCTGTGCGTCCTCACCGAGGGCGGACGCCGGGGGCGTGCGAACTCCATGTGAACCCTCGGTCACCACGGCGCCGGGCGACCGGGCAAGGATGGGACAATTGGTCTTGACCAAGGATCAGGGCCGCCCTATGGTCGCAAAGAACTGCAACAACCTTTAATAAACAAGGGCGCCAAAACCGCCGGAGCACGGCACTTGCGGAGGACAGGGTGGGGACCACGCAGCTGGAAACGGTGCCGGAGCCGAAGTACTTGCACCTCAAGACCGTGCTGAGCCAGGCGCTGGACTCCGAGTTCTCGGTGGGCGAGATCCTGCCGAACGAGCGCGATCTCGCCGCCCGGTTCGGAGTCGCCCGCGCCACGCTCCGGCAGGCGCTGGATCAACTCGAGCTGGAGGGGCGCCTGCAGCGCCGCAGGGGGGTCGGCACGACCGTCGCGCCGCCGCGCGTCGGCGTCGCCCTCGGTACCGGTCGCCAGACCTGGCCCGGCACCGGTGACGACGCCTGGCAGCCGATGGACTGCGAGCCGGCCCTGCCGCCCGCCCCGGTCGCGTCCGCCCTGGACACCGGCACCGAAGAGGTGCACCTCGTACGCCGCTTCCGGATGTCGCAGGGCCGGCGCGTCGCCACCGAGCTGCTGTACATCCCGGTCGCCTCGGTGCCCGACCTGAGCGCGATCGACGCGCCCTTGGGGCCGGCCCGCGCCCGTGCGGTGCTGCGCGAACTCCAGCGGCTCGAACTGGACGGCCAGGACCGCGCGGTGGAGCTGGGCTCGGCCGGCGTCGAGGACGCGAAGGAACTCGACCGGCTGCCCGGCTCACCCGTCCTCGTGGTCACCACCCGGTTCGCCGCCGGGGGCCGGACCGCGGCGCTCGGCGTGGCCACCTACCGCGCCGACACCTGCCGTCTCACCTTCGGCGACACCCCGGACGTCGAGATACGCCACGACCCGGAGCAGCGCGCCTCCTGAGCGCACCCGCACCGCACACCCACCGCCGCGCCCCGGAACCCCGCCAGGCGCGCGGCATGCGGGCGCCACGCGTCGGGGACCTCACGCCCCGACGGCGCCCTCCACCGCGAACAACTGCCGTTCCACGTGGTCCAGCGCCAGCCGCAGCGCGCCGGTGGCCACCACGGCCTCGCCCAGCCGGGACAGCGCCACGGCCGGGGGCCGCAGACAGTAGCGGGCCAGTTCGCGGCGGAGCGGATCGAGGACCCCGTCCAGACCGGCCGCCCAGCCGCCCACCACCACCAGTGCCGGGTCGAGCGCCAGCACCAGGGCGGCCACGTCGTGCACCAGCCGCTGGATGAACCGGTCCACCGCCGCCAGCGCCGAGCCGTCGCCCTCGCGCGCCAGCGCGAAGACCTCGGTGACCGCCTGCTCGTCCAGCGGCGGCAGCGGCTCGTCCGTGGTGGACAGCAGTGCCTCGGGGGTGGCCTCCCGCCCCAGCAGGTGCAGCGCGCCGATCTCCCCGGCGGCGCCGCCGTGCCCCCGGTGCAGCCGGCCGCCGATCAGCGAACCGGCGCCCGGACTCAGCCCGGCCAGCACGAACACCACGTCGTCGGTGCCCTGGGCGGCGCCCTGCCAGTGCTCGGCCACGGCGGCCACATTGGCGTCGTTCTCCACCAGCACCGGGCACCGGAAGGAGCGGCTTAGCCGCTCGCCCAGGTGGAGCCCGGTCCACTGGGGCAGCGCGGTGCCCAGGCGAACCGTTCCGTCGGCCTCCACGATGCCCGGAGTCCCGACGCCCACCGCGCGCAGCGAGCCCCGCGGGACGCCGGTGTGGCGCAGCAGCTCGGCGACCGTGCCGCGCAGCCTCTCCAGCCGCTCGCCGGCCGGCGCCTTCTCGTCGACGTCGCGGGTCTGCGTGCCCAGCACCCGCCCGTCCAGGTCGGAGACGACCGCGACCACCCGGTGCGCGCCGATCTCCAGCCCCAGCAGGTGCCCCGCCTCGGCCCGGAACCGGAACCGGCGCGCAGGCCGTCCCTGACGGCGTGTGGTGCCCTCCTCGGCCGCCCGCTCCACCACCAGCCCCGCCTCGGCCAGGCCCTCCACGACCCCCTCGACGGTCGGCCGGGACAGCCCGGTCGCCCGGGTGATCTCCGTGAGCGTCGCGCAGTCGGTGTCGCGCAGCGCGCGCAGCACCACCGCGGAGTTGATCCTCCGCAGCAGCGAGGGATCGCCACCGGTCAACTGCCCCACGGTCCGTCCTCCCAGCTCGCGGGCGTGTGTGGGGCGGATCGTACTCGGCTGTGACCACCCCGGCGAGGGCCGGGCGGTCATCGGGGCGCGACGAACCCCGACTCGTAGGCGGCGATCACCGCCTGGGTGCGGTCGCGTGCGCCCAACTTGGCCAGTACGGCGCTCACATGCGACTTCACCGTCTCCGCCCCGACGACCAGCCCCGCGGCGATCTCCGCGTTGGTCAGCCCACGCGCCATCAGCCGCAGCACCTCCGCCTCCCGTTCGGTCAGCCGCGCCCCCGCCAGCGGCCCGCCGGCCACCCGGCTTGTGCCGTACCGGGCGGCCAACCGCCGCACCGAGGCCGGGAACAGCAGTGAGTCGCCCGCCGCGACCAGCCGTACCGCGTGCACGATCTCCTCCGGGCGGGAACGCTTCAGCAGGAATCCGTCCGCGCCCGCGCGCAGCGCCTCGTAGACGTACTCGTCGTCCTCGAAGGTGGTGACCACCAGGATCTTCGGCGGCTCGGCCACCGTGCGCAGCACCGCGCGGGTCGCCTGGATGCCGTCCAGCAGCGGCATCCGGACGTCCATCGCCACCACGTCCGGCCGCAGACTCCGCACCAGCGGAATCACGGCGGCCCCGTCGGCCGCCTCACCGACCACCTCGATGTCGGCCTGCGCCGCCAGCACGGCCCGCAGACCGGCACGGACCAGGGGTTCGTCGTCGACGAGGAGAACGGTGACCGGCATCCGGCCAGCGTAGATCAGCTCAGGGGCAGCTCGGCCCGTACGAGCCAGGCCCCCGCCTCCGGGCCGGTGTGGGCGCTGCCGCCGAGGAGGGCGGCCCGCTCGCGTATGCCGCGCAGGCCGCTGCCGCCGCTGCTTCCGGGCAGCGTGGCCGGTAGCGGATTGCTTATCTCCAGGGCGAGTTGGCGGACACCGGCCGTCACCCGTACCCGCACCGGGACGGCACCCGCGTGCCGCAGGACGTTCGTCAGCGCCTCCTGGAGGATGCGGTAGCCCTCGCGGGACACCGGGCCGGGCAGCGACTCCACCGCGCCCGTGGCCCGGAAGTCGACCTCCGCGCCCGAGGTCCGCGCCGACTCCAGCAGGCGGTCCGCGTCGGCCAGCGTCGGACGGGCGCTCACCGGCCGTTCCGTCTCGCGCAGTACCCCGAGCACCCGCTCCAGGTCCTCCAGCGCGGCCCGGCCCGTCTCCTCGATGGCCGCCAGAGCCCGCCCGGTGAACCCCGGGTCCCCGGCCGCCCGCGCGGCCCCCGCCTGCACCACGGCCACGGTCAGCGCATGCCCGATCGAGTCGTGCAGCTCCCGTGCGATCCGGGTCCGTTCGAGGAGCTGCTCGGTCCGCTCCTCCAGCGCGGCCAGCCGCTCGGCCGCCGAAGGCCCCAGCAGCCGGCGCGCACACCAGGTGACGAGCGCGCCCAGACCGAGCACCACGCCGTACAGCGCGACGAGGGGGAGCGGGGCGAGCAGCGCGTACGCCCGGTGCGGCGCGAGGCCGTCCACGAAGGCGGGCGGCCGCCCCCAGGCGCACTGCGCCAGTTCGAAGCTGAGGAGCGGCAGCCGCACCGTGGCGAACATGGCCACGACGCCGAGCAGCATCCGCAGCTCCAGCCAGAGCAGCGTGCGCCCCCGGTCCCGCCAGCTCCGCGCGGGCGCCTCGGAGATGCCTGGCTCCGCCTCGCCGGGGGTCAGCAGCAGCCTCGCCTGCACGCCCTCGCCCCGCCGCACGGCCGGGATCAGCCCGACGGGCATGAGGAACAGCGCGGGCGCCCACGGCGTGCGGGGGTCGATGAACATCCAGAAGGCCACGCTCAGCATGGGGGTACACAGATGCAGCAGACGCGTGTACGTCGTCCCGCGCAGCAGCGGGCGCAGGAAGCGGACCATGCGGCCATCCTGACAGCCGCGCCCCGCGGACGGCCTCCCCCGCACGGGGGAGCAGGTCCCCGCTCGCGGGGGAGGCGCGCGCCCGCCCGCCCGGCGAGGCTCGTGGCATGACCAGCATCGAACTCCGCGACCTCACCAAGGACTACGGTGGCAGGCGCGCCGTCGACCGTCTGACCCTCACCGTCCGTCCCGGGCGGGTGACGGGCTTCCTCGGCCCCAACGGCGCGGGCAAGTCCACCACCATGCGCCTCGTCCTCGGTCTCGACCGGCCCACCTCCGGCACCGCCACCCTCGACGGCCATCCCTACGCCGGACTCCGTGACCCACTGCGCCGGGTGGGCGCCCTGCTGGACGCCCGCGCCGCCCACGGCTCCCGCACCGCCCACGACCACCTGCTGGCTCTTGCCGTGAGCAACCGCCTTCCCGCCGCCCGTGTCGGCGAGGTGCTGGAGCGGACCGGCCTCGCCTCCGTGGCGCGGCGCCGGGTGCGCACCTTCTCCCTGGGCATGCGCCAGCGCCTCGGCATCGCCGCCGCGCTGCTCGGCGACCCCGAGGTGATCCTGCTCGACGAGCCCGCAAACGGCCTCGACCCGGAGGGCATCGTCTGGGTCCGCACGCTGCTGCGCGGGCTCGCGGGGGAGGGCCGCACGGTCCTTGTGTCCAGCCATCTGATGGGGGAGACTGCCGCCTTCGCGGACCACCTGGTCGTCCTCGGCCGGGGCCGTCTCCTCGCCGACACCCCGGTACGGGACTTCATCGCCGCCCGCGCATGTCCCGCGGTCCGGGTCCGCAGCACGGATGCCGACGCGCTCGGTGGGCTCCTCGCCCGGCACGGGCACGAGGGGGAGCTGGCGCCCGACGGTACCTGGACCGTGCGGCAGGCGCGCGTGGAGGAACTCGGCCGGCTGCTGGCCGAGGAGGGGCTGCCCGTACTCGAACTCGCCGCACAGGAGGCGAGCCTGGAGGATGCCTACCTCGATCTGACGGCCGGGGAGGCCGAGTTCACCGCACGGCCGCAGGAGGTCTGACCATGCCGTTCGTACCCGTACTGCACGCCGAGTGGATCAAGATCCGGACGCTGCGGTCGCTGCTCGGCGCACTGGGCGCGATGCTCGTCGTCACCGTGGCCCTCTCGGCGGTCACGGCCACCCGGGCCGACCGGTCCGACCCGCTGTACGCCGTGTTCTCCGGCGTCAGCCTCGGCCAGGTCGCCGCAGTGGTCTTCGGCGCGCTCGCGGTGTCCGGCGAGTACCGGGGCGGAGCCCTGCGGCTGACGCTCGCCGGGGTGCCGGACCGGACGAGATGGTTCGCCGCGAAGGCCGTCGCCGTCGCGCTGCCGGCGCTCGCGGTGGGGCTGCTGACCGGGCTGGTGACGCTCACGGTGGGCAGGGCGACGGCGGGGGAGTCCGGGCCCTCGCCGGCCGACGGGCTGCGCGGGGCGGTCGGCTGTGCGCTGTACCTGACGCTGATGGCCTTGTTCGCCGCCGGACTCGCGGCCGTGCTGCGCAGCGGGGTCGGCACGCTCGGGCTGCTGATCCCGTTCCTGCTGATCGTGTCCTTCGTCGTCGGAGACCTCGCCTCCGCAGCGGCCGACTGCCTGCCCGACCGTGCGGGCCAACTCGTGCTGCACAGCGGCCCCGCGGGCTCACTCGGTCCCTGGACGGGGCTCGCGGTGACCGCGCTGTGGGCGGGAGCGGCACTCGGTGCGGGCGCCTGGTGCGTGCGGCGGCGGGACGCCTGACGCACCGCCAATTGTCAGTGGCGGCAGCTTTACTGGAACACATGGACGTCGTCGCACGGCACCTCGCCGCCCTCGACCGGCTCCGCGCGCGGGACCTCCCGGCGGCCGGGGCCGGTCACCACACCGTGGAACTGGAGCCCGGCCAGGGTCCGGGACCGGCCGCGGACGACCTCCACGCCCTGCGCGTGGCGATAGCCCAGCGTCTGAGCGCCCGCTGGGGCGAGGCACCCCCCTGGGGCCAGCTCACCCTCCGCCTGCGGCTCGCCCGGGGCGAAGAGATACCCGAGCCCTGGGCCACCCTCTGCCTGCGCACCGACGAACTCGACGTCTGGCAGGCGGAGGAGAGGTGGCTCGCCGTCGGCGTGGCCGACCGGGACGAGACCGACGCGATACGCCTCCTCGCCACGGTGACCCGTACGGCCCCGCCCTGAGGGCCCTCCCGTGATCCCCGGCGGGCGCGCGACGACAGCCACGGCACCTCGCCGTGTTGTCGGATCGCCCGCATACGCCCAGTACGAGAGCGATCCTCCGCCTTGCGAGGCACGGCGCCGGGCCCCGCCCCCTCATCCGGCCCGATCCGAACGAAAGACCCTAGCCGGCCGCCTCGCGCAGCCGGGCGAACTCCTCCGCCATGCCCGCCACCGTCCAGTGGGCGTTCAGGCCGCTCGGGTTGGGCAGCACCCAGACGCGGGTGTCGCCGAACGTGCGCTCCTGCGGGCCCACTCGGGCCCTGCGGTCACCGAAGGCGGCCCGGTAGGCGGTCACGCCGACCACGGCCAGCCAGCGGGGCGCGTACCGCTCGACCTTGGCGGCCAGCACCCGGCCGCCCTCGACGTACTCCTCGGGCGACAGCTCGTCCGCGCGGGCCGACGCCCTGGCCACCACGTTGGTGATCCCGAGCCCGTAGGAGAGCAGCTCGCGCTCCTCGGCGGGCTTCAGCAGGCGCGGGGTGAAACCGGAGCGGTGCAGCACCGGCCAGAAGCGGTTGCCGGGGCGGGCGAAGTGGTGGCCGGTGGCTGCCGACATCAGGCCCGGATTGATGCCGCAGAACAGGACATGGAGGCCGTCGGCGAGCACGTCGGGGACCAGACGGTCGCGTGCGGCCTCCAGATCCGCCTGGGAGAAGGGGCTCAGAGGATCGCTCCGGGCGTGTAGCCGGCCGCCTCCGGGCGCTGCTTGGCGATCTCCTCGATCCGGCCCACGACCACGCCGACCTGGTCGGCGGCCGCGCCCGTGAAGGACAGCTTGTCGGCCATCAGCGCGGCCAGCTGCTCGCGGTCCAGCGGCAGCCGGTCGTCGGCCGCCAGCTTGTCCAGCAGGTCGTTGCGCTCGGCGCCCTGCTCCCGCATGGCGAGCGCGGTGGCCACCGCGTTCTCCTTGATCGCCTCGTGCGCGACCTCGCGGCCCACGCCCGCGCGCACCGCGCCCATCAGCACCTTGGTGGTGGCGAGGAACGGCAGGTACCGGTCCAGCTCGCGGGCGACGACGGCCGGGAAGGCGCCGAACTCGTCCAGCACGGTCAGGAACGTCTCCAGCAGGCCGTCCAGCGCGAAGAACGCGTCCGGCAGCGCGACCCGGCGCACCACCGAGCAGGACACGTCACCCTCGTTCCACTGGTCGCCCGCCAGCTCGCCGGTCATCGAGGCGTAGCCGCGCAGGATCACCATCAGGCCGTTGACGCGCTCGCAGGAGCGGGTGTTCATCTTGTGCGGCATCGCGGACGAGCCGACCTGGCCGGGCTTGAAGCCCTCGGTGACCAGCTCGTGCCCGGCCATCAGCCGGACCGTCTTCGCCAGCGAGGACGGCGCCGCCGCCAACTGCACCAGCGCGGTGACGACCTCGTAGTCCAGCGAGCGCGGGTAGACCTGGCCGACCGAGGTGAACGCCTGGCCGAAGCCCAGGTGGTGGGCGATGCGCCGCTCCAGCTCGGCCAGCTTGCCCGCGTCCCCGCCCAGCAGGTCCAGCATGTCCTGCGCGGTGCCGACCGGGCCCTTGATGCCGCGCAGCGGGTAGCGGCCCAGCAGCTCCTCCACCCGGCCGTAGGCCACCAGCAGCTCGTCGGCGGCGGTGGCGAAGCGCTTGCCCAGGGTGGTGGCCTGCGCGGCGACGTTGTGCGAGCGCCCGGCCATGACCAGCTCGGCGTACTCGCCGGACAGCCGGCCGAGGCGGGCCAGCACGGCCACCGTGCGGTCGCGGACCAGCTCCAGGGAGAGCCGGATCTGCAGCTGCTCGACGTTCTCGGTGAGGTCGCGGGAGGTCATGCCCTTGTGGACGTGCTCGTGCCCGGCGAGATCGTTGAACTCCTCGATCCGCGCCTTGACGTCGTGCCGGGTGACCTTCTCGCGTTCGGCGACGGAGGCCAGGTCCACGGTGTCGAGGACGCGCTCGTAGTCTGCGATCGCCTCGTCCGGCACCTCGATGCCCAGGTCCTTCTGGGCGCGCAGCACGGCGAGCCAGAGCTGCCGCTCCAGTCTCACCTTCTGCTCGGGCGACCAGAGCGTGGCGAGCTCGGCGGAGGCGTACCGTCCGGCGAGGACGTTGGGGATGCGGGGCTTGGCGGGCGCTGAAGTCACGTGCACCGAGTGTACTGGCGATTCGTGCAGGCCAGCGCCGTGGGGTGACTCGGAGGAAGCTACAAGGCGCGCGGGGCGGGTACCGGGGGCGGGTTCCCTACCCTTGCAGTATGCGCATGCGTCCTACGTTGAGCTGGACCCCGAGCGGAGATCTGCCGCCGGGCATCACCGACCCGGAGCCGGTCGCCGAGGCGCTGGGCGCGGGCGGGGTGCTCGTCCTCAGCGGGGCGGGCATCTCCACCGAGTCCGGCATCCCCGACTACCGGGGCGAGGGCGGCAGCCTGAGCCGGCACACCCCCATGACCTACCAGGACTTCACCGGCGGGGCGCAGGCCCGGCGCCGGTACTGGGCCCGCAGCCACCTCGGCTGGCGCACCTTCGGCCGGGCCCGCCCCAACGCCGGGCATCAGGCGGTCGCCGCCTTCGGGCGGCACGGCCTGCTCGCCGGTGTGATCACCCAGAACGTCGACGGCCTGCACCAGGCGGCCGGGAGCGAGGACGTCGTGGAACTCCACGGCAGCCTCGACCGGGTCGTCTGCCTCTCCTGCGGCGACGTCAGCGCCCGCCGCGACCTCGCCGCGCGTCTGGAGGAGGCGAATCCGGGGTTCGACCCGGTGGCCGCCGGCATCAACCCCGACGGGGACGCCGACCTCACCGACGACCAGGTGGAGGACTTCCGCGTCATGCCCTGCGCGGTCTGCGGCGGCATCCTCAAACCGGACGTGGTGTTCTTCGGCGAGGCCGTCTCACCCGCGCGGGTCGCGCACTGCCGCGCCCTGGTCCGCGAGGCGGCCACCCTGCTGGTCCTCGGCTCCTCGCTGACGGTCATGTCCGGCCTCCGCTTCGTCCGGCAGGCGGCCGAGGCCGGCAAGCCGGTGCTCGTCGTGAACCTGGCCCCCACCCGCGGCGACGCCCACGCCCGCGCACGCGTCGCCCTCCCGCTCGGCCCGGCCCTCACCGCCGTCGCCGGCCGGCTCGGGGTTCCCCTGGACGGGTCCGGCTCCCGCGTCGGCTGACCGGTGCGAATCGGGGCACCGCCCGGGTGCTACGCCGGTTCCTCGTGCGTCAGCTCGTACGGCAGCAGCTCCGGGCGCTTGGCCGGGAGACCGTCGCCGGAGGAGCGGCCGGTCAGGCGGCGGGCTATCCACGGCAGCAGGTACCGCCGGGTGAAGCGGACGTCGGCGACCCGGCGGGCCGCCCAGCCGGGCGGCGGGGTGGTCGCCATGGGGGTGCGCCACTCGGCGTCCTCGGCGTCGTGGCCGAGCGCCTGCCAGACCGCCTCCGCCACCCTGCGGTGCCCCTCGTGGGTGAGGTGCAGCCGGTCCACGTCCCACAGGCGCGGGTCGCCCAGCGAGGGCGCCCCGTACAGGTCGACCACGACCGCGTCGTGCTTGGCCGCCAGTTCGTCCACGCAGGCGAACAGCTCCTCCATGCGCGGCCGGAACCGGTCCAGCACCGGGCCGTGGCGGCCGGGGCTGCGCATCAGCACCAGCCGCTCGCAGTGCGGCGCGAGCCCTTCCACGGCCTCGGTCAGCAGGTCCCGGACGCGGACCATGTCGCACTTGGGGCGCAGCGTGTCGTTCAGCCCGCCGACCAGCGTGATCACGTCGGGGCGCATCGCGGCCGCGACCGGTACCTGCTCGTCCACGATCTGCTGGATCAGCTTGCCGCGCACCGCCAGGTTGGCGTACCGGAAGCCGGGCGTGCGGGCGGCCATCCGGGCCGCGAGGAGGTCCGCCCAGCCCCGGTAGGAGCCGTCGGGCAGCAGGTCCGACATGCCCTCGGTGAAGGAGTCGCCGACGGCGACCAGGCTGGTGTACGCGGGAGGTGTGGGATTCGTCTGCATGGCGACACAGATGCTATCCCGGCGCCATACCCACCAGTCGGTCCCCCCGGCACCTCTCAGGCGGGCTGCCCGAACAGCTCCCGCAGCACGTCCTCCATGGTCACCAGCCCGGCCAGCTTCCCGTCCGCGCCGATCACCGCCGCCACGTGCGTACGGCTGCCGCGCATCGCGGTGAGCACGTCGTCCAGCGGGGAGGACTCCCGCACCCGCGCGATCGGCCGCATGTCGCGCAGCCGGAACGGCACGTCGCGCGGCGAGGCGTCCAGCGCGTCCTTCACGTGCAGGTAGCCCACGATCCGGCGCCCCACGTCGACCACCGGGAACCGGGAGAACCCCGATTCGGCCGACAGCCGCTCCAACTGCTCCGGGGTCACCCCGACGCTCGTGTAGACCACTCGCTCCAGCGGCACCACCACGTCCCGGACCGGGCGGCTGCCCAGCTCCAGGGCGTCGCGCAGGCGCTCCTGCGCCCGGCCGTCGATCAGGCCCGCCTCGGTCGCGTCCTTGACGATCTCGGCCAGCTGGGTGTCGGTGAAGGTCGCGGACACCTCGTCCTTGGCCTCCACCCGCAGCAGCTTCAGCAGACCGTTGGCGAAGGCGTTGATGGTGAAGATCACCGGCCGCAGCGCGCGGGCCAGCGCCACCAGCGGCGGCCCGAGCACCAGCGCGGTGCGCACCGGTTCGGCCAGCGCGATGTTCTTCGGCACCATCTCGCCTAGCAGCATGTGCAGATACGTGGCCAGGGTCAGCGCGATCACGAAGGACACCGCGTGCCCGGCGCCCGCGGGCACACCCACCGCGTGGAACACCGGCTCCAGCAGATGCGCGATGGCCGGCTCCGCGACCACACCGAGGACCAGCGTGCACAGCGTGATGCCGAGCTGCGCGGCCGCCAGCAGAGCCGACACGTGCTCCAGCCCCCACAGCACCCGCCGCGCCCGCCTGTCGCCCTCCTGGGCCAGCGGCTCCACCTGTGAGCGGCGCACCGAGATCAGCGCGAACTCGGCACCCACGAAGAAGGCGTTGACGACCAGGGTCGCCAGACCGATCAGGATCTGTACGGCGGTCATCGCGCCCTCTCGGTCGACTCGTCGGTGTGCCGGCCGTGCGGCGCCCTGGCCGGGGCGTGCAGCAGCACCCGTGCGGCCCGGTGCCCGGAGGCGTCCACCACGTCCAGCCGCCAGCCGCCGGCGTCCACGCTGTCCCCGACCTCGGGGATACGGCCCAGCTCGGTGGCGACCAGCCCGGCCAGCGTCTCGTACGGGCCGTCGGGCACCCTGAGGCCCACCCGCGCCAGTTGGTCGGTGCGGGCCGCTCCGTCCGCCGAGTACAGGGTGCGGCCCTGGTCGTCGGTGCCCGCCGGGGCCAGGTCGGGGGTCTCGTGCGGATCGTGCTCGTCGCGGACCTCGCCGACGACCTCCTCGACGATGTCCTCCAGGGTCGCCACGCCCGCCGTGCCGCCGTACTCGTCTATGACGACGGCCATCGTGCGCCTGCCCGACAGCCGGTCCAGCAGGCGGTCCACGGTCAGGGACTCCGGGACCAGCAGGGGCTCGCGCATGATCTGGGTGACGGAGCGGACCGGCCGGTCCTCGGCTGGCAGCGCCAGGACGTCCTTGATGTGGGCGACACCGACGACCGAGTCCAGCCCTCCCCGGTGAACCGGGAAGCGGGAGAGGCCGGTGGCCCGCGTCGCGTTCGCCACGTCCTCGCAGGTGGCCAGGGTGTCGAGGGCGACGACCTGGACGCGCGGGGTCATCACGTTCTCCGCGGACAGGTCCGCCAGGTTCAGCGTGCGCACGAACAGCTCGGCGGTGTCCGGCTCCAGCGCACCCGCCTTGGCGGAGTGCCGGGCGAGCGCCACCAGTTCCTGCGGACCGCGCGCGGAGGCCAGTTCCTCGGCGGGCTCCAGGCCGAAGCGGCGCACGACCCGGTTGGCGGTGTTGTTGAGGTGGGTGATGAAGGGCCGGAAGACCAGGCTGAACCAGCGCTGCGGCGTGCCCACCCGCTTGGCCACGGCCAGCGGCGAGGAGATCGCCCAGTTCTTCGGCACCAGTTCGCCGACGACCATCAGGAACACCGTCGACAGGGCGGTCCCCAGCACCAGCGCGGCCGAGCGGGCGGTGGCGTCGGACAGGCCCATCGCCCGGAACGGTCCGGAGAGCAGCGACGCGATGGACGGCTCGGCGAGCATGCCGACGACCAGATTGGTCACGGTGATGCCGAGCTGCGCGCCGGAGAGCTGGAAGGTGAGCTGGCGTACGGCCTTGAGCGCGCCCGAGGCGCCGGTCTCACCGTTCGCCGCCGCACGCTCCAGTTCGCCGCGCTCGACCGTGGTCAGCGAGAACTCGGCCGCCACGAAGGCGCCGCAGGCGAGTGACAGCAGGATCGCCACCAGCAGGAGGAGCACTTCGGTCATCGGGTCACCTCCGTCCCAGGATCGGTCAGGACGGGGAGGACCGCGCGATGTCGGTGACGTGGACCGGCAGGGTCGTCCATGGGTGGACGCTCACAACCTTTCATCGAGTGCCGAGGTGCCGCCTCAATGGTAAAGGATGGGCAAAGCGACCTCTACGGGGTCAGCACCGCGAGCCGGCAGGCCGAGCACCGCCGGCCGTCGAAGCCCACGATCACCGTGCCCACCAGCACTCCGTCCAGCTCCGCCGGGAGCAGGGCCTTTGGGTCCCGCTCGATCAGCCGGGCCACCCCGGCGCGGTCGTCGCTGGTGCTCGTCCCCTCGGCGGCCTCACCCCAGAACGCCGGCACGGCGTCGATGCCGGCGGGCAGCGCGTGCCGGGCGCCCGGATCGCCCATGTCCCGGGCCGAGCAGACCACCCGACCGCCCGGCCGGGAGGCGGGGCCTTCAGCGGGACTGGTCTCGCTCCCGGCGCACCTGCGCACGGCGGCCCTTGACATTGGCGCCGCGCATCGCGCGTACGACGTCGTCCGCCGCCTCCTCGGGAACCTCCACCAGCGAGAAGCGGTCCGCGATCTCGATGGCGCCGATGTCCCGGCCGCTCAGCCTGGTCTCCCCGGCGATGGCGCCCACGATGTCCTGCGGCCGTACGCCCGCGCTGCGTCCGGCGCCGACGAACAGCCGGGTCATGCCCGGCGAGGTCCGCCGATCGCGGGGCCGTCCGCGCTGGCCCCGGTCGCGCTCGCCCCGGCCCCGGTCACCGCGATCCCGGTCGCGGTCCCTCGGCGCCGGCTCCGGGATCTCCTCCTCGTCGAAGGCCGCGCCCCCCGACTCGTGGGCCAGCTTCACCGCCGCCAGCGCCACGTCCATCACGTCGAACTCGTCCCCGAGAGTCTCCACCACCACCCGGAAGCGCTCCAGGTCCTCGTCCTCCAGCAGACTCTCCTGCAGCGCGGCCCGCGTCAGCTCCAGCCGCCTGGCCCGCAGGTCCGCCACCGAGGGCACCTTCTCCAGCGGGACCTTCCGGCCGGTCGCCCGCTCGATCGCCTTGAGCATCCGGGACTCGCGGGGCTCCGCCAGCGTGATCGCCACACCCTCGCGGCCCGCGCGCCCCACCCGGCCGATGCGGTGCACGTACGACTCCGGCGCGGAGGGCACGTCGTAGTTGATCACATGGGTGAGGTGCTCGACGTCGATGCCGCGCGCCGCGACGTCGGTGGCGACCAGCAGGTCCGCCGTGCCGCCCCGCAGCCTGCCCATCACCCGGTCCCGCTGCTCCTGGCTCAGCCCGCCGTGCAGCGCCTCGGCGCGGTAACCGCGGCCGTTCAGGGTCTCCGAGAGCTGGTCGACCTGGTCGCGGGTGCGGCAGAACACGATCGCCGCCTCCGGGGACTCCACGTCCAGCAGCCGGCCCAGCGCCGCCGCCTTCTGCGCCCGGCCCACGATGTACGCCGACTCCCGGACGCGCGGCGCCTCGCCCGGCGCCGGGGCCTCCCGCTCGATCCGCACCCGCACCGGATCGTTCAGGTGCTTGCGTGCCATGGAGTCGATCCGGGAGGGCATCGTGGCCGAGAACAGCACCGTCTGCCGGTCCTCGGGCACGTTCTCCAGGATCGAGTCGATGTCCTCCGCGAACCCCATGTCCATCATCTCGTCGGCCTCGTCCAGCACGACCGTGCGCAGTTGGCCGAGGGGCAGTGTGCCGCGCGCGATGTGGTCCAGCGCGCGGCCCGGTGTCGCCACCACCACGTCGACCCCGCGCTGCAGTTCCCGGAGCTGGCGGCCGATGGGCTGGCCACCGTAGACCGGCAGGACACGCACGCCGAGGTCGGTGCCGTAACGGTGGACCGCCTGCGAGACCTGGATGGCCAGCTCGCGGGTCGGCACCAGTACCAGCGCGCCGGGCCCCTTGCCCCTGCCCTCGGCGGCGATGCGCTGGATCAAGGGCAACGCGAACGCGGCGGTCTTGCCGGTGCCGGTGGCCGCCTGCCCCAGCAGGTCGTGGCCCTCCAGCAGGGGCGGGATGGCCTCCTGCTGGATCGGGGTGGGCTCCTCGTAGCCGAGGGCGGTCAGCGCCCGCTGGATCTCGGGGGCCAGGGCCAGATCGGCGAAACCGGCCTGGCCCTCGCTGGAGTCGGTCGTCATGGCGCATCCCTTTTCCGGCTGGGGGACGCGGTACCTGGACGGACGGCCGGGCTCGAAGACACGCGGGCCCGCGTGGGGCCCGAGGTCCGCGCCGGGACGCGCCCCCTTGCAGATCACGCGGTACGGACCATCTATACCGTGCCGCGCCGGCAGGAAACCCGCCACCGGACCGTGCCCTCACTCGTGGGCGATGGCAGCCAGGACGTTCATCCGCGAGGCCCGCAGTGCCGGGAGCAGGGCCGCCACCACACCCACCGCCGCCGAGCCGATCATCACGGCGACGATGGTGCTCCACGGCACCTGCAACTCCTTCATCCCGCGCAGCGCCAGCACCTGCTGACCGCACACGCCCCACACCAGCCCCAGCGCCAGCCCGAGCACCGCGCCGAAGACCGCGATCACCACCGACTCCAGCCGGATCATCCGGCGCAACTGCCGCCGGCTCAGCCCGATCGCCCGCAGCAGCCCGATCTCGCGGGTGCGCTCCACCACCGACAGCGCCAGCGTGTTGACCACCCCGAGCACCGCGATGACGATCGCCAGCCCGAGCAGCGCGTACACCAGGTACAGCAGCACCGAGATCTGGTCGTGCACCAGCTTCTTGTAGTCGGCCTGGTCGCGGATCTGGAGCTGCGGGTACGGCCTGAGCGCCGACGTCAGGTTCGCCCGCAGACCGGCCGCGTCGGTGCCGGGCGCGGCGTTGACGTAGAGGACCGAGTCCTGGCCGCCGGGTACGTACTTCTCCACCGTGCCGAGGCCCAGGAAGATCCCGCCCTGGGTGCCGAAGCCCTCCGGCGACTCCAGGTCGGTGAGCGCGCCCACCGTCAACGGCGCCACCTTGCCGCCGGGGAACTCGACGGGCAGCGTGCTCCCCACGCGCGCCCCGTGGTCCCGGGCGAACCCGGCGTCCATCGCCAGCCGGCCGTCCGCCAGCGCGGCCTCGGTGCCGCCGCTCGCGTAGGTGAGGTGCACGACGTCGTCCAGCCCCGGGCCGTAGGCGGACGCGGCCGTCTGCACCCGCCTGCCGTCCGGCATCCGCACCGCGAGCGGCGTGATCCGCTGCGCCACGACCAGACCGACCCCCTGCGTGCCCCGCACCGTGCGCCGCACATCGGCGCTGAACGGGGTGAAGTTGGCACTCTGCACGATGAGGTCCGCGCCCAGGGTGCGGTCGATCTGGCGGTCGAACGAGGCCGACATCGAGGCGCTCGCCACCGACATCCCGCCTACCAGAGCGAGGCCCACCATCAACGCCGCCGCCGTGGCACCCGTACGGCGCGGGTTGCGCAGCGCGTTGCGCTGGCTCATCCGGCCCACCGAACCGAACAGCGCCGGGAACGCGCCGCCCAGCACCCGGATCACCGGCCGTACCAGCAGCGGACCGGCGATCACCGTGGCGATCAGCGTCAGCACCACGCCCAGCCCCAGCAGCGCGGCGGCCGGAGCCGCCTTCGTCGCCGCCACGCACCCCGCCAGCGCCGCGGCCCCGGCCACGCCCATGACCGCGCCCGCGACCGCCCGGCCGGTCAGCGGCCGGTCCACCCCGGCGATCTCCGCGTCCGACAGCGCCGCCATCGGCGACACCGTCGCCGCCCGCCGCGCCGGGAGGTAGGCGGCGACGAAGGTGACGCCCACCCCGACCACGTACGCCGCGACCGGCGTGCCCCAGCCGATCACCATCTCGGTGGCCTTCAGGTTCATCCCGAACAGGCTCATCAGCCGGATCAGCCCGTACGCCATCCCGATCCCGGCCGCGAGGCCCAGCGTGGAGCCCGCCACGCCGAGCAGCAGCGCTTCCAGCAGCACCGAGCGCCTGACCTGGCGCCGGTCCGCGCCCAGCGCCCGCAGGAGGCCGAGTTCCCGGGTGCGCTGGGCGATCAGCATGGAGAAGGTGTTGACGATCAGGAAGATGCCGACGAGCACCGCGATCCCGGCGAAGCCCAGCATCACGTACTTGATCACGTCGAGGAATCCGCCGAGGTTCGCCGCCGCCGACTTGGCCTGCTCGGCGGCCGTCCTCAGCTCGTAGCCGCCGCTGCCGATCGCGGCGGCTACCCGGTTCTTCAGCTCCGTGTTCGTGACGCCCGGCGCCGCCTCCACCGAGATGGAGGTGGCCTTTTCCGCCGAGCCCAGCAACTGCTTCCCGGCCGTGCCCTGGTCCAGGAAGACCAGCGCGGCGCCGGGATTGGTGGTGCGGAAGGTGGCGATGCCGACGACCCTGACCCGGAACGTGCCCGGCTGGGCCTGCACGGTCAGCGTGTCGCCGACCCGCACGTGCTTCTTGCCCGCGGTGTCCGCGTCCAGCAGCGCCTGGTCCGCGCCGTGCGGGGCGTGACCCGATGTCAGCTCCACCGGGCTGCGGTCGGTCAGGTGCCAGGAGGTGGCGATCGTGGGGGCGCCGGTGGTCGGGCCGACGGACCGGTTGCGACTGTCGATCACCGTGACGTTCTGCACCGACACGTCCGCGTGAGCCGAGGCGGCACCGGGGACCGTCGCCACCTTGCCCGCGAGGCCGGCTGGAACCGTCTGTACCGCGCCGCCCGGCACCGGGGAGCGCAGGTCCTGCTTCGGGCCGACCGTCACGTCGGCCGCGGTGGAGGCGAACAGCCGGTCGAAGGTACGGGTCACCGTGTCGGAGAAGATCAGGCTCCCCGAGACGAAGGCCACGGACAGCACGACGGCTAGGGCGGACAGCGCCAGTCGCCCCTTGTGCGCGAGAAAACTCCTCAGAGTCGCCTTGAGCACGGTGGTCTCAGTCCTCCCGCGCCACGGCGTCGTCACCGAGCCGGCCCCGGACCACGTCGAACGCCTTCATCCGCTCCAGCACGGTGTCCGCCGTGGGCCGCTCCATCCGGTCCACGATCCGGCCGTCGCCCAGGAAGAGCACCAGATCGGAGTGGGCGGCCGCGCCGGGGTCGTGCGTCACCATGACCACGCTCTGCCCGAGGTCGTCCACCGCGCCGCGCAGGAAGCCCAGCACCTCCAGACCCGAGCGGGAGTCCAGGTTGCCGGTGGGCTCGTCCGCGAAGATCAGCTCCGGCTGCGAGGCCAGCGCCCGCGCGCAGGCCACACGCTGCTGCTGTCCACCGGACAACTGGGACGGACGGTGGCCGAGCCGGTCTCTCAGCCCCAGGCTGTCGATCACCTGGTCCACCCAGCCGGTGTCGGGCGCGCGGCCCGCGATGTCCATGGGCAGCGTGATGTTCTCCGCCGCCGTCAGGGTGGGGATCAGATTGAACGACTGGAAGACGAACCCGATCCGGTCCCGGCGCAGCCTGGTCAGCTCACCGTCCTTCAGCCCCGTGATCTCGGTGTCCCCGAGCCACACCTGCCCGGCCGAGACCGTGTCCAGCCCGGCCAGGCAGTGCATCAACGTCGACTTCCCCGATCCGGAGGGCCCCATCACGGCGGTGAACCGACCGCGCGCGATGTCCACGTCCACCGAGTCCAGCGCGACCACGGCGGTCTCCCCGGTCCCGTACGCCTTGGTCAGCCCCCGTGCCCGGGCCACCGTCCCCCGGCCCGGCGCCGCACCCGGCGCGTCCTGAGCAGCAGATGTGAACAAGATGCACTCCCCGTCGCCTCGACACCACGGCTACGCCCGAGCCTAGTGCTGTGACCGGCAAGGTTCACCGGCTCGCGGCGTCCGGCACGGCACCTCGCCGCGTTGTCGCGTCGCCCGAGTACATCCAGTACGCGGGC
>NZ_JBSFFI010000032.1:0-71833 GCF_053596035.1 Streptomyces sp. NPDC001781 | reverse complement strand
CCGGCCGCGCGCCGCCGGGGCGCCGACGTGCTGCTGGACGGGCCGGGCGGCCCGGTGCGCCTGGCCGGCTGCTGCACCCCCGTGCCGCCCGACGACATCGTCGGCTTCGCCGTGCGCGGAGGAGCGGTGACCGTGCACCGGGTGGAGTGCTCCATGGTCGAGGACATGAAGGGCCGGGGGCGCGAGGAGATCGACGTGCGCTGGGGGGACACCACCGCGTGCCGGGTCACCCTGGTCGCCGAATCGTTCAGCCGTCCCCATCTGCTCGCCGACCTCACCGAGGCGATCGCCGTGGCGGGCGCCGAGATCGTCTCCGCCACAGTGGAGTCACCCAACCAGCAGCGGGTCCGCCACACCTACACCCTCCAGCTCCCCGACGCCGCCGAACTGCCCGCCCTGATGCGCGCGATGCGCGACGTGCCCGGCGTGTACGACGTCAGCCGGGCCCAGGCGCCCGCCGCCTGACCGACCCGATCGGGTGGGCCTGGCGCGCGCCGTCACCACCCGGCGGCCGGGCGCTGGTAGCGGTGGGGCATGCTGCTCACTCGCCCCACGCGCCCGCACCCCGCACTCCGGTTCCTCCGGCGCCCGAAGGCGGCCCTGCTCGCCTCGGCCGTCACGGTCTGTCTCGTCGCGGCCGGAGCCCCCGCCGAACCGCTGGGCGTCGGCGACCGGATCTTCCCGGAACTGGGCAACCCCGGTTACGACGTGGCCGCCTACGACCTCGCCTTCACCTATCCCGGCAGCAACGACAAGCCGCTCAAGGCCGTCACCACCATCGAGGCCCGGCTCACCAGCTCCCTGAACCGGATCAACCTCGACTTCGCGCACGGCACCGTCGAGTCCGTCGAGGTCGACGGCCGCAGGGCCGCCTTCACCAGTGCCGGCGAGGACCTCGTCGTCACCCCGGACCACGCGCTGCCGCTCGGCAGCCTCACCCGGATCACTGTGCGGCACACCAGCGACCCGCGCCCCGCCGACGGCCAGGACGGCGGCTGGGTGCGGACCACCGACGGGCTCGCCATGGCCAACCAGGCCGACGCCGCGCACCTGGTCTTCCCCTGCAACGACCACCCGTCCGACAAGGCCATGTTCACCTTCCACGTCACCGCCCCCGACGGCTACACCGCGGTGGCCAACGGCCTGCCGACCGGCGCGGTCAAGACGGGCGGCTCGACCACCTGGAGCTACCGCTCCCGGCACCCCATGGCCACCGAGCTCGCCCAGGTGTCCATCGGCCACTCCGCCGTCGTCCGGCGCCCGGGCCCGCACGGACTGCCGCTGCGCGACGTGGTGCCCGCCGCCGACAAGAAGGAACTGGAGCCCTGGCTCGCGAGGACGCCGGACCAGATCGCGTGGATGGAGAGCAAGATCGGCCCTTACCCCTTCGAGACCTACGGCGTGCTGATGGCGCAGGCCAGCACCGGGTTCGAGCTGGAGACGCAGACCCTGTCGCTGTTCGAGAAGGACATCTTCACCGAGCCCGCCTACCCCAAGTGGTACATCGAGTCGGTCATGGTCCACGAGCTGTCCCACCAGTGGTTCGGCGACAGTGTCAGCCCCCGCACCTGGTCCGACGTCTGGCTGAACGAGGGCCACGCCACCTGGTACGAGGCTCTCTACGCGCAGGAGAAGGCGGACCGCCCGCTGCAGGACCGCATGAAGGCCGCCTACGGCGCCTCCGACCGCTGGCGCGCCGCCGGTGGCCCGCCCGCAAGGCCCAAGCCGCCCGCCCCGGGCCAGAAGATCGGCATCTTCCGTCCCAACATCTACGACGGTGCCGCCCTCGTGCTCTTCGCCCTGCGCCAGGAGATCGGCAAGGCCGCCTTCGAGCGACTGGAGAAGGTGTGGGTCCAGGAGAACCGGGACACCAGCGTCGGCACCGCCGACTTCGTCCGCCTCGCCTCCGCCATCGGCGGCCGTGACCTGACCGGTTTCTTCCAGGACTGGCTGTACGGCGAGAAGACCCCGCCCATGCCCGGCCACCCGGACTGGAAGCAGGTCCCGCCGCCCGCGACGTCGGGCCCCGCCAGGAAGCACTGACCCCGGGTGTCCGGACGATAACCCGATGACGCGGTGCTCCGCGCCGTGCGAACATCTTCCGGTCGGCGCGGCGCGGTGCTCGGGAATCTCCCGGGGCACGCGTGCGTTGCACCTCATGAACACCGGTCCCTCGCCTGCCTCCCGGTCGGGCGACCGCCGGACCGGACCTCATCCCGACGTAAGGAACCAATGACCTCCTCTTCTTCCCCTTCACAGGACGCCAAGCGCCTCGCGCACGCCTATCCCGAAGGTCTTCGGGCCGATGCCCTGATGGAAGAGGACGTCGCCTGGAAGCACGACATCGACGGCGAGCGTGACGGCGACCAGTTCGACCGCTCCGAGCGCGCGGCCCTGCGCCGTGTGGCGGGGCTGTCCACCGAGCTGGAGGACGTCACCGAGGTCGAGTACCGCCAGCTCCGCCTGGAGCGGGTCGTGCTCGTCGGAGTGTGGACCACCGGCACCTCCCAGGACGCGGAGAACTCCCTCGCGGAGCTGGCCGCCCTCGCGGAGACGGCGGGCGCACTCGTGCTCGACGGCGTGATCCAGCGCCGCGACAAGCCGGACGCGGCCACCTACATCGGCTCCGGCAAGGCCCTGGAGCTGCGCGACGTGGTCATGGAGACCGGCGCGGACACCGTCATCTGCGACGGTGAGCTGAGCCCCGGCCAGCTCATCCAGCTCGAGGACGTCGTCAAGGTCAAGGTCATCGACCGCACGGCCCTGATCCTGGACATCTTCGCCCAGCACGCCAAGTCCCGAGAGGGCAAGGCGCAGGTCGCGCTCGCGCAGATGCAGTACATGCTGCCGCGACTGCGCGGCTGGGGTCAGTCGCTGTCCCGGCAGATGGGTGGCGGCCGGGGCGGTCTCGCCACGCGTGGTCCCGGTGAGACCAAGATCGAGACCGACCGGCGCCGCATCCGCGAGAAGATGGCGAAGATGCGCCGGGAGATCGCGGAGATGAAGACCGGCCGCGAGATCAAGCGCCAGGAGCGCCGCCGCAACAAGGTGCCCTCCGTCGCCATCGCCGGGTACACCAACGCCGGCAAATCCTCCCTGCTCAACCGCCTGACGGGCGCGGGGGTCCTGGTGGAGAACGCCCTGTTCGCCACCCTCGACCCGACCGTCCGCCGCGCGGAGACCCCGAGCGGCCGGCTGTACACGCTGGCCGACACCGTGGGCTTCGTCCGGCACCTGCCGCACCACCTGGTCGAGGCGTTCCGCTCCACCATGGAGGAGGTCGGCGACTCCGACCTCATCCTGCACGTGGTGGACGGCTCGCACCCGGTCCCGGAGGAGCAGCTCGCCGCCGTGCGCGAGGTGATCCGGGAGGTCGGCGCGACCGACGTGCCCGAGATCGTCGTGATCAACAAGGCGGACGCGGCCGACCCGCTGGTCCTCCAGCGGCTGCTGCGGGTGGAGAAGCGGTCCATCGCCGTCTCGGCGCGCACCGGCCGGGGACTGGAGGAGCTGCTCGCCCTGATCGACGAGGAGCTGCCCCGTCCCTCGGTCGAGGTCGAGGCGCTCGTGCCCTACACCCAGGGCAAGCTGGTCGCCCGCGCGCACACGGAGGGCGAGGTGCTCTCCGAGGAGCACACCGCCGAGGGCACCCTGATCAAGGTCCGGGTGCACGCGGAGCTGGCTGCCGACCTGGCTCCGTACACGCCCACCGCGACCGCCTGACCGGGCGGCACACCGGAGCGCGAAGAGGCCCGCCGCACCCTTGGGAGAGGGTGCGGCGGGCCTCCGTCACGTGCGTGGGGCGGCTACCGGCCGGCGAACTTCGCGCTGACCGAGTCGTACACGCCCTTGGCGACCTCACCGAGCCGGGGGCCGGCCAGCCAGCCCGAGGAGGCGGGGCCGATCGAGGTGTTGGAGACCAGCGTGGGCCTGCCGTTCGCGCCCTGCTCCACCCAGCCGCCGCCGGAGGAACCACCGGTCATGGTGCAGCCGATGCGGTACATCGTCGGGTCCGCCTTGGCGATCGACAGCCGGCCGGGCTTGTCCTGGCACTGGTACAGCAACTGGCCGTCGTACGGCTCCGCCGCCGGGTAGCCGCTCGCGGTCACCGAGCTCACCTCGGTCGCGGCGGGCGCTGCGAAGTCCACCGGCAGCGCACCGCCGACCGTCTCCTCCAGCGACTTGCCCCCGTTGCCCTGCTCCGGCGTCACATGGATCACCGCGAAGTCGTACGAGGCGCCGTTGCCGCCGGTCTCCCCGCCTCCGTCGATCCACTGCTGCGAGGTCTTGGCCGCGTCGGCCCACCAGACACCGTACGGCGCGACCTGCGCGCGCGAGGCGCCCTCCATCCGCGAGGAGGACAGGCTCTGGTTGTTGTACGACGGCACGAAGGCGATGTTGCGGTACCAGCCGCCCTTCCTGCCCGCGTGCACACAGTGGCCGGCCGTCCAGATCAGGTTGGACCTGCCCGGGTGCGCCGGGTCCTGGACCACCGTGGCCGAGCAGACCATCGTGCCCTTGGGGGAGTCGAAGAACACCTTGCCCGCCGCGGCCGCGTTGGTGTGGTACGGCGGGCGGACCGCCTCGGCCTGCACCGGCTGCGGCTCGGGGTCGGTCACGCCCTGGTCGCCCGAGAGGTCGTTGTCGTCGACCCGCTTGGCCGGGTCGTCGGCGCCGCGCATCCGGTCCTTGTCCCACAGACCGTTGATGATCGGGTTGATGAAGTCGTTGGCCTCACGCAGCCAGTCGTCCCGGTCCCAGTTCTTCCAGGCGCCGTCCTTCCACTTGTCCATGTCGATGCCGTGCTGGCGGAGCTTGTCCTGGAGGTCCTGCGGGACGCGGACCTTCCCGTCCGAACCCCGCGCGGTGGAGGACGGACCGCCCGCGTCGTCGTCACCGCCTCCGCCGCACGCGGTGGCGGTCAGCGCCAGCGCGGAGGCGAGGGCGACGGCCGCCAGCACGCGGGAGGTCCTGCGGGGCGTACCCCTCCCTCGGCGAGCGGTGGACGACGGCCGTATGGAGTGCATGGTGGTGACTCTCCCTGTTGTGAGCGAACTTGACGCTTCGGTCCGGTTCCGGCACCCAACTCGTGCTGCACCGGCGCCGGTTCCCCGGGATTCCGGGCGGGACCACACACTATGCGCTCGCCGTAGGGGACTTCCGACGGAACCGCAACGGTTGCGTCACGGCAAGGATCTTGAAGCAACCCGTAACCAGGCGGCCGGCCGGCTGTTGGTAGCCGTGGGGGAGCGCTGCCCGCGCCCACCCCCGTCGGGCAACTCGCCTCTGGACAGCGGGAGGACAGCGAGCCGTGGCCGTGACCGAGTCGGAGGCCGACAGCACCCACCGGGGAACTCCGGCCGTGCACGAGGGGATTCTCAGGCGCCAGTCGGCGCGCGAGTCCGCCGCGCGTACCTATGCCCGGGCCCTGCCCATCGTGCCCGTGCGGGCGCGTGGTCTCACCATCGAGGGCGCCGACGGCCGTCGTTACCTCGACTGTCTCTCCGGCGCCGGGGCACTGGCCCTCGGCCACAACCATCCCGTGGTGCTGGAGGCCATCCGCAAGGTCCTCGACTCCGGCGCGCCCCTCTCGGTGCTGGACCTGGCCACCCCGGTCAAGGACGCCTTCATCACCGAACTGTTCCGCACCCTGCCGGCCGGTTTCGCCGACCGGGCCCGCGTGCAGTTCTGCGGCCCGGCCGGGACCGACGCCGTCGAGGCCGCCCTCAAGCTGGTCCGGGCGGCGACAGGACGCAGCGGCATCCTCGCCTTCACCGGCGCGTACCACGGCATGACCGCGGGCGCGCTGGCCGCGTCCGGCGGCGCCCCCGACCTCCAGGTGGGCCGTCTGCCCTACCCGCAGGACTACCGCTGCCCGTTCGGTGTCGGCGGTCCACGCGGTGCCGAACTCGCCGCCCGCTGGACCGAGTCCGTCCTGGACGACCCCAAGTCGGGCGTGCCCCGGCCGGCCGGCATGATCCTGGAACCCGTCCAGGGGGAGGGCGGGGTGATCCCGGCGCCCGACGACTGGATGCGCCGGATGCGCCGGATCACCGCCGAGCGGTCCATTCCCCTGATCGCCGACGAGGTACAGACCGGCGTCGGCCGCACCGGCGCCTTCTGGGCCGTCGACCACTGCGGTGTCACCCCCGACGTGATGGTGTTGTCCAAGGCCATCGGCGGCAGCCTCCCGCTGGCCGTCGTCGTCTACCGCGAGGAACTCGACGTCTGGCAGCCCGGCGCCCACGCGGGCACCTTCCGGGGCAACCAGCTCGCCATGGCCGCGGGCACCGCCACCCTCGCCTACGTCCGCGAGAACGGTCTCGCCGAACGAGCCGCGGCCCTCGGTGCCCGCATGCTGGAACAACTGCGTCAGCTCCAGGCGGAGTTCGCGTGCGTGGGGGATGTGCGGGGGCGCGGGCTGATGATCGGGGTCGAGCTCGTGAACCCGGCGGGCGGGTGCGTACCGGAGGCACGCCGTGCCGAGGCGGACGGCTGGGACTCCACCTCGGTGCCCCGCCCCGCCGATCCCGGACTCGCCGTCGCCGTCCAGCGCGAGTGCCTCGACCGGGGACTGATCGTGGAATTCGGCGGCCGCCACAACAGTGTCGTACGGCTCCTCCCGCCGCTGACCATCAGTGACGAGCAGGCGTCGGCCGTACTGGAGCGCCTGGCCGACGCGGTCACCGCCGCGGACCGCGACCACCAGCGCACGGGCTAGCCCGAGCCGGGCCATCCCGGCGCCGGCACGCACGATCCGCGCGCGTCTGCGGAGAGCGGCGAGCCCGCCGCGGGGTGTCGCCACACCACCGCACTGCGCCCCGGCCCCGGAACCGGACCCGGGGCGCGCCGGCACCACATGCTCTCGTCACCGCCCCACCGCTCGCCCGCCGTGCGGAACCTCTCCGCGACGAAACCCGCACACGCACCACCCCTGAGGAACTGTCATGAACGCCACCCCCGCATCCGACGGCCGTTCCGAGATCCCCGAGGACCCGGCGGAGCCCGGCAGCGCCCCCGCCCCGCTCGCCGACACGGTGCCGCACCAGCAGCGGCGCACATCGTTCGCCGGACGGCCCGGCGAGCCCGAGACCGACCCGCTGGAGGCCACCGATCCCCACACCGCGGCCCAGGCGGCGGCGGTGGAGAATCTCCTGCGCTGCTGGGTCCGCGAGACCGGCCTCCCCGCCCCGGCCGACGGCACCTTGCACCTCCCGCTCCCGGCCAGCGGCACCGCCCTGCTCACCCCCGTCCGTCACTGGTCCCCGACCGGATGGCACCGCTTCGGCCCGCCCCGCCTGGCGGACGCCCCCGACCACGCCCCCTCGGTCGACGCCGTCACCCTCGCCGCTCTCCTCACCCGTGAGAGCCCCGGGCAGGCGGATCCCGACGAGCCCCATGGCACCGCTCCAGCGGACGGCGCCGACCTCGTCGCCCGGGTCGCCGACTCGCAACGCCGCACCGCCACCTTCCTGTGCGACCGCCGCGCCCACCCGCAGGACGGGCCCGACCCCTTCCTCAGCGCCGAACAGGCCCTCCTCCTCGGCCACCCCCTGCACCCCACCCCGAAGAGCCGCGAAGAACTCACCGACGCCGAGGCCCGGCAGTACGCGCCGGAACTCCGTGGCTCCTTCCCCGTGCACTGGATGGCCGTGGCCCCCTCCCTGCTCGCCTCCGACTCGGCCTGGACCGAACGCGGCCGTCCCGTCCCCGCCGGCCAACTCCTCGGCCGACTCGCCGGAACCTGCCTCCCCCTGCCCGACGGCTACAGCGCCCTCCCCCTGCACCCCTGGCAGGCCCGCGACGTAGGCCACCGCGCCCCGGTGGCCGCCCTGCTCGACTCCGGCCTCCTCCGCGACCTCGGCCCCCTCGGTCCGCCCTGGCACCCCACCTCCTCCGTACGCACCGTCCATCGCCCGGGCTCCCCGGCGATGCTCAAGCTGTCGCTCGGCCTGCGCATCACCAACTCCCGACGGGAGAACCTGCGCAAGGAACTCCACCGGGGCGTCGAGGTGCACCGCCTGCTGCGCGCCGGACTGGCGAAGCAGTGGCAGACGGCCCACCCCGGTTTCGACATCGTCCGCGACCCGGCCTGGCTCGCCGTGGACGATCCCGATGGGCTGCCCGTGCCGGGCCTCGACGTGATGATCAGGCACAACCCCTTCGCCCCCGCCGACGACATCGGCTGCGTCGCCGGGCTCGTCTCGCCGCGCCCCGACTCCGAGCCGAGTCCGACAGCGCGGCCCGGGGGCCTGAGCTCCGGCCTGGCCCGGATCGTCGCGCGGCTGGCCGCCCGCACCGGCCGTCCCCTGGGCGCCGTCGCCGCCGAGTGGTTCCTGCGCTACCTCGAACAGGTCGTCCGGCCCGTGCTCTGGCTCGACGGCGAGGCGGGGATCGCGCTGGAGGCGCACCAGCAGAACACCCTGCTCCGCCTCGACCGGGAGGGCTGGCCGGCCGGTGGCCGGTACCGCGACAACCAGGGCTACTACTTCCGTGAGTCCCACCGGGCCGAACTCGACGCCCGGCTGCCCGGCATCGGAGAGCGCAGCGACACCTTCGTCTCCGACGAGGTCGCCGACGAACGCTTCGCCTACTACCTCGCCATCAACAACGTGTTCGGCCTCATCGGCGCCTTCGGCTCCCAGCGTCTGGCCGACGAACACCTCCTCCTCGCCGCGTTCCGCAGCTTCCTCACCGCCGCCGCCTCCGGCCCCGCCGCCCTGCGCGGCTCCCTGCCGGGCCACCTGCTCGACTCACCCGTACTGCGCTGCAAGGCCAACCTGCTGACCCGGCTGCACGGCCTGGACGAACTGGTCGGACCCGTCGACACCCAGTCCGTCTACGTCACCATCGCCAACCCCCTCCACTCCTGACCCCTCCCACCCGCTCGCCCCCATGAGAGGAGCGCACATGCCGCTCACCGGCACCGGCGCAGGCGCCGCCGAAGCCCTTCCCCTCCCGGTCGCCCCCGACGGCGCCGGCAGCGCCGAAAGCGGGACGGGCTCGGTCCTCTGGGACAACGAGGAGACGCTGGACCTGCGCCTGCCCTCCGAACTCACCGCACCGCGAGCCGTGTTGCCCGGCCAGTCGGCCTCGCCCCGCGACGCCGACCCGCTGGACGGCATCCACGCCTGGGGCCCGACCCGCACTCCTGCGGGCACCTTCGAGCTGGTTCCGGTCCGCCTCACCCGGGACCTCCCCCTCGTCCACGGCTGGATGAACGACCCCGCGGTCGCCGAGTTCTGGGAGCTGGCCGGCCCCCAGGACCGGACCGAGCGCCACCTCCGCACCCGGCTCGACGGCGACGGACGCAGCGTGCCCTGCCTGGGCGTTCTCGACGGCACCGCCATGAGCTACTGGGAGATCTACCGGGCCGACCTCGATCCGCTGGCCCGCCTCTATCGGGCGCGTCCCCACGACACCGGTGTCCACCTGCTGATCGGGGACGCCGCGCGCCGGGGCCGGGGGCTCGGCTCCGCCCTGCTCACGGCCGTGGCCGAGCTCGTCATGGCACGCCGCCGCGCCTGCACACGCGTCGTCGCGGAACCCGACATCCGCAACACCCCCTCGGTCACCGCTTTCCACAAGGCCGGATTCCGGTGCGGGGCGGAGGTCGAACTGCCCGGCAAGCGGGCCGCCCTCATGATCCGGGACCGGGTCCGGCAGCAACCCTCGTAGCGCCCGGTCATCGCACGCTCACTGGTGGTATGTACGGCGATTGCGCCGGGTTCCCGTCTTCCGGCAGAAAGTTCAGGAGTTCGGACGTGTTCGCATCCCGCACCGCCCGCCACGGCGAGCGGACACGATTGTCGGTGCGGGGCCGTAGGGTGGTCGGGCTATGACGAAGCCCTCACTCCCCGAACTCCTCCACGCCGCCGTCTCCGCCGTCGGCGGCACGGAGCGTCCCGGCCAGGTCACCATGGCCGAAGCGGTCGCCGAGGCGATCGACGACACGTCCCATCTGCTGGTCCAGGCCGGTACCGGCACCGGAAAGTCGCTCGGTTACCTCGTGCCCGCGCTCGCGCACGGGGAGCGGGTCGTCGTCGCCACCGCCACGCTCGCGCTCCAGCGTCAGCTCGTGGAGCGCGACCTGCCGCGCACGGTCGAGGCCCTGCACCCACTGCTGCGCCGCCGGCCGGAGTTCGCCATGCTCAAGGGCCGCTCCAACTATCTCTGTCTGCACCGGCTGCACGAGGGCATGCCGCAGGACGAGGAGGACGGGCTCTTCGACCAGTTCGAGGCGGCCGCTCCCACCAGCAAGCTGGGCCAGGATCTGCTCCGGCTGCGCGACTGGTCCGACGAGACGGAGAACGGCGACCGGGACGACCTCACGCCGGGTGTCTCCGACCGGGCCTGGGCCCAGGTGTCGGTGTCGTCGCGCGAGTGCCTCGGCGCCTCGAAGTGCGCGTACGGGGCCGAGTGCTTCGCGGAGATGGCCCGTGAGCGTGCCAAGCTCGCGGATGTCGTGGTGACCAACCACGCGCTGCTGGCGATCGACGCGATCGAGGGCGCCCCGGTGCTGCCGCAGCACGAGGTGCTGATCGTGGACGAGGCGCACGAGCTCGTCTCCCGGGTCACCGGCGCCGCCACCGGTGAACTCACCCCCGGCCAGGTCAACCGCGCGGTCCGCCGCTCGGCCAAGCTGGTCAACGAGAAAGCCGCCGACCAGCTCCAGACCGCCGCCGAGGGCTTCGAGCGGCTGATGGAGCTGGCCCTGCCGGGCCGCCTCGAGGAGATCCCGGAGGACCTCGGCTACGCCCTCGCCGCCCTGCGCGACGCGGCCCGCACGGTGATCACGGCGCTCGGTTCGACGCGCGACAAGTCCGTGCAGGACGAGGACGCCGTGCGCAAGCAGGCGGTGGCCTCGGTCGAGACGGTGCACGCCGTCGCGGAGCGGGTGCTGAACGGCTCGGAGTGGGACGTCGTCTGGTACGAGCGCCACGACCGCTTCGGCGCTTCCCTGCGGGTCGCCCCGATGTCGGTGTCCGGGCTGCTCCGCGAGAAGCTCTTCACCGACCGCAGCGTCGTCCTGACCTCGGCGACCCTGAAGCTCGGCGGCGACTTCAACGGCGTCGGCGCCTCGCTGGGGCTCGCCCCGGAGGGTACCGAGGGCGACGACCTGCCGCAGTGGAAGGGCGTCGACGTCGGCTCGCCCTTCGACTACCGCAAGCAGGGCATCCTCTACATCGCCAAGCACCTGGCCCGCCCCGCCCGGGACGGTGACCGCGGCGACATGCTGGACGAGCTGACCGAGCTGATCCAGGCCGCGGGCGGCCGCACGCTCGGCCTGTTCTCCTCCATGCGGGCCGCGCAGCTGGCCGCGGAGGAACTGCGGGTGCGGATCCCCGAGTTCCCCATCCTGCTCCAGGGCGAGGAGACCCTCGGCGAGCTGATCAAGAACTTCGCGGCCGACCCCCGTACCTGTCTCTTCGGCACGCTGTCGCTGTGGCAGGGCGTGGATGTGCCGGGGCCCAGTTGTCAGCTCGTGGTCATGGACAAGATCCCGTTCCCGCGTCCCGACGACCCGCTGATGAGTGCCCGCCAGAAGGCGGTGGAGGACGCCGGCGGCAACGGGTTCATGGCGGTCGCGGCCACCCATGCGGCGCTGCTCATGGCCCAGGGCGCCGGCCGGCTCGTCCGGGCGTCCGGGGACCGTGGCGTGGTGGCGGTCCTTGACCAGCGGCTGGCGACCGCCCGGTACGGGTCGTACCTCAGGGCGTCACTGCCCGACTTCTGGACCACGACCGATCGCAATCAGGTGCGCAAGTCGCTCGCCGCGATCGACGCCATGGCCAGGGAGGCCGAGGGGGAGTGAGTCGCGGGTGGGAGCGGTCCGGCAGACCGGCCGTCTCCCGCCGATGACGGCAATGGCAGGGCCCCGGAACCGGCGCAGGGGTTCCGGGGCCCGGTGCAGGGGGACGAGCCGGGGGCCTGTCCGGTGCGGGCGTCACACGCGGCGGAGCACCGCGACGACCTTGCCGAGGATGGTGGCGTCGTCGCCGGGGATGGGCTCGTAGGCCGCGTTGTGCGGGAGGAGCCAGACGTGGCCGTCCTCGCGCTTGAAGCGCTTGACCGTGGCCTCGCCGTCGAGCATGGCGGCCACGATGTCACCGTTCTCCGCGACCGGCTGGCGGCGGACCGTGACCCAGTCACCGTCGCAGATCGCGGCCTCGATCATGGAGTCACCGACGACCTTGAGGACGAACAGCTCACCGTCGCCGACGAGCTGCCGGGGAAGGGGGAAGACGTCCTCGACGGATTCCTCGGCGAGGATCGGGCCACCTGCCGCGATGCGGCCTACCAGCGGGACGTACGACGCGGCGGGCTTGCCGGCGGTGTCCGTGGGCTGCACGCTGACCGCCTGGTCGGAGCCGCGCACCTCGTATGCGCGGGGCCGGTGCGGGTCACGGCGCAGGAAACCCTTGCGCTCCAGCGCCATGAGCTGGTGGGCGACCGAGGAGGTGCTGGACAGGCCGACGGCCTGGCCGATCTCCCGCATGGACGGCGGATAGCCACGACGCTGCACGGAGTCCCGGATGACCTCGATCACCCGCCGCTGCCGGTCGGTCAGCCCCGAGCTGTCCGCGCGGATGCCCGGAGGTCGGCCCGGCAGGGAGCGCTTGTGGCCCTCGGGCACGGCTTCGTTCATCGCGTGCACCGGCTCCACCCGGCCCTGGGAGCGGTCCTGGGCGGTGATGGCGGCACTGTCTGCGGTCGTGGTCACGTCGGCCCCTCTCGATGGTCTCCCTGCTGCACAACGGTAGTAGCTTTCGAAAGGTTGCGCCAAACACACGTTCGAGTGAAAAAGTGCGATTCACCTGACGCGATGAAGTGTCCGGGTGTATGGCTTACGCGGTGTCCAGCGGGCAAAAGCGCCCATTGTTGTACTCTTCCCCGCCGGGGGCGGATGGCCTCGTGGCTGCCGCCAGTCTGCCATTCGAACGGTGAGCGACCGGCGGCCGGGGCCACCGGCAGTGAGATCCCCGCCGTGGTTCTCCGGGGGCTCCGTGCCGTTCTCACGGTATCCCGGTGGGTCCATCCGGCCGTGCGGGACGTCTGTGCGTGCCGCCCCGGTGTGCTCGCGCGGTGCTCTCCGGGCGCCTGTCCACGGCGACACGCACGCCTGCCGTGAAATCTGGGCCATCCCTACATGTAGTGGTGAGGTGGCTACAGGCCCCCACAAGTTGTGGTTGATCATGGACCCTGGGTCTTCCGGACCTCTTCGATCGCCTATGCTTGGGGCTGCTTCGTGAGGCCCCTGGGGCCCGGCGAGGCCATCGAGTCTGCTGTGAGGAGGGTTGGAGATCATGCACTGCCCCTTCTGCAGGCACCCCGACAGCCGTGTGGTCGACAGTCGTACGACCGACGACGGCACGTCGATCCGCAGGCGCCGCCAGTGCCCGGACTGCTCCCGTCGTTTCACGACGGTGGAGACGTGTTCGCTCATGGTGGTGAAGCGGTCCGGTGTCACCGAGCCGTTCAGCCGCACCAAGGTGATCAACGGTGTGCGCAAGGCGTGCCAGGGACGCCCCGTGACCGAGGACGCGCTCGCGCAGCTCGGCCAGCGGGTCGAGGAGGCGGTGCGGGCCACCGGGAGTGCCGAGCTGACCACCCACGACGTGGGGCTGGCCATACTCGGCCCGTTGCAGGAGCTCGACCTCGTCGCCTATCTGCGGTTCGCCTCGGTCTACCGGGCGTTCGACTCGCTGGAGGACTTCGAGGCCGCCATCGCCGAACTGCGCGAGGCGACGCCGGACCACGCGGCGGACGGCGGGCGATCCGAGGGCGCGGCCGCGGGGAGCCAGGAAGACCAGAGCGGAACGGGACGGACCGGCCAGGTCCCCGTGCCCGCGCGCGCCGCCGACTGAGCGGACGGCGCACCGAAGACCTGTCGCGGGTGGCAACTGAGGGTGCCCGCGACACCGGACAGAACACGTGCCCTGGGAACACAGGGGCATTTCAGGGCGTTTTCGCCCGTACATGGGAGGCGGCATGACAGAGACGGCGAGCGGTCCGGCACGAGGTTCCCGCACCAAGGGCACCAAGGCCGGCAAGGGGCTGCGCATCGAGCGCGTCCACACCACCCCCGGCGTGCACCCGTACGACGAGGTGGCGTGGGAGCCCCGTGACGTCGTCATGACCAACTGGCGCGACGGCTCGATCAACTTCGAGCAGCGTGGCGTCGAGTTCCCCGACTTCTGGTCGGTGAACGCGGTCAACATCGTCACCAGCAAGTACTTCCGGGGTGCTGTCGGCACCCCGCAGCGGGAGACCGGGCTCAAGCAGCTCATCGACCGCATCGTGAAGACGTACCGCAAGGCCGGCGAGGACCACTCCTACTTCGCCTCGCCCGCCGATGCCGAGATCTTCGAGCACGAGCTGGCCTACGCCCTGCTGCACCAGATCTTCAGCTTCAACAGCCCGGTCTGGTTCAACGTCGGCACGCCGCAGCCCCAGCAGGTCTCCGCCTGCTTCATCCTGTCCGTCGACGACTCCATGGAGTCGATCCTCGACTGGTACAAGGAAGAGGGCATGATCTTCAAGGGCGGTTCGGGCGCCGGTCTGAACCTGTCCCGCATCCGCTCCTCCAAGGAGCTGCTCTCCTCGGGCGGCAACGCCTCCGGCCCCGTCTCCTTCATGCGGGGTGCCGACGCCTCCGCCGGAACCATCAAGTCCGGTGGCGCCACCCGCCGTGCGGCCAAGATGGTCGTCCTCGACGTCGATCACCCCGACATCGAGGACTTCATCCAGACGAAGGTCAGCGAGGAGGAGAAGATCCGCGTCCTGCGCGACGCGGGCTTCGACATGGACCTGGGCGGCGACGACATCACGTCCGTCCAGTACCAGAACGCCAACAACTCGGTCCGCGTGAACGACGAGTTCATGCGCGCGGTCGAGAACGGCACCGACTTCGGCCTGCGGGCCCGTATGACCGGTGAGGTCATCGAGGAGGTCGACGCCAAGGCGCTCTTCCGCAAGATCGCCGAGGCTGCCTGGGCCTGTGCCGACCCGGGCATCCAGTACGACGACATGATCAACAACTGGCACACCTGCCCCGAGTCCGGCCGGATCACCGCGTCGAACCCGTGCAGCGAGTACATGCACCTGGACAACACGTCCTGCAACCTGGCCTCGCTGAACCTGATGAAGTTCCTGAAGGACGACGGCAAGGGCAACCAGTCCTTCGAGACCGAGCGCTTCCAGAAGGTCGTCGAGCTGGTCATCACCGCGATGGACATCTCGATCTGCTTCGCGGACTTCCCGACCCAGAAGATCGGCGAGAACACCCGCGCCTTCCGCCAGCTCGGCATCGGCTACGCCAACCTCGGCGCCCTGCTGATGGCGACCGGCCACGCGTACGACTCCGACGGCGGCCGCGCCCTCGCCGGCGCCATCACCTCGCTGATGACCGGCACGGCCTACCGCCGCTCCGCCGAACTGGCCGCGGTCGTCGGCCCGTACGACGGCTACGCCCGCAACGCCGACGCCCACAAGCGCGTCATGAAGCAGCACGCCGACGCCAACGCCACGGCCGTCCACATGGACGACCTGGACAACCCGGTGTGGGCCGCCGCCACGGAGGCGTGGCAGGACGTGATCCGCCTGGGCGAGAAGAACGGTTTCCGTAACTCGCAGGCGTCCGTGCTCGCCCCGACCGGCACCATCGGTCTGGCGATGTCCTGTGACACCACCGGTGTCGAGCCGGACCTCGCGCTGGTGAAGTTCAAGAAGCTCGTCGGCGGCGGTTCGATGCAGATCGTCAACGGCACCGTGCCGCAGGCCCTGCGCCGCCTGGGCTACCAGGAGGAGCAGATCGAGGCGGTCGTCGCCCACATCGCCGAGAACGGCAATGTCATCGACGCCCCCGGTCTCAAGCCCGAGCACTACGAGGTGTTCGACTGCGCCATGGGCGAGCGCGCCATCTCCCCGATGGGCCACGTCCGCATGATGGCCGCGATCCAGCCCTGGATCTCCGGTGCCATCTCCAAGACGGTCAACATGCCGGAGACGGCGACCGTCGAGGAGGTCGAGGAGATCTACTTCGAGGCGTGGAAGCTGGGCGTCAAGGCGCTCGCGATCTACCGCGACAACTGCAAGGTCGGCCAGCCGCTCTCCGCCAAGAAGAAGGAGGAGGAGAAGGTCGAGGTCACCGGCAAGGCCGAGGCGACCATCCGCGAGGCCGTGGAGAAGGTCGTCGAGTACCGCCCGGTCCGCAAGCGCCTGCCCAAGGGCCGTCCCGGCATCACCACGTCCTTCACGGTCGGTGGCGCCGAGGGCTACATGACCGCCAACTCCTACCCGGACGACGGTCTCGGCGAGGTCTTCCTGAAGATGTCCAAGCAGGGCTCCACGCTCGCGGGCATGATGGACGCCTTCTCCATCGCCGTGTCGGTCGGCCTCCAGTACGGCGTGCCGCTGGAGACCTACGTCTCGAAGTTCACCAACATGCGCTTCGAGCCGGCCGGTATGACCGACGACCCGGACGTGCGGATGGCGCAGTCGATCGTCGACTACATCTTCCGCCGCCTGGCGCTGGACTTCCTGCCCTTCGAGACCCGCTCCGCGCTCGGCATCCACTCCGCCGAGGAGCGTCAGCGTCACCTGGAGACCGGTTCGTACGAACCGTCCCTCGAGGAGGACGAGGTCGACGTCGAGGGTCTGGCCCAGTCCGCTCCGCGTCACACCGAGCTGACGGCCGTCGCCCCGCCGAGGACCGAGCCGGAGGCCGCCAAGCCGGCCCCCAAGCAGGCCCACACCAGCGCCGAGCTGGTCGAGATGCAGCTCGGCATCCAGGCCGACGCCCCGCTCTGCTTCTCCTGCGGCACCAAGATGCAGCGCGCCGGCTCCTGCTACATCTGCGAGGGCTGCGGCTCGACCAGCGGTTGCAGCTGATCAACGGCTGAGCCCGTGACACGGGCCCGGTGAAGGGGCGTCGGCCGGTGGGCCGGCGCCCCCTTCGCCGTCAGGATCCTCAGATACGGCGTTTGGAGCCCATGACCCGGGTGAAGGTCGCCGGGTCCTCGTCGAAGCCGTGGACGCCCGCGCGGAGGGACCACTCACCGGAGGTGTCGCGGGTGAACTCGGCGACGACGGCCGCCGTGGCGTCCCGGGCGGCGGTGAAGTCGGCCTCGAAGAGGGTCGTGTGGCCCTCGGTGACACGCACCGCCGGGTTCAGGACCGAGGCGAACGTGGAGCGGCTCCGGCCCTGCTGTATGACGACACCGACCACCACGCGCGTGTAGCGGGCGTCCAGGCGGCCGAGTTCGAGCTTCATGACCTCGTCCCAGCCGAACCCCTTGCCGTCGGGGCTGTCCCGGTTGAGGAAGATCGTGCCGTCCGGGGAGCGGCTGTCGAAGTGCACCAGATAGGCCGGTTCCCCGTACGCGTCCGCCGCGGTGAACGTCGCGGCGACGATGTCCAGGTCGGCGGGCGGCCGCCCAGCCGGACTGGGGTCCCACTTGAGCGCGACCTCGACCTCGCGGATTCCCTTGCTGACCCCGGTCACCGGACCTCCCCTTCCCTCTGCAGCGCCATCGTCCCCAACTCCCTTGTCGCTGGGACCTTTTCCCATCGTGTCATGCATGCGGCACCGGTGCGCGGGCGAACTCCGCCAGAGCGTGACCGACGCCACGCCCGGTGGCCTTACGATGGCGCGGTGCTGGTCAAGTGGATTCGCTGCACCGTGGTGGACCGTCGCGGGTTCGAGCGCGGGCAGCGGAAATGGGCGGGGCTTCTGGGGGAGCCGGGGTTTCGGGGACAGGGCGGGGGCTGGAGCCGGCACCGGCCGGGAGTGGCGCACATCTTCGCCTTCTGGGAGAGCCGCGCCTTCTACGACTCCTTCATGGCCCGCTCGCACGACCGGCTGGCCGCGTCCCAGTCCGGGACGTTCAAGGACTCCCAGGCCAGGCTGTTCGAGTACCGCTTCGACGTGAAGACCGGCTTCGAACCCCGCTTCACCGACGCCGACCTGGTCCGGGTCGCCCTGTGCCGGGTCCACGAGGAGCGCGTCGAGCATTTCACGCTGATGCAGGAGAAGGTCTGGAACCCGGCGATGGCCGGATCGCCCGGCATGATCCGGGGCATGTTCGGGGAGGCGGAGCGCGACTTCCTGGTGCTGTCGATGTGGCGCGCGGCGGCCGAACACGGAAAGTACCGCACCGAACGCGTGGAGCGGCTGGCGCTGCGCGCCCAGACCGAGGCCGACATAGCCTCTCTCACCGGCGACATCGTGGAACTCGAGCCCTCCTGGACGGTCTGACCCCGGCGAGCGGTGTGACCTACGCTGTATGAGGGCCGTACGAGTGTCCGACCCCGTCCCGCTCCCCGTAGGGTTTCCGACATGGCACGACCACGGCGCATCGTCCTTGTCCGGCACGGGGAGTCAGTGGGCAACGTCGATGACTCCGTGTACGAGCGTGAGCCCGACCACGCCCTCGCGCTCACCGACCGCGGCCGGAAGCAGGCGGAGGAGACCGGCGAGCACCTGCGGGAGATCTTCGGCGACGAGCGCGTGAGCGTCTACGTCTCCCCCTACCGCCGCACCCACGAGACCCTGGACACCTTCCGGCTCGACCCGGACCTCATACGCGTGCGCGAGGAGCCCCGGCTGCGCGAGCAGGACTGGGGCAACTGGCAGGAACGCGACGACGTGAAGCTCCAGAAGGCGTACCGGGACGCGTACGGGCACTTCTTCTTCCGCTTCCCGCAGGGCGAGTCCGGTGCCGACGTGTACGACCGGGTCGGCGGCTTCCTGGAGAGCCTGTTCCGCAGCTTCGAGGAGCCCGACCATCCGCCGAACGTCCTCCTGGTGACGCACGGCCTGGCGATGCGGCTGTTCTGCATGCGGTGGTTCCACTGGACGGTGGCCGAGTTCGAGTCCCTGTCGAATCCGGGGAACGCCGAGGTGCGCACGCTCGTTCTCGGGGAGGACGGCAAGTACGCCCTCAACAGGCCCTTCGAGCGCTGGCGGGACCCGGTCCCGCACTGGATCGACCGATAGGCTGGCGGGAAGATGACCCCTGACTCCTCCCCCCTCCCCTCCGGGCGCCTGGAGCGCGCCCTGGCCAGCCTGCGCGGCCTCGCGGTGGGTGACGCGCTCGGCTCCCAGTTCTTCGTCCCGGTGAACCACCCGCTGCTCAAGCGGCGCGAGCTGCCCGCCGGGACCTGGCAGTGGACCGACGACACGGAGATGGCCTGCTCCGTCGTCTCGGTCCTGGTCACCCACCGGATGGTCCACCAGGACGAGCTCGCCCGGTCCTTCGCCCAGCACCACGACTTCGACCGGGGCTACGGTCCGGCCGTGAACCGCCTGCTCCGGCTCGTCCGCGAGGGCGCCGACTGGCGTGAACTCGCCGCCCAGCTCTTCGACGGCCGGGGCTCCTGGGGCAACGGCGCCGCGATGCGCATTGCGCCCCTGGGCGCCTGGTACGCCGACGACCCCGAGCAGGCGACCCATCAGGCCGAGATCTCCGCCTACACCACCCACCAGCACCGCGAAGCGGTGGCCGGCGCCATGGCCGTGGCCGCCGCCGCCGCGCTGGCGGCCGCTCCGGGCGGCCCGCCGGCTCCCGAGGCCCTCCTGGACGACGTGATCGCCCTGGTGCCCCGGAGCGCCGTGGGCGCCGGTCTGCGCCGTGCGCGGGACATGCTCGACTACGGGGACGCGGCCACCGTGGCGGCCGTCCTCGGCTGCGGGCGCCGGACCAGCGCGCACGACACCGTCCCGTTCGCCCTGTGGTCGGCAGCGCGAGCCCTCGGTGACTTCGAGCACGCCTTCTGGACCACCGCCGAGGCCGGTGGTGACGTGGACACGACGTGCGCGATCGTCGGCGGTGTCCTGGCCGCCGGCGCGGCGGGAACGCCGCCCGCGCGGTGGCTGGAACGGACCGAGTCGCTGCCGGCGTGGGTGCCGCACCGCGTGTGAGGCCCGGGCCTGGGATGTGACGTTCCCGGCTGGGAGGGACCGGGGTGTCGGGGTGGCAGCGGGGCGGCGTAGGCTGGGTGCGCCATGCCGTACGAACCACCCACTCATACCGTCGAGCGCTCCCTTCGCGCCACGACCGGGGCGAAGGTCATCGCCGGCGTCGACGAAGTGGGGCGGGGCGCCTGGGCCGGCCCCGTCACCGTCTGCGCGGCGGTCACCGGACTGCGCCGCCCGCCCGAAGGGCTCACCGACTCCAAGCTCCTGACGGTCAAGCGCCGTGCGGAACTGGACGGGATACTGCGCTCCTGGGTGACGGCCTTCGCCCTCGGTCACGCCTCCCCGGAGGAGATCGACGACCTGGGCATGACCGCCGCCCTGCGGCTGGCCGCCGTCCGTGCCCTTCAAGCCCTGCCGGTCAGGCCGGAGGCCGTCATCCTCGACGGCAAGCACGACTACCTGGGCGCGCCCTGGCAGGTGCGCACGGTGATCAAGGGTGACCAGTCCTGCGTGGCCGTCGCGGCGGCCTCGGTGATCGCCAAGGTGTACCGCGACAAAATGATGGCCGAACTCGGTGCCGGCCATGCAGACTTCGGATTCGCGGACAACGCCGGGTATCCGTCGCCGGTGCACAAGGCCGCACTGGAGGAGCGGGGCCCCACCCCGTACCACCGTCTGTCATGGGCGTATCTTGATGCGCTGCCCCGGTGGCGGCACCTCAAGAAGGTCCGCAGCCTCGTGGACGGCGGCGTTCCGGTGATCGAGGGCCAGCTCGGCTTCGATTTCTGACGCTTCCGCCCGCCGCCGATGTGCCACCCGGCCGTCGGCGTCGTACCAACGTTTGATAAAAATCAGCTCATGCCTCTCCTTCCCGAGGAGCCTCAGATTTACGAGAGTGCCCAGGGTCCCGTCGCGACTCCGGCCAGCAGCCGCGTCGCACCGACCCCTCGTCCCGTACCCGGCCCCCGCCCCGCGGCTCCGGCCCGCCCCGGCCGGCCCGGCCCCCCGCGGCCCGCGCCGCCGGCGCAGCGCGCGCCGCGTGACGTGGCCCCGGCCAAGCCGGGCCCGTCCGGCCCGGCCGTTCCCGCCACCCCCGCTGCCGGTCCCCAGATCCAGCTGATCCCGGCCTCGCCCGAGGGCGCGCTCGACGCCGCCGAGGAGGCGCTGGACCTGCTGCTCGACTCCGGCCGCGCCCCCGGCGAGGTGCTGGTGCTCACCACGGGTGCCAGGCACCCGTGGGCCGAGCACGAGCTGTCCTTCGGCGAGGCGTCCTACTGGGCGCAGCACGACGCCGGTGACGACGTGTTCTACGCCGACGGCGCCGTGGCCGCCCGGGCCTCCTCCCGGCCCGTGGTCATCGTCGCCGTCAACGGGGACGCCGCCGCTGCCGCCGCCGCCCTGCCGGTCGCCCTCACGCGGGCCGGAGTCCTGCTGATCGTCTGCGGTGACCCGCAGCAGATCAACTCGGTGCTGGGCGCCGGGGTCTGACCCCCTCGCACGACCGAAGGCGCCGCGCGCGCCGGACAGCCACTCTGCCGTGATGAAGCGGCGGGCGGCTGTTCGGTCCGCGCGGCGCCGTGTCGCGTGGAACAGCCGCTGCGGCGGGACCCGGTTCGCTCAGCGGGCCGCGGCCCGGCGCATGACCTCGGAGACCGGCCCTCCGGTGCGCGGCATCAGGGGCGGCGACCCGGACAGCGCGAAGGACTCCGGCGTGGAGTGCGCGTGGGGATGGCGTCCGCCGCGTCCCTCACCGAGCACCTGCCAGCCGTCGTGCGTCAGCGTGATGTACGCGCCGCAGCGCAGCCCGTGCAGCGTGCAGGCGTCGCGCAGCCCCCACATCCAGGCGCCGTCCTCCTCCGTCCAGCGTGCGTCGCCCTCGCGGCAGTACAGCAGTACGGCGGTGCGCACCGGGGTCCGGCGGCGCAGGTCGTGCGGGATGACCCGGCGCAACTGGTCCAGCAGCGCGTTGCGGAACATCCAGCCGTCCGCCGGGGCGGACCGCCGGGTGAACGAGGCGCTGGCCAGCAGCCGTTCTTCCGGATCCAGGACGGCCACGATCGCGGTGGACGGCCTCGGGCGATGGCGGACGTGCAGGCCGCCGACGACCTCGCGCGGATTGCGCAGCAGGGGGATTCCGGCGGCGGCCCACTCCGCGGGTTCGAGCAGGCGGCTGACGGAAGCGGTGGACGCGGACGTCGACAGCGAGGCCGCCGAGGACGAGGCGAATCCGAAGGTCACGTTCCTCCCTTCGGCTACGCGCCCACACTGCGGGCGAGGTCGGAATTCGGGGGAGCGCGCACCGCAGTGAAGCCCAGCCGGAACACGGCCGAGCCGTGCGGGGAGCGGACCTCAATTCTTCCTGGCGAACTTCGATGCGGCAACGAGCAATTGAGGCCGCCGACGTTTATCCGATGTTCCGGGGCTTATATCCCTACCCACGGAGACCGGTGACGACGCCTGGGACGCCGCGGTGTCGCCGGGAGGAGCGTTCAGGCGCTGATGCGGGCAGAGGATTCCCCCTCGTCGTCCTCACCGTCCTCGTCCTCCGCCTCCACCGGCCGCTGCGCCAGCAGGCGTTCGGCGCGGTCGGGCGCGAGATCCAGGGTGGGCATGAGCTGGGGCAGGGTGATGCTGGGCAGCAGATGTCTCAGCAGGACGGTAACCCGCTCGCTGAGGTCGGCGCGCTCGCACAGGATCTGCGACATCCACTGGACGCCGGTGAAGGAGCCGGCGAGCAGTTCGGCGGTCTCCGCGGGGTCGACGTGCGGGAGCAGCTCGCCCTGTTCCCGCGCCTCCACGAGCAGCTGGGTCAGCCGGTTCGCCCAGGACTGGAACGGCGTGCCGTGGAACGGGTTGCCGCGCTCCTGCCCCTCTCCCCACTGGTCCATCGCCAGACCCACGCTGGCCCGTGTCAACGGGTCGTGCCGTAGCTGGTGCGCGAACAGCAACCCCTGGTCGATGAGTTCCTGCATCTTGGTGCGCTGCGGGGGCAGGGGGCCCACTTCGAGCTGGGCCGCGATCACCCCGAGCGCCAGCTCCTCCTTCGAGGCGAAGTGGAAGTACAGGCCCCCCTTCGTGACCCTGGCGCGTGCGAGGATCTCGGTGATCGTGGCGGCGCTGTAACCGCGTTCGTCGAAGACGGCGGCCGCTGCCAGCAGGATCGTCTTGCGGGTCTGGATCGCGCGTGCTTGGCGTGCCATGGGCTGTCGCCCCTGTTCCTATGTCAGAGCTTGGTCAGGTTCGCACACGAAGAGAACCGGACTGTCAGTATTTTGTCGAGGGGGAACGAGCCTTGATCACACCGGACTCAAAGGGCAATCCATGTCTGAAGGCATTAGCTTCATAGCCGATCGCGTCGGCCTCGGCACCTCATCGGCCGTACGGACGGTCATGACACAGGCACCGGACCCCGCCGCACCGCCCGAAGACCAGACCGACCCGCAGGTTCTTGTACCCGACTCCGGCGACACCGGTCAACCTCCCGCACGCGGCGGCCGGGCCACCGTCGAACTCGTGCACCGGCCGGACGCCGAAGACGCCTTCCCCGTGGAATGGACCCGGTTGGCCGAGCACCGTTACCTGGTCACCGCCGACTGGCCGGCCGCCCACCGCTTCTTCGCCCCGCTCCCCGGCGGCGTCCAGGACCCGCTGCTGGTCGCGGAGACCATGCGGCAGACCGCGATGATGCTGGCCCACGCCGAGTACGGCGTCCCGGCCGACCATCACTTCGTCATGTGGGACATGGATTACGCCCTCACCGCGGCCGGCTTCGGCCTCGCGGACGCCTCCGGCCGCATCGACGTCTTCGTGGATTGCTCCGAGGTCCAGATGCGGGCCAGGAGCCTGGCCGGGATGAGGGTACGGCTCACCTTCGAGCGCGACGGGCGTCTGCTGGCCACGAGCACGGGCAGCCTGAGCTGCACCTCGGAGCGGGCCTACCGCAGGCTGCGCGGCGAAAAGCTGCTCGCCACCGGTGGCTCCGCGGCGCCGCCGGCCGGTGTACCGGCCGAGCGGGTCGGGCGCAACGCCCCCCGGGACGTCGTACTCGCCCCCTCGGAGGAGGGGGGCGCGTGGTGGCTGCGGCTGGACACCGCCCATCCCACGCTCTTCGCGCGGGCCAACGACCACGTCCCCGGCATGGTGCTCCTGGAGGCGGCCCGGCAGGCCGCTGTCGCGCTGGCCCCCGAGGGCCGCTTCCTGCCCGCCTCGCTGGCGATCGACTTCTACCGGTACGCCGAACTGAACGAGCCGTGTCTCGTCCGCGCCCGGTGTGAAACCTCCCCCAAGGGTGATGTCCGCGTCCACGTCGAGGGCGTCCAGGGCGACGAGACCGTCTTCACGGCCACCCTCGGCGACACCCCGGGGGTGGCCCGATGACCCGGCGCGTGCTCATCACCGGATCGAGCGGTTTCATCGGCGGACACGTGCTGAAGGCGGCCCGCGCCGCCGAGGACGTACGGCTCCGGCTGCTGGTCCGCACCCCGCCGCCCGCGCCCGACCCCGACATCGAGTACGTGCGGGGCGACCTCACCGATCCCGCCTCGCTGCGCGGTGCGTGCGCGGGCGTCGACGCCGTCCTGCACTGCGCCGGGATGATCGGCGGCGACGCGGAGCTGCTGCGCCAGGCCAACGACCTAGGCGCCCGTGCCCTGGCGGACGAGGTACGGCACGCCGGGGTCGCGAGGTTCGTTTACCTCGGCACGGCCGCCGTGCACGGACGGGGGCCCTTTCGCGACGTGCGGCCCGGTGAGGTGCCCGTCGCCCCCGCCTCCGACACCAGCCGCACCCGCGCGGCCGCCGAGGAGCACGTGCTCGCGGCGGGCGGAACGGTTCTGCGTCCCCATCTCGTCCACGGCAGGGGCGACCGCTGGGTGATCCCCGGCATCCTGGCCCTGCTGCGCACCCTGGGCGGACTGCCGGACGGCTGGGCCGGGCTCCAGTCGATGATCGACGCGGACACCCTGGGCCGGGCCGCGTTCGCGGCGGCCACGACGGGACCGGCGGACGGCGGGGCACGCGTCCACTACGTCACGCACCCCGAGCCCGTACCGGGGGAGCTGCTGCTGTCCACCGTGGCGGAGACCTTCGGGGTCTTCGCCAAGGACGCCCCGCGCGTCTCGGTCAGGACCGCCCGGCAGCGGGTGGCCGGCCACCCTGTCGCCGGCCACCACCTCGGCATGCTCGCCGTCGACCACTGGTTCACCGACGAGTCGCTCTGGAGCGTCTCCGGTGCCGAGCCGGGCCCCGGATTCGCCGCGCGCTTCCCGGCGTACGCCGACTGGTACCGCGGCCAGGCCGGTTTGCCGGGGCTGGAATCCGGGCGTCCACCGAAGTCGGCAGGGACGCCGTGATGTGAGGCGGCGTTTCCCGCCTCACCGCCACGCGCGTGTGGCCGGGATCCGGGAAACGCGCGGCGCGGCTCGTCCCACATCCGGGCGCCCCTGGTAGGACCGGATCATGACGCGAGGAACCGGCAGCCACCTGCTCGCCACCAGCCTGCGCTCCCTCAAGGTGCGCAACTTCCGGCTCTTCGCGGCGGGCCAGATCGCCTCCGCCACCGGCACCTGGATGATGGCCGTCGCCCAGGACTGGCTCGTACTCAAGCTGACCGGCGACTCCGGCGGGGCCCTCGCCACCGTCACCGCCCTGCAGTTCACCCCGGTCCTGCTGCTGACCCTCTACGGCGGCAGGCTCGCCGACCGGTACGACAAGCGAGCCCTCCTGACCGGGGCCAACATCGCCTCCGGCGCCTTCGCCCTGGCCCTCGGCCTGCTGGTCACCGCCGACGCCGCCCGGCTGTGGCACGTCCACGTCGCGGCGGTCGCGCTCGGCGTGGCCAACGCCGTGGAAGTGCCGGCCCGCCTGTCCTTCATCACCGAACTCGTCGGCCCCGAGCTGCTCCCCAACGCCTCCTCGCTGAGCGGTGCCTACTTCAACGCCGCGCGCGTTCTGGGTCCTTCGCTGGCCGGGCTGCTCATCCAGTGGTCGGGCACGGGGACCGTCATGCTGCTCAACGCCGCCAGCTACACGGCCACCGTCGCCGGGCTGCGTGCCATGCGCCCGGCGGAGCTGCACCGTGCGCCCCGCCCCGGCACGCCCGCGCGCGTGATCGACGGTCTGGCGTATCTGCGGACCCGGCCCGACCTGCTCGCGACACTCGCCCTGGTCGCGGCGGTCGCCCTCTTCGGCCTCAACCTCCCTCTGACGCTGCCGCTCATGGCCCGCGTCGTGTTCCACACCGACGCCGCCTCCTTCGGCCTCCTCACCGCCGCGCTCGCCGGTGGCTCCCTGCTGGCCGCACTGGTCGGCACCCTGCGGCGGAACCGCCCCTCCGCGCGGCTGGTGGCCGCCTGGGGATGCGCCTTCGGGGCACTGGAGCTGCTCACGGGGCGGGCACCTGACCTGCCCGTCGCGCTGGTGCTGCTGGTGCCGACCGGATTCGCCTCGCTGTACTTCGTCCAGGCGGCGAACCACCGCATCCAGCTGGGCGGCGACCCCGCTCACCGTGGCCGGGTGATGGCTCTCTACACCGTGATCCTGCAGGGCAGCACCCCGCTCGGCGCCCTCTTCGTCGGTGTCGCCACCCACACCCTCGGCGCCCGCTCGGGGCTGTGGGCGGGCGGGCTGATCGCGCTGACCGCCGCCCTCGTCGCGCTGGCCGGGGCACGCGCGGACGCACCGGTACCGGCTCCCGAGGACGAGCGGGTCGGGCCGGCCGGGAGCCGTCCCTGAGGCGAGTGGCCGGATGTCGGTGGGGTGCTGTTGCATGGGGGCATGAACGACCTGGAGCAGCTGCGCACCGAAGCCGACGCCGTCCTCGCCGAGCTGGTCGGCGCGCCGGAGGGTTCGGCACGGCTGCGGGAGGACCAGTGGGAGGCGGTCGAGGCCCTGGTGATGGACCGGCGCCGGGCCCTGGTCGTGCAGCGCACCGGGTGGGGCAAGTCGGCGGTGTACTTCGTGGCCACCGCGCTGCTCCGCCGTCGCGGCTCGGGTCCCACGGTGATCGTCTCGCCGCTGCTGGCGCTCATGCGCAACCAGGTCGAGTCGGCCGCCCGGGCCGGCATCCAGGCCCGCACCATCAACTCGGCCAACCCCGAGGAGTGGGACGCCATCCACGAGGAGGTGGAACGCGGCGAGGTCGACGTGCTGCTGGTGAGCCCGGAACGGCTCAACTCCGTCGACTTCCGCGACCGCATGCTGCCCAAGCTGGCGGCCACCACCGGCCTGCTGGTCGTGGACGAGGCGCACTGCATCTCGGACTGGGGCCACGACTTCCGCCCCGACTACCGCAGGCTGCGCACCATGCTCCAGGAGCTGGCGCCCGGCGTGCCGGTGCTCGCCACCACCGCCACGGCCAACGCGCGCGTCACGGCCGACGTCGCCGAGCAACTGGGCACCGGCGCGGGTGAGGCACTGGTGCTGCGGGGGCGGCTGGACCGGGAGAGTCTGCGGCTCGGCGTGGTGCGGCTGCCCGATGCGGCGCACCGGCTGGCGTGGCTGGCCGAGCACCTGCACGAGCTGCCGGGCTCCGGGATCATCTACACGCTGACCGTCTCGGCCGCCGAGGAGGTCACCGCCTACCTCCGCGCACGCGGTTTCGCCGTCGCTTCCTACACCGGCCGCACGGAGAACGCCGACCGCCAGCAGGCCGAGGCCGATCTGCTGGACAACCGGGTCAAGGCGCTGGTGGCGACCTCCGCCCTGGGCATGGGCTTCGACAAGCCGGACCTCGGCTTCGTGGTCCATCTCGGCTCGCCGTCCTCCCCGATCTCCTACTACCAGCAGGTGGGCCGCGCGGGCCGGGGCGTCGAGCACGCCGACGTCCTGCTGCTGCCGGGCAAGGAGGACGAGGCGATCTGGCGGTACTTCGCCGAGGTCGCCTTCCCGCCCGAGTCCCAGGTCCGCCAGACCCTGGCCGCCCTCGCGGGCGCGGGTCGCCCGCTGTCCGTGCCCGCGCTGGAGTCGCTGGTGGATCTCCGGCGCACCCGGCTGGAGCTGATGCTCAAGGTGCTGGACGTGGACGGTGCCGTGCACCGGGTGAAGGGAGGCTGGACGGCCACCGGGGCCGAATGGGTCTACGACGCCGAGCGCTACGCCTGGGTCGCCCGCCAGCGTGCCGCCGAACAGCAGGCCATGCGGGACTACGTCGGCACGGACGAGTGCCGGATGGCGTTCCTGCGCCGCCAGCTCGACGACGTGGAGATCACCCCGTGTGGGCGTTGCGACAACTGTTCGGGCGCCTGGATCGACGCGGCGGTCTCGGCCGAGGCGCTGACGGCCGCCGCCGGTGAGCTGGACCGGCCCGGTGTGGAGATCGAGCCGCGCCGCATGTGGCCCACGGGGATGCCCGCGCTGGGCATCGACCTCAAGGGCCGCATCCCGGCGAAGGAGCAGTGCGCCACCGGACGCGCCCTGGGCCGGCTCTCGGACATCGGCTGGGGCAACCGGCTGCGGCCGCTGCTGGCCGAGCAGACGCCTGACGGTCAGGTGCCGGAGGACGTGCTGAAGGCCGTCGTGGAGGTCCTCGCCGACTGGGCACGCTCGCCCGGTGGGTGGGCGTCGAACACTCCGGACGCCATGGCTCGTCCGGTCGGCGTCGTCGCCATGCCCTCGTCGAGCAGGCCGCGGCTCGTGGCCTCGCTCGCGGAGCGGGTGGCCGAGATCGGGCGCCTGCCGTATCTGGGCGCGCTCGCGTACACGAGGGAGGCAGGGGCGCATCAGGCGCGTCGCAGCAACTCCGCACAGCGGTTGCAGGCGCTGGCTCCGGCTTTCACGGTGCCGGGAGAGCTGGCGGCCGCTCTGGCGGACGCGCCGGGGCCGGTGCTGCTCGTCGACGACCGGACCGAGTCCGGGTGGAGTCTCGCGGTCGCGGCGCGGTTGCTGCGGCGGGCGGGAGCCGGGGAGGTTCTGCCCCTGGTGCTGGCCGCGACGGGGTGAGGCCGGTCTGCGCGGGGGCCGGTGCGCTCGGCCGAGTGGGCTGTCGTGTGCAGGTTTCGACTTGTCCACAGGGCAGTTGTCCACAGGGCCAGCGGGATTCTGAGATTCGCGGGATCGTCGGCGCATGACGAATCACGGCGAAACGACCGAACCCTTCGAGAACGGTGACATCGCGGCGGGAATGTCCTTCGAGGGGCAGCTCACGCCCGACACCCCGATCGCCCTGCGCACCCCCGCCGAGCTGGCCGACGCACTGCCGTACCTGCTGGGCTACCGCCCGGAGGACAGCATGGTCCTGGTCAGCCTGCTCGAACGGGGCAACCTCGGCGGGCGGGCACGCCTCGGCATTCCGGCCGGCGCCGAGGACTGGCAGGCGGCGGCGCGGCAGATCGCCAGAGGGCTGGTGATCGGGGCCCGACGACGGGGTTCCCCTCCCGAGCGGATCGTGGCCTACGTCTGCCAGGAGCCACGGCCGGGGGAGACGGGGCGGGACGTGATGCTCCGGCTCGCCCCGCTCGCTCAGTTGCTGCGCACCGAGTGCGGCAGTCTCGACGTACCGGTGATCGAGGCGCTGTGCGTCTCGGACACCCGCTTCTGGTCCTACGTCTGCCCGGTGGAGAGCTGCTGCCCGCCCGAGGGCACGCCGATGGGCATGCCGGGCACCTCGGCAATGGCGGCCGCGGCCACCTACGCGGGCATCCAGGTGCGGGGCTCGCTGCGGGAGCTGCGCGCGAGGATGCAGCCCTGGGAGACCTCGGCAGCGCTGGAGCAGGAGGTCGCACTGGACGCCGCCGGCATGTCGCTGGTGCCTCGCATCCTGGACGACGCGAGCCGTGCCGAGGTGGCCGAGGAAACGCTGGAGCTGGCCGGACGCGTCATCCGCCGGTTCGCCGAGGCCGTACCGGTGTCGGGCGTCCACCCCGCGGACGTCCGGGACGACGCGCTCGTCGGCCACGACGAGGCGGCCTCCCTCATCCTCGGCCTCCAGGACCGTACGACCCGTGACCGGGCGGCAGCCTGGATGGAGGGCGACGACGGCGCACCCGCCCTGCGGCTCTGGCGGGCCCTGGCCCGCCGCTGTGTCGGCCCGTACCGCGAACACGCGGCGGCTCCGCTGGCGCTGGCGGGCTGGGTCGCCTGGTCCACCGGCGACGACCTGGAGGCCCGGGAGGCCCTGGCCATGGCCCTGGGGGCCGACCCGCACTACCTCTTCGCCCAGCTCCTGCACCGGGCGTGCAACGAGGGCCTGGACCCGGAATCCATCCGCCGGTGCCTCCGGCGGGAACGCGACGGGCGGAGGCCGGGTGCGGTTCCGGCGTCGACCGCGCCGAACATCCCGGAGCAGCGATCCGGCTTCCGGCTCCCACCGGGTACGCCTCTCCCCGCGCAGGACGCGACCGTGGCGGACCCTGCCACGCCTGCGCCCCGCAAGCGCCGCTCCGCCGGCGCGGGCGAGACCGCCCCCGGTAACACCGGTCCTGGCAGGACCGCCTCCTGTGACGCCGGCCCCTGCGTCCGTCAGCCGCGAGTCCCGTCCAGGCGCCCGACCCGCGCGCGCTCCGCCCCCTCCGGAGCAGGCAGGACCCGCCGCGACAAGGGGAACGGCTGAGCAGGCACCCCGAACCGTCCGATACCACCGGTCCCACCGGATTCACCGATCCTCCCACCGAACGGAGTGTTTATCGTCAGGAAGACGACTATGATCGCGGCATGCCCTACGACCCGTCAGCGTTCCCGCCCTTCGCCGTCACCGTGGATCTGGTCGTGCTGACCGTGCGCCGCCACGCCCTGTGCGCGCTGGCGGTACGCCGGGGCGAGTCGCCCTTCCAGGGGCGGTGGGCGCTCCCGGGCGGCTTCGTGCGGGACGACGAGGACCTCGCCCAGGCGGCGGCGCGCGAGCTGGCCGAGGAGACCGGGCTCCGGGCCCACGACCCGGACACTCCTGCGCAGGACCACGGCGCCCATCTGGAGCAGCTCGCCACGTACGGCGACCCGAAGCGTGATCCGCGTATGCGTGTGGTCAGCGTCGCCCACCTCGCCCTCGCGCCCGACCTCCCCGCTCCGCGCGCGGGCGGTGACGCGAGCAACGCGCGCTGGGCGCCGGTGGAGGAACTGCTCCAGCAGGGGGGTCACGGCCGCGACGGCGAGGCGATGGCACCCCTGGCCTTCGACCATGCGTTGATCCTTTCCGACGGGGTGGAGCGCGCCCGCTCCAAGATCGAGTACTCCTCGCTGGCCACCGCCTTCTGCCCGCCGGAGTTCACGGTCGGGGAGCTGCGCCGGGTCTACGAGGCGGTCTGGGGGGTGGCTCTCGACCCGCGGAACTTCCACCGCAAGGTCACCGGCACGCCCGGCTTCCTCGTCCCCACGGGCGGCACCACAACCCGCCAGGGCGGCCGGCCCGCGCAGCTGTTCAGGGCGGGCGGGGCCACCCTGCTCAATCCCCCGATGCTCCGTCCCGAGGTCTGAGACCAGGCGTCCGGCCATCACGGGCGCGGCAGTTGGGAAACCGCCGTGGGCGGGACGCTCATCGGGCAAGTGAGCCATGCAGGTTGACCCTCCGCCGAACTATCACCGGACAGAAGAGGTGATACCCGAAAAACTGGACATGGCGCGCTATCTTCCGTCAGGTGATCCAGGCTGTCGGACTGACCAGTGATTCCCTCAAAGACCAGCCGCCCGCCGTCGAGGATGTCTCCTTCGAAGCGCGCTCCGGCCAGGTGACCGCCCTCCTCGGAGCGGCGGAGGCGGGCAAGACGACCGTGCTCCGGCTGATGCTCGAACTCCAGCGGGGCCGCGGCATCGCCTACTTCAGGGGCCGCCCCCTGCACTGCGTCGCCCACCCCTCACGCGAAGTCGGCGTACTCCTCGGCGACGTACCGGGCCACCCCTCCCGTACGGTCCGCAACCACCTGCGCATGCTCTGCGCTGCGGCCGGAGTTCCGGCCAGGCGGGCCGACGAGGTGCTGGAAGAGGTCGGCCTCGTCAGCCTCCGCGAGGAAAGACTCGGCACGCTGTCGCTCGGTATGGACCGCCGACTCGGCCTGGCCTGTGCCCTGCTGCCAGACCCGCACACCCTCGTGCTGGACGAACCGGCCGCCGGACTCTCCGCGCCGGAGGCCCGCTGGCTGCACGCCACCCTGCGGGAGTACGCCGACCAGGGCGGCGCCGTGCTCCTCACGACCGCCGACCCCAAGGAGGCCGCCCGGGACGCCGATCACGTCGTCACCCTCGAAGCGGGCCGTGTCGCCGCCGACCTGGAGGCGGCGGAGTTCGCCCGCACCCGGCTCCGGCCGCGCGTCGCCGTCCGCAGCCCCCACGCCGCGCGCCTGGCCGGCCTGCTCTCCCAGGAGGCCCGTACCGAAAGGCGCTCCGTGGAAGTCGTCCGGGAGGAGGGCAACCGCCTCTCGGTGTACGGGACCACTACCGCGGATGTGGGGGAGATCGCCTTCCGGAACGGCATCCTCATCCATCAACTCGCCGACGAGGTGGGTGACATGCGGCCGCAGTCCGAGGAGGAGCGGCCCGCGCCGGACGAAGGCGCACTGCCGGAGAGTGACGCGGAGCCGGAGGAGGCCGGAACCGCGGAGAAGGCCGGAATCGCGGAGGAAGCCGAACCCCTGCCGCTCCCCATCGCCGTCCGCTCCGTAAGCAGCCCCCTCCGCCCTCTGCGCTACGAGCTCCGGCGCGCCACCGGGATCAGCACCGGATTCGTCGTATGCGGGGCCGCGCTCGCCGTGTCCGCGATCACCGCCTTGATTCTGGCCCGTATCGGCCACACCCCGCAGGCACGCCTGTTCGGCGCCTGGCCGCGCGAACTGCCGTTGCCGCCGGTCGCGCTCGCGGCGGGGCTGCTCGGCGCGCTCGCTTTCGGGGACGAGTTCCGGCATCCCGCACTGGCGGCGGACAGGGGCACCGTTCCCCGCCGGCTGGGGCTGCTGACCGCGAAGCTCCTCGTCTCCGGAAGCATCGCCGCGATGCTGGCCTTTCTCGCGCTGGGCTGTGACGCGGAGCTTCTCTATTTGTTCTACGGCCGGGAATTGGTCCAGGTGCCCGGCGACTGGCTGCCGTTGTGCGTGAGTTGGCTGGCGCTCGTGGTCGGGTGTGCGTGGGCGGGTGTGCTGGCGGCCGGAGTGTTCCGTTCCACCGCGGCGGGGCTGGCCGCCGTCCTCGCGGTGCCGGTGGTGGTCGTGCCGCTCGTACACCGGTTGTTCGAAGGCTCGTATGTACGAGTCGCGACCGGGATCCATGTGCGGATGCGGGAGCTCCTCCTGCTCCAGTGGCCCTTCGGCGGGGAGCGCTATCTGCTGGGCCTCGCGCGGGTGATCGCTCAACCCGTGGGCGGAGCCATGACGTTGTCGCTCGCCGCGCTGCTGTGCGCGTACCTGATCACGACGCTGCGCGCCAGGGCGAGATGACGCCCTGAGGTGCGGTTTCCGAGCCGCTGTGCACACAACTCCCCACAGAAAGCCCGTTTATTTCCGATAAGGCGTCAATTGAGGCGGGGTGAGCGATCACCCTTTCGTGTGCTTTTCACCAAAGCCCTCAAGGCAGTTGGAGGCAACGCCGACAAATGATGCGTGAGTACCCTTGCGCACACCATGATGACCACCGCCCGCTCCGCCGACTCCGGCCTCGCCGGACCGGGCGAACTCGACCGCTACCCCTACGCCGAGGCCCCCATGGCCGACCGCGTGGCGGCGCCCGCCTGGGAGGGCACCGAATCCGATCTGGGCCGCGTGGGCCGGCGTGCCGCGGGCAGCCGCGGGCGCGGACTGCACGGCCAGCTCGTCCAGCAGCTCGGTCAGATGATCGTCTCCGGCGACCTGGGTGCCGACCGCCCGCTGGTACCGGAGGAGATCGGCCAGCGATTCGAGGTCTCCCGCACCGTCGTGCGCGAGTCCCTCCGGGTCCTGGAGGCCAAGGGCCTCGTCAGCGCCCGGCCGAACGTGGGCACCCGCGTGCGCCCGGTGAGCGACTGGAACCTGCTCGACCCGGACATCATCGAATGGCGCGCCTTCGGCCCGCAGCGCGACGACCAGCGCCGCGAGCTGAACGAACTGCGCTGGACGATCGAACCGCTCGCCGCCCGCCTCGCCGCCGGGCACGGCCGCGAGGACGTTCAGCAGCGCCTCGTCGACCTGGTCGAGATCATGAGCCACGCTCTCGCCCAGGGTGACGCGCTGACCTTCTCGCGTGCCGACGCCGAATTCCACGCGCTGCTCATCCAGGTCGCGGGCAACCGGATGCTGGACCACCTGTCCGGGATCGTCTCCGCCGCCCTCCAGGTCTCCGGCGGCCTCGCCACCGGCTGCGAGCGGCCGACCGAGGCGTCCGTCGCGCAGCACGCGCGGATCGTGGACGGGCTCGGCAGTGGCGACGGTGCCGTGGCCGAGGGTGCGATGCGCCAGCTGCTCACCGTCCACCCCGAGGTGGAGCGCGTGGTCCCCGCCCCGCGCGAGCACTGACCGGGAAACGGACGGCGCGCCCGGCCGTGGCGCGCCCCAGTGATCGAGATGGCGGTACCGCGACCGGGTCCCGCCGTCGCCGGACTCGGCCGGACTCCCCGGATTCCGGCCGAGTCCGGCGGCACGACAGGCCGTCCGGACCGGCGAGGCGATCAAGAGAAAATCGGCAGCGGACCGGTTCGTTCACATCTGACCGCATATGGCTGTTGACTGGGTGTGACTCGGGCCACGCGGATTGGGCGTAACGCTCCCGGAAACAGCGCGATGACCTAAGAGGTGAACAGCCGCGAAGGGAATACGGACGCCATGCCAGGCGCTGTGTCTCTTCCCGGCCCGCCCGCGCCGTCGGCCCATCCCCAGGCCGGTGGTCGGCTCCTGTCCATGAGGACGGTGCCGGAAGCCGCTTTCCAACGTTCCGAGAGGTTGTTCGTGTCGGCCAGCACATCCCGTACGCTCCCGCCGGAGATCGCCGAGTCCGTCTCTGTCATGGCGCTCATCGAGCGGGGAAAGGCTGAGGGGCAGATCGCCGGCGACGATGTGCGTCGGGCCTTCGAAGCTGACCAGATTCCGGCCACTCAGTGGAAGAACGTACTGCGCAGCCTCAACCAGATCCTTGAGGAAGAGGGTGTGACGCTGATGGTCAGTGCCGCAGAGCCCAAGCGCACCCGCAAGAGCGTCGCAGCGAAGACCCCGGCCAAGCGCACCGCCACCAAGACGGTCGCGGCGAAGACGGTGACCACCCGGAAGGCCGCGGCCGCCCCGGCCGCGTCCGCCGCCGTGGGCGAGGACACCGACGACGCCGCCTCCGTCACGAAGGCCGCTGCCAAGAAGACCACCGCCAAGAAGACGGCCGCCAAGAAGACGGCCGCCAAGAAGACGGCGGCGAAGAAGACCAGCGCCAAGAAGGACGACGCCGAGCTTCTCGAGGACGAGGTCGTCGAGGAGACGAAGACCGCCGACGAGCCCGAGGGCACCGAGGCCGCCGGATTCGTGCTGTCCGACGAGGACGAGGACGACGCGCCCGCTCAGCAGGTCGCCGCCGCCGGTGCCACCGCCGACCCGGTCAAGGACTACCTGAAGCAGATCGGCAAGGTCCCCCTGCTCAACGCCGAGCAGGAAGTCGAGCTGGCCAAGCGCATCGAGGCCGGCCTCTTCGCCGAGGACAAGCTCGCCAACTCCGACAAGCTCGCACCGAAGCTGAAGCGCGAGCTGGAGATCATCGCCGAGGACGGCCGCCGGGCCAAGAACCACCTGCTGGAGGCCAACCTCCGCCTGGTTGTCTCCCTGGCCAAGCGCTACACCGGCCGCGGCATGCTCTTCCTGGACCTGATCCAGGAGGGCAACCTCGGTCTGATCCGCGCGGTTGAGAAGTTCGACTACACCAAGGGCTACAAGTTCTCCACCTACGCCACCTGGTGGATCCGCCAGGCGATCACCCGGGCGATGGCCGACCAGGCACGCACCATCCGTATCCCGGTGCACATGGTCGAGGTCATCAACAAGCTCGCCCGCGTGCAGCGGCAGATGCTTCAGGACCTGGGCCGCGAGCCCACCCCGGAGGAACTGGCCAAGGAACTCGACATGACCCCCGAGAAGGTCATCGAGGTCCAGAAGTACGGCCGTGAGCCCATCTCCCTGCACACCCCCCTGGGCGAGGACGGCGACAGCGAGTTCGGTGACCTCATCGAGGACTCCGAGGCCGTCGTCCCCGCCGACGCCGTCAGCTTCACGCTCCTCCAGGAGCAGCTCCACTCGGTGCTCGACACCCTGTCGGAGCGCGAGGCCGGCGTCGTCTCGATGCGCTTCGGCCTCACCGACGGCCAGCCGAAGACGCTCGACGAGATCGGCAAGGTCTACGGCGTGACGCGTGAGCGCATCCGCCAGATCGAGTCGAAGACCATGTCGAAGCTGCGCCACCCGTCGCGTTCGCAGGTGCTGCGCGACTACCTCGACTAGGTCGGGTCCGCAGAGACGCACAAGGCCCGGTTCCCCCCGTGGGGGCCGGGCCTTCCGGCTGCGGGTCCCCGGGCGCTGGATGACTCTGGGTGTTCCAGAAGCACCCTGAGTGAGGAGTCCGCATGCGCCGTTCCGTCGTCCGCGCCCTGATCCGGCCGCTCTCCCTGGCGGCAACGCTGACCGCGACACCCCTGATCGGCGCCGCTCCGGCCATGGCCGGCAGCGTGGTGGTCGGCGGGTTCCCGATAGATGTCTCCAAGGCCCCGTGGACGGTGGCGCTCTCCAGCCGTGACCGGTTCGGAGGTAGCCGGGCGGGCCAGTTCTGCGGCGGGGTGGCGATCGCGCCGACCACCGTCCTCACGGCCGCCCACTGCGTCGCCGGCAATGTCCTCGGCACGCCTCCCGACCGGGTGCGCGATCTCAAGGTCATCACGGGCCGCACCGACCTGCTCGCCTCCGGCGGACAGGAGACGGGCGTGCGGGACATCAAGGTGAACCCGGCGTACGACCCCGCCACCAACGCGGGGGACTACGCCGTCCTCACCCTCGCCGAACCGTTGCCGCAGAGCGCCGTCGTGCCCATGGCGGCGGCCGGGGACCCGGTGTACGCGGCAGGCACGGAAGCGCTGGTCTCGGGCTGGGGCGACACCAGTGGCGGTGGTGCCTACACGAACCGGCTGCGCGCCGCGCGGGTGCACGTGCTGGCCGACCACCTGTGCGCCCGTGCCTATCAGGGCGGCCGGAACGGCACCTACCGTGCCACCTCCATGCTCTGCGCGGGAGAGGCCGCCGGAGGGCCGGACGCCTGCCAGGGCGACAGTGGCGGCCCTCTGGTGGCCGAGGGGCGCCTGATCGGGCTGGTGTCCTGGGGGAGCGGGTGCGGGCAGGCGGGAAGCCCGGGCGTCTACACGCGGGTGTCCGAGGTCGTGCGCACGCCGGACGCGGTCGAGGACGGCGCCGGGAGGCTCCCCAAGCGTTCCTGAGAGCTCGTTTCGCGCCCTCGCGGTTACAAGAACGGGCGGCCGCTTCCCTGGGGAAGCGGCCGCCCGTTCACCGGCCTGTGCCGGGGCTGGCTCGTCGGGTGGGTGCGAGATTCAGCGCTCTTCGGTGGCAGACGTGCCGGGAACGGACGTCAGCCGCTCCGTCTCGTCCTGTATCTCAGCGGCGATCTTCTTGAGTTCCGGCTCGAACTTGCGCCCGTGGTGGGCGCAGAAGAGCAGTTCTCCGCCGCTCAGCAGGACGACGCGCAGGTATGCCTGGGCGCCGCAGCGGTCGCAGCGATCGGCGGCCGTCAGCGGGCTCGCGGGGGTCAGAACAGTAGTCACGTCGCCTCTTCTCTAGCTCGACGAGCTGTCGTACCAGGGTCAACATCCAACCAGGCCGAATTCGTTCCCGCTCGGGGCTTTCCGTCGAAAATTTCTTTCGGCACGGCTGGGTGTTGCCGGTTGGCGGCGAATGTGCCGTAGTGCGTGGTCTGGTGCGTACGGTTTCGCGCGGTCTTCGGGGTCGGGTCCTCCCGGCTGGGTTGCCGGTCGTTGATGAGGACGTGCCCGGAGCCTAAATGGTTCATGCCTCGAAGGGAACGTGATGTGTGCTTCACTCCATCGAGGGATCGAACGTCCGTACGACCCTCGGCTACTCTGGGTTTCCCCGCCGAGGGTGGCGTTTCACCGGCTCTACCAGGCATCGGTACCCTCTGAGCGGCGACCGAAGCCGGCCCCGTACCCACCAGGGGCCCATCTGAAATTCAGCGAGGAGCGAACCGCGTGACCGCCGATACGTCCGTGCCGTCCACAGCGCTGCTGGCAGGAGCAGACCGGGACGGTTCCAACTACACCGCGCGGCACCTCCTCGTCCTCGAGGGCCTCGAAGCCGTGCGCAAGCGTCCGGGCATGTACATCGGCTCGACCGACAGCCGTGGCCTGATGCACTGCCTCTGGGAGATCATCGACAACTCCGTGGACGAGGCCCTCGGCGGTTACTGCGACCGCATCGAGGTGTTCCTCCACGACGACGGCTCCGTCGAGGTCCGGGACAACGGCCGCGGCATCCCCGTGGACGTCGAGCCCAAGACCGGCCTGTCCGGCGTCGAGGTCGTCATGACCAAGCTGCACGCCGGCGGAAAGTTCGGCGGCGGCTCCTACGCGGCCTCCGGCGGTCTGCACGGCGTCGGGGCGTCCGTGGTGAACGCCCTCTCCGCCCGGCTGGACGTCGAGGTGGACCGCGGCGGCAGCACCCACGCCATCAGCTTCCGTCGCGGTGTTCCGGGAGCGTTCGCGCGAGGCGGCGCCGAGGCCAAGTTCGAACCCGGGACCGGCCTCACCAAGACCAAGAAGATCCCGAAGAACCGCACCGGCACACGTGTGCGCTACTGGGCCGACCGGCAGATCTTCCTGAAGGACGCCAAGCTCTCCCTGGACAACCTCCACCAGCGTGCCCGCCAGACCGCCTTCCTGGTGCCCGGCCTCACCATCGTCGTGCGCGACGAGATGGGTCTCGGCGAGGGCGGCAGCAAGGGTGAGGAGTCCTTCCGCTTCGACGGCGGTATCAGCGAGTTCTGCGAGTACCTGGCCACCGACAAGCCGGTCTGCGACACGCTCCGCTTCTCGGGCCAGGGCACCTTCAAGGAAACCGTGCCCGTCCTCGACGACCACGGTCAGATGACGCCGACCGAAGTCACCCGCGAACTGGGTGTCGACGTGGCGCTGCGCTGGGGCACGGGCTACGACACCACCCTGAAGTCCTTCGTCAACATCATCGCCACCCCCAAGGGCGGCACCCACGTGGCCGGCTTCGAGCAGGCGGTCGCGAAGACGATGAACGAGGTGCTGCGCGCCAAGAAGATGCTGCGCGTCGCAGAGGACGACGTGGTCAAGGACGACGCCCTGGAAGGACTGACGGCGGTCGTCACCGTCCGCCTGGCCGAGCCGCAGTTCGAGGGCCAGACCAAGGAAGTGCTCGGCACCTCTGCGGCCCGCCGCATCGTCTCCACCGTGATCGCCCGGGAACTCAAGGCGTTCCTCACCTCCACCAAGCGGGACGACGCCGCGCAGGCCCGCACGGTCATGGAGAAGGTGGTCGCCGCCGCCCGCACCCGCGTGGCCGCCCGCCAGCACAAGGACGCCCAGCGCCGCAAGACCGCTCTGGAGTCCTCGTCCCTGCCCGCCAAGCTTGCCGACTGCCGCAGCGACGACGTGGACCGCAGCGAGCTGTTCATCGTCGAGGGCGACTCCGCGCTCGGTACGGCCAAGCTGGCGCGCAACTCCGAGTTCCAGGCGCTGCTGCCCATCCGGGGCAAGATCCTCAACGTGCAGCGCTCGTCCGTGACCGACATGCTCAAGAACGCCGAGTGCGGCGCGATCATCCAGGTCATAGGAGCGGGCTCGGGCCGCACCTTCGACATCGACGCCGCCCGTTACGGCAAGATCATCATGATGACGGACGCCGATGTGGACGGCTCCCACATCCGCTGCCTGCTGCTCACGCTCTTCCAGCGGTACATGCGGCCCATGGTCGAGGCGGGCCGGGTCTTCGCCGCGGTACCCCCGCTGCACCGCATCGAGCTGATCCAGCCTAAGAAGGGCCAGGACAGGTACGTCTACACGTACTCCGACCGTGAGCTGCGGGACACGCTTCTGGAGTTCCAGCGCAAGGGCGTCCGGTACAAGGACTCCATCCAGCGCTACAAGGGCCTCGGTGAGATGGACGCCGACCAGCTGGCCGAGACCACCATGGACCCGCGCCACCGCACCCTGCGCCGGATCAACCTCGCGGACCTCGAGGCCGCCGAGCAGGTCTTCGATCTGCTGATGGGCAACGACGTGGCGCCGCGCAAGGAGTTCATCTCCAGCTCCGCGGCGACGCTGGACCGGTCGCGGATCGACGCGTAGGCGTGTGCACCCGGGTTCGACCGGGTGCGGGCAGGACGACGGGAGTGCCGGCTTCGGCCGGTGCTCCCGTTTTTTCCGCTCTTTCCCTTGTTCCGCATGTGCCGCTGCCCGCGTCCTGGCGGGTTCGGCTCAGGGTTCCCCCAAGATCCCTCCACCCGTGGGTGGAGATCACGGGCTCTCGGAGATCCACCCGTGATCCACCCCCGCTCCGATCCCCTGGCCTGCGGATCTCCGTAGTTTCGAGGATGTCGGGAGCGACCGCCTCCGACGCCCCCTCTCGTACACGGAGGCTCGGATGTCCGGGTTCGTCGACGCGTTGGTGATCGTGGCCGTCGCCGTACTGGTGATCGCCAGGCAGTTCCGCACCCACGCCATCGACGCCGAGCGGCGCTGGTGGCTGGCGCCCGCGATACTCGCTGTCATGGCGCTGCGCGGGCCCGGCGCAGTCGACTCCCACCACCGCGTCGAATCGCTCGGACTGCTCGTCGCGGAAGTGGCCGTCGGGCTGGCCACCGGAGCGGGCTGGGCCTGGACGACGCGGATCTGGAGGGCGCCGGACGGGTCCGTGTGGAGCCGCAGCACCAATGCGAGCGCCGCCGTGTGGGCAGGCGGGATAGCCCTGCGGGGCGGTCTCTTCGGCCTGGGGCACGTCCTCGGGGTCCGGCAGGACAGTGCCGCCCTGATGCTGGGTCTCGCCGTGACCCTGCTGGTCCGCGGCGCGATCACCGCCCGGCGGGCGCGACTGCTGACCTCCGCGCCCGCCCCGGCCTCGACGTACGGTGACGGAACACTGTCGGCCCTGTCGGCACGGCCGGCCCGGAAGGAGCGGGTGTGAACAGGAATTCATGGACCCGCTGGCCCTCACGCGAGGCCCTCGGCAAGGAGGGCACGAGCCGCCCCCGGCGTCTGCTGGCTCAGGGCATCAGGGTGGTGCTGCTCGGGTTGCTGCTGTGGGCGGCCCTCGCACAGGACGACATCCCCCTGTGGGGCGAGTCCGCCGCCGTGGCGGGCGTGCTGCTGGCCTCCGGTGCGGCGTGGGGCTACTTCCGCACCACCTACGCGCACCGGCTGCTGCCCTCCCTGGCGCTCGTCGCCGTGCTGCAGGCTCTGGCGGTGGCCGCCCAGGTGACAGGTTTCGGGGGCCCCGCCCTGGTGCTCTGGTGCGGCTGCGGCATCCTCGCCCTGGAGCGGCTGCCCCTGGCGGCGGCGGTACCGGTGACCTCGGTCGCCCTGGCCTCCTTCGCGGTCTTCAACAAGGACGTGTGGCTCACCACCGCCTCCACCGTGGCCGGGCTGGCGCTTGCCGGCTACGTCGCTCGGCTGGACTCGGAGGCGCGGGGCAACGCGCAGCGGCTCCTCGTCCAGGAGCGGGCGGCGCGGGAGGCGGAGGCGGAGTCGGCCGCGCTGAGCGAACGGGCTCGGATAGCGCGGGAGATCCACGACGTACTGGCCCACAGCCTCTCGGCGCAGATGGTGCACCTGGAGGCGGCCCGGCTGCTGCTGGAGCGCGACGCGAGTCGTGAGCAGGTGCTGGAGCGAGTGGTGGCCGCGCGGGGCATGGCCCGTGACGGGCTCGCCGAGACCCGACAGGCGCTGTCGGCGCTGCGAGGCGAACTGACCCCGCTGGAGGAGTTCCTGACGGACCTCGTCAGCGCGACGGACGGCGGTGAGGTCACCGTCACGGGTGAGCGCAGGGTGCTGCCGGCCGAGGCGTCGCAGACGGTGCGCCGGGTGGCCCAGGAGGCGATGACGAACGTCCGCAAGCACGCCCAGGGCGCGAAGGTGCGGGTCCGGCTCGACTACAGCGGGGACCAAGTGACCCTCGACGTACGCGACAGGGGCGGACGTCCGGGCGAACTGGCCGCTTCCGGCGGCGGGTACGGTCTGCTGGGCATGCGGGAGCGCGCCGAACTGCTGGGCGGCTCGCTGGAGGCGGGACCGGGCGAGGAGGGATTCGTGGTGACGTTGAAGGTACCGGTATGACGGCGCCGGAGGAGGACCGGAAGCCCGCGCGGGTGGTGGTCGCCGACGACCAGACCGTGGTGCGGGAAGGCATCGTGATGCTGCTCGGGCTGTTGCCCGGCCTCGAGGTGGTCGGCGCGGCCGGAGACGGCGAGGAGGCGGTGCGTCTGGTCGGCGAACTGGCCCCGGACGTCGTGCTCATGGACCTGCGGATGCCCCGGTGCGACGGGGTGGAGGCCACCCGGCGCATCCGGGCCGAGTACCCGGGCACTCAGGTGGTGGTGCTGACCACGTTCGCGGACGACGAGTCGCTGTTCGCCGCGCTGCGTGCCGGGGCGCGGGGATACCTGACCAAGGACGCGGGCGGGGAGGAGATCGTGCGCGCGGTCCAGAGCGTGCTCTCGGGAGAGGCGGGTCTGGCGCCGGGCATCCAACTCCGGCTGTTGCAGAAGCTGTCCGAGGCCGAGGTTCGGACGGCCTCGGGACCGCCCGAACCTCCCGACGGGCTGACCACCCGGGAGAGCGAGGTGCTGGTGCTGATCGGCGAGGGCCTGAACAACCAGGAGATCGCCCGCACGTTGCACGTCTCCACCGCGACCGTGAAGACGCACATCAACAACCTCTTCGCCAAGACGGGCCTCAAGGACCGTGCGCAGGCGGTGCGTTACGCGTACGCGAAAGGCATGGTACGGCCGAGGGCGGAGTGACTCACCTGATGGGGTGAAGTGGTACGGGAAGGTGTGTCGGACATCTTCCTGATCTGTCCATCCTTGGGTATGCAGTCAAGCAATGGTCGACACTTCGGTGCCGGAGACGGTCCCGGACGTTCGGCCGACAACCAGGAAGATCAGAGCGTGACTTCCCGCGACGTGCGGCAAGAGGACCCCTGGCACGACACGCTGACCGCCGGCTGGGGCGAGCTGGACGGGGCGGGAAGGCCCGCGGCGGCGGGCGTACCCCGTCCCCGTCCCCGCCCAGAGGCCGAGCGGGAGATCGCGGAGGCTCGTGCCCGCGACGTGTACCTCGCCGTGCAGCAGAGCGAGGCGTTCCAGGAGGTGCGCGGCCGGTACCGGAGGTTCGTGGTGCCGGGAGTCGCCGCCTTCCTCGTCTGGTACGTCGGGTACGTGGTCACCGCGACGGCAGCGCCCGGACTGATGGCGCGGCCCGTCATAGGGGCGGTGAACGTGGGGATGCTCGCCGGGCTGGGGCAGTTCGCCAGTACCTTCCTGCTCACCTGGGCCTACGCACGGCACGCGCGACTGAGGCGGGACCGCCCCGCGATGGAACTGCGCTGGGACACCCAGGAGCTCACCCGTGGCATCCGGGGAGGCTCCTCGTGACCAGCCACCACCAGATGCTGGCGCTGCTGCTGTTCAGTGCGTTCGTGGCCGTGACACTGGGCATCACCACCTGGGTGAGCCGCCGCAGGCAGGGTTCGGCGGAGGAGTTCTACGCCGGCGGGCGGCTCTTCACCCCGCTGGAGAACGGGTTCGCCATCTCCGGCGACTACCTCTCGGCGGCCTCCTTCCTCGGCGTGAGCGGCCTCATCGCGCTGTACGGCTACGACGGGCTGCTGTACGGCGTCGGGTTCCTCGTGGCGTGGCTGGTCGTGCTGTTCGTCGCGGCCGAACTGGTCCGCAACTGCGGCCGGTTCACCCTGGCCGACGTGGTCGCCACGCGGATGGCCGAGCGGCCGGTGCGGATCGCCACCGGCACCGCCTCGGTCACCGTCTCCGTCATGTACCTGGTCGCCCAGATGGTGGGTGCCGGAAGCCTGGTGGCGCTGCTGCTCGGCGGCTCGGGCGGGGCCGCGCAGGCGTGGACGGTCATCGGCGTCGGCGCGCTCATGGTCATCTACGTGTCACTGGGCGGGATGCGGGCGACGACCTGGATCCAGATCGTGAAGGCCGTCCTGATGCTGGTCGGGACGGTCGTGATGACCGTGCTGGTCCTGGTGCGGTTCCACGGGAACATCAACCGCTTGCTGCTGACGGCGGCCGAGCGCAGTGGGCACGGGGCGTCGTTCCTGGCGCCGGGGCTCAAGTACGGCGGTGACTGGACCGCGCGGATGGACTTCATCAGTCTCGGGCTGGCGCTGGTGCTGGGGACCGCGGGCCTGCCGCACATCCTGTCCCGTTTCTACACGGTGCCGACCGCGCGGGCCGCCCGGCGTTCCACCGTGTGGTCGATCGGGCTGATCGGCAGCTTCTACCTGATGGCGATCGTCCTCGGCTTCGGGGCGACCGCCGTGGTCGGCGCCGACGCGCTGCGGCAGTCCAACGCGGCCGGGAACACCGCGATCCCGCTGCTGGCGCTCGACCTGGGCGGTGGCGCCTCCTCCACCGGGGGCACGGTGCTGTTCGCCGTCGTGGCCGCCGTCGCCTTCGCCACCATCCTCGCGGTGGTCGCCGGGATCACCCTCGCCTCCTCGGCGTCGGTCGCCCACGACCTGTACGCGTCGCTGCGGCGCAGGCCCACCACCCCGCGCGGCGAGGTGGCGGTGGCGCGGGTCGCGGCGGCCGCCATCGGTGTCGTGGCGATCGCGCTCGGACTGCTGGCCCGGGACCTGAACGTGGCGTTCCTGGTCGGCCTGGCCTTCGCGGTGGCCGCGTCGGCGAACCTGCCCACACTGCTGTACTCGCTGTTCTGGCGGAACTTCACCACGCGCGGCGCGGTCTGGGCGGTGTACGGCGGGCTGCTCCCTGCGGTGATCCTGGTGCTGCTGTCGCCCGTGGTGTCGGGGAGCTCCGGCTCGCTCTTCCCGGGTGTCGACTTCCAGTACTTCCCGCTCCAGAACCCGGGCATCGTCTCCATCCCGCTCGGCTTCCTCGCGGGCTGGCTGGGCACGGTCACCTCCGACGAGGTGCCGGACGAGGCCAAGTACGCGGAGACCGAGGTGCGTTCGCTGACCGGCGCGGGAGCCGTATAGGCACGTCGGGCCTGGGCGGCGTCACGGCGTCACCCAGGCGTACCGGTGCTCGGGCCGCCCGGTGTCCCCGTATCTGAGGGACAGCCGCAGGCGGCCCGCCTGTTCCAGGTGGCGGAGGTAGCGCTGGGCGGTGGAGCGGCTGAGCCCCGTGCGGGAGGCCACCTCGTGGGCGGACAGGGGCTGCTCCGCGCCGTGCAGGACTCCGCAGATCAGGTCCGAGGTCGGCTCCGTGTGACCGCTCGGCAGGCCCGGGGCCGAGGGGGCGGGAGCGGTGCGCAGGGCGCCGAAGATGCGGTCGACCTGTTCCTGTCCGGTCACCCCGTGTCCGCCCACCCGGTCGACGGTGCGGCGCAGGGCGGCATAGGAGTCGAGGCGGCAGCGCAGCGCGTTGAAGGTGAAGGGCTTGACCAGGTAGTGCAGGGCGCCGAGACGCATCGCCTGCTGGACGGTCGTCACATCGCTGGCCGCTGTGATCATGATGACGTCGGTGCCGTGACCGTGCTGGCGCATGAGGTGGACGAGTTCGAGGCCGGTGCGGTCCGGCAGATAGTGGTCGAGCAGCACCAGGTCGACGCCACCGCGTTCCACGGCGGCCAGTGCCTGGGCGGCACTGTGCGCGCGGGCGGCCACCCGGAAGCCGGGAACCTTGCCCACGTACCTGGCGTTGATCTCGGCGACACGGAAATCGTCGTCCACGACCAGCACGTCAATCATCGGGCCTCTCCTTCAAGGCCGGCGGGCTTCCCGGTTCTGTCCTCCGGACCTGCCGGGGCCGGTCGGCGGGGTGCCGTCGGCCCGAGCCGGCCTGATCCGGAAGACAGGCGTGAAGCCCGTGTTTCGGCTCCGCAGTTGTAGCGTGAGCAAAACGAGCACAACAGGTTCTTGCGAGCAAAAGAAGGGGTTGCGCGCACAAGACTGCTGTCGGAGCGGCGCCGCCCCTACCGTCCCGGTGCATGAGCGCAGACACCAGCCCCGCCATCGAGCTGAGGGGCGCGAGCAAGATCTTCAGAACGCCTTCCGGTGATCCGCACACCGCGGTGCGCGGCCTCGATCTCACCGTCGGACGCGGTGAGTTCGTCGCCGTCGTCGGTCCGACGGGCTGTGGCAAGTCCACCACGCTGACGCTGGTCAGCGGGCTGGAGGAGCCTTCTGAGGGCGAGGTGCTGGTGGCCGGGCGGCCGGTCGACGGTGTCGGCGACCGGGTCGGTTTCGTCTTCCAGCAGGACGCCACCTTCCCCTGGCGCACCGTGCTGTCCAACGTGATGGCCGGCCCGCGCTTCCGGGGGGTGCCCAAGGCGGAGGCCAGGCAGAAGGCCCGCGAGTGGCTGGCCCGCGTCGGGCTCGCCGCCTTCGAGGACAGGTACCCGCACCAGCTCTCCGGTGGCCAGCGCAAGAGGGTCGCCCTCGCCGCGACCTTCGTCAACGACCCCGAGATCCTGCTGATGGACGAGCCGTTCTCCGCGCTCGACGTGCAGACGCGGGCCCTGATGTCGGACGAGCTGCTGGAGCTGTGGGAGGGCACCGGCGCCTCCGTCGTCTTCGTCACCCATGACCTGGAGGAGTCGATCGCGCTGGCCGACAAGGTCGTCGTGATGACCGCCGGGCCCGCGACGGTCAAGCAGGTGTTCACCATCGACCTGCCCCGGCCGCGCAAGGTCGAGTCGATCCGGCTGGAGCCGAGGTTCATCGAGATCTACCGCGAGATATGGGAGTCCCTCGGTGAAGAGGTCCGCATCACCCGCGAGCGAGGTGCCGCCGATGTCGCCTGAGACCGCGACCCCGCCGCTCGCCGACCCCGTCGAGCCGAAGGATCCGGCGCCGTCCCGTTCGCGGGCGCAGGCCGCCCGCAGGCGCCGCGTGATCGTGGTGGTGGCCCGCGTACTGCTGCTGGTCGGCGTGCTCGGCCTGTGGGAGGCGCTGTCCCGCGCCCAGGTCATCGATCCGTTCAACTTCTCGATGCCCTCGGAGATCTGGGACCAGATCACCTCCTGGATGCTGCACGGCACCGCGCTCGGCTCCCTGGGCGAACAGATCTGGTACACGCTGTACGAGGCGCTGCTGGGCTGGGTCATCGGCGTGGTGGCCGGTGTCGTCCTCGGCATCGCGCTCGGCCGGATCGCCTTCCTGGCGGACCTGTTCGGCCCCTACATCAAGGTGCTGAACTCCATCCCGAGGATCGTGCTCGCCCCGATCTTCCTCATCTGGTTCGGCCTCGGCCCGGCCTCCAAGGTCGCCTCGGCCGTCGTCCTCGTGTTCTTCCCGGTGTTCTTCAACGCCTTCCAGGGCGCACGCGAGGTCAACCGCGACCTGGTCGCCAACGCGCGCATCCTGGGCGCCAGCGACCGGCAGGTCACCCTCCAGGTGGTCATCCCGTCGGCCACCTCCTGGATCTTCACCAGCCTGCACGTCAGCTTCGGCTTCGCGCTGATCGGTGCCATCGTGGGCGAGTACATCGGTGCCACCCGGGGCATCGGCCTGCTCGTCGCCCAGTCGCAGGGCACCCTCAACTCCGCCGGCGTGTACGCCGCGATGGTGATCCTCGCGGTCGTGGCGCTCCTCGCCGAGGGACTGCTGACCTTCGCCGAACGCCGCGTCTTCCGCTGGAAGTCCTCGGACTCCGGGCACTGAACAGCCTTTTGGCGCACCGAAAACCCCCGCACCCGCACAGTCCCAAGGACGTGACTCGTCATGCGCAAGCGCACCAGAATCGCCTCGCTCACCACCGCCTGCCTGCTCTCCCTCGCCTCGCTCACCGCCTGCGCCAACGAGGTGTCCGGCCACGCCGGTGCCGAGGGCGGCGGCAAGGGCACCAAGGTCAAGATCATGGTCGGTGGTCTCGACAAGGTCATCTACCTGCCCGCCATGCTCACCCAGCGGCTCGGCTACTTCGACGCCGAGGGCCTGAACGTGGAGCTGCTGACCGAGCCCGCCGGGGCCCAGGCGGAGACCGCGCTGGTCTCCGGCCAGGTCGAGGGCGCCGTCGGCTTCTACGACCACACCCTCGACCTCCAGGTGAAGGGCAAGTCGGTCGAGTCCGTCGTGCAGTTCTCGCACGCGCCCGGCGAGGTGGAGGTGGTGTCCGCGAAGAAGACGGGTGACATCCACTCGCCCTCCGACTTCAAGGGCCGCAAGCTCGGGGTCACCGGGCTCGGCTCGTCGACCGACTTCCTCACCAAGTACCTCGCGGTCAAGCACGGCGTCCAGGTGAACCAGTTCAGCCCGGTCGCCGTAGGGGCCGGGCCGACCTTCATCGCGGCGCTCCAGAAGGGCTCCATCGACGCGGGCATGACGACCGACCCGACCGTCGCCACGATCCTGGCCAAGAAGGCCGGCCGCGTCCTCATCGACATGCGGACGCCCGAGGGCTCGCAGGAGGCGCTCGGCGGGCCGTACCCCTCGTCGAGCCTGTACATGAACACGGACTGGGTCGACGGTCACAAGGACACCGTCCAGAAGCTCGTCAACGCGTTCGTCAGGACGCTCGGCTGGATGTCCACCCACAGCGCCGACGAGATCGCGGCCAAGATGCCGTCCGACTACTCCCAGGGCGACGAGAAGACCTACGCGGCCGCCATCAAGAGCACCCTGCCGATGTTCACCAAGGACGGCATCATGCCGGCACAGGGACCGGAGACCGTCGAGAGGGTGCTCAAGGCGTTCAGTCCCAACATCAAGAACGCCGACGTCGACCTCGACAAGACCTACACCACCGAGTTCGCGGAGAAGGCCGCCAAGTAGCCGCCCAGGAGGCGCGGGGTGCTCAACGCCCCCGCGCCTCCTCCGTGCCCGGGGGCACCGGGTCGCCCAGCGCGTCCGGCAGCACCACCGTGAACTCGGCGCCGCCGCCCGCCGCCGCGTCCACCGAGGCCGAGCCGCCCTGGCGTTCGGCCAGGCGCCGCACCAGCGACAGGCCGATGCCGCGCTTGCCGTGCGCGGGTGGCTCCTTGGTGGACCAGCCCTCCGTGAACACCGACTCCCGCTGCTCCTCGGGCACGCCCGGACCGGTGTCCCGTACCCGCAGCACCAGGGTGCGGCCCTCGGGGCGCAACTCGGCCTCCACGCGCGCGTGCGGGGTGCCCGCGACCGCGTCGAGCGCGTTGTCCACCAGGTTGCCCAGCACCGTGACGAGCCCGCGCGGGTCGATCAGCCGGTCGGGCAGCCAGGTCTCCTCCGACAGCCTGAGCGCCACCCCCCGCTCGGCGGCGACGGTCGCCTTGCCCACCAGCAGTGCGGCCAGCAACGGGTCCTCGATCCGCTCCGTGACCTGCTCGGCCGTCACCCGGTGCTCCCCGACCAGTTCCCCGATGAACTGCGCCGCGTCGTCGTACATCTCCAGCTCCAGCAGCCCGAGCAGGGTGTGCATCCGGTTGGCGTGCTCGTGGTCCTGGGCGCGCAGGGCGTCGATCAGGCCGTGCGTGGAGTCGAGTTCGCGGCCCAGGCGCTCCAGTTCGGTGCGGTCGCGCAGGGTGGCCACCGCACCGCCGTCCTCGGTCGGCATCCGGTTGGCCACCAGCACGCGCCGGCCCCGCACGGTCAGCAGGTCGGTGCCGGTCACCCGGCCGGCCAGCACGTCCGTCGTACGGCCCGCGCCGAGCGCCTCGTCCGGGGAGCGCCCGACCGCCTCGTCACCGATGCCGAGCAACCGGCCCGCCTCGTCGTTGAGCAGCCGTATGCGGCCGCTGTGGTCGAGTGCGACCACACCTTCCCGGATGCCGTGCAGCATCGCCTCGCGTTCCGCGAGCAGCGCCGAGATGTCGGAGAAGGCCAGGTCACGGGTCTGCCGGTGCACCCGGCGGGAGATCAGCCAGGCGGCCAGCGCGCCCACCGCCAGCGCGCCCCCGGCGTACGCCAGCAGACCGGGGATCGCGCCGAGCAGCCCGGCGCGCACGCTGTCGTACGCGATGCCCACCGAGACCGCGCCGACGATCCGGTGCCCGGCGTCGTACAACGGCACCTTGCCGCGTGCGGAGCGGCCCAGGGTGCCGCGGTCGATCTCCATGACCTGGCGTCCGGACAGGGCGCGGCTGGGGTCGGTGGAGACGCGGCGGCCGACCTCCCTGGTGGTCGGGTGGGACCAGCGCGTCCCCTGCGCGTCCATCACCACGATGTACTCGGCCTGTGTGGCCCGCCTGATCCGCTCGGCCTCCCGCTGCACCGGCCCGTCGGGGGTGGGCCGGGTGTGCAGGACGCCCTCGGCGATCGCCGGGTCCTGGGCGGTGGTCTGCGCGATGACCAGGGCCCGGCGCATCGCCTCCTGGTCCAGCTGTCCGCTGAGCGGCGCCAGGAAGAGCCCGGTGGCCAGGACCGCGACCCCGGCCGCGATCGTCACCTGGGTGAGCAGGACCTGCGCGAAGGCCCGCCGTGGCAGACCGAGACGGGAACGGCGGACCGGGGGAGTGGGAGGCATGCCGAGACGGTACGCGGGATCGCGCACGCCTCCCAGGGGGATGCCTGGTCAGCCCGCCAGGGCCGCCGTGTGCAGCGCCCGGACGCCGACGACGTCCATCCGCGCCGGGGTACCCAGGACATCCACCCCGCAGCTCTCCGGGCGCGGCGGCAGCGCGGCGGTCTGCTCCACGGTCACCTGCCAGCACCGGCCGTCCGCGTGGCCGACGGTGACCTCCCAGCGGGGTGCGGCGCCCTCGGTGCGGACCAGGTGCAGCGCGTCAGCCGCGTACTCGGCCGTCGCCGCCCGTACGGCCAGTTCGGCTGCCTGGCCGGGACGGTCCCAGGCGGAGCGGCCGCGGCAGTCATCCAGCAGCACCTGCCCGTCCCGGGCGCGGTGCAAGGCCTCCTTGACCGTGTGCGCCTCGGCGCGGGCGTAGGCGTAGCCGTACGGCAGCACGAGTACGGTCGGGGCGAAGCGATGACCGCCCAGATGAGTGACCTCCCAGACGCCGGGCACGTCGGACGCGGTCAGTTCGGCGGCCAGCGGTCGGCCCAGCAGGGCGCAGCAGCGGTCGCGTTTGCCGTTGGTGCACACCAGGGCGAGCGGGTCACCGGTCTGCGGACACCCGGAGAGCACCGAGGCGAAGGAGTGGGGATCGCCCGCGCCCAGGGCCGCGAAGTCCAGGTCGAGGAGGTGCCGCGGATCGCGGGTGGTGGTGCCGTACAGCCACACGTTTCCCGGAACGGTGTGGGCCACGTACACCTGTCGTACCGGCGGGGTGCCGTGGTCGGCGTGCCGGCCGGGACGTCGGATCAGTGCCACGCGTACGCCGGTGTCCTTGGCGGCGGCATCCAGGGCGCGGCCCAGCACGGGGTCCAGGTGGCTCGCGGTCAGCGCTTTCGCGCCCCAGGGGCCCGGCTGTTCCAGCAGCAGCCACGTCGTCGCCGTGGCCGCCGTACCGGAGACGGGCTCGTCGAGGTTCCGGGAGACGGTCGCACACCTACTCACACAGGTGAGCCTAACCTGACTTGGGGGCGGATACGACCCTGCGCCGACGGGGATTCGGCCCCGGCAGGGGGCGGCGCACCCGGACATCCTCCGGCCGGGGGCCCGCCACGCCCGCCGCCGGGCATCCGGCACCGGCTCGGGCACCCGCCGGTGTCCGGAGCCCGCCCCCTCGTGCCGCCGCGGACCGCCGCCCCCTTCGTATCCTGTTCGGACAGTCCGTCCGCCGGGCGCCGCACGCCGGGTGCGGCGCCCGGCGAGAAGCGTGGGAAGGGTGCCACCCGTTGGCGAACAGCCGTAGTGCGCAGATTCCGGTCGTCGTGCTGGCCGGGTTCCTGGGATCCGGGAAGACGACGCTGCTCAACCATCTGCTGCACCGCAGCGGGGGCAGCCGGATCGGGGCCGTCGTCAACGACTTCGGGGCGATCGAGATCGACGCCATGGCCGTCTCCGGTGCGCTGGGGGACTCCACGGTCTCACTCGGCAACGGCTGCCTGTGCTGCGCGGTCGACGCGAGCGAGCTGGACAGCTACCTGTCCCGGCTCGCCGCCCCCGCCACCGGGACCGACGTGATCGTCATCGAGGCCAGCGGGCTCGCCGAGCCGCAGGAGCTGGTGCGGATGGTACTGGCCAGCGAGCAGCCGGAGATCATGTACGGCGGGCTCGTCGAGGTGGTCGACGCCGCCGAGTTCGACGACACCCGCGCCCGGCACCCGGAGATCGACCGGCATCTCGCCCTGGCCGACCTCGTGGTGGTCAACAAGCTCGACCGGGCACCCGACGCCGACCGCGTCCTCGGCCTGGTCCGCGAACTCACCGAGGGCGCCGTGCTCCCCGCCACCCACGGCCGTGTCGACCCCGAGTTCCTCTTCGACTGCCGGCCCGGCGAGGAGCGCGTCGGCCAGCTCTCCTTCGACGACCTGCACAGCCATGGCGGCCCGAGCGGCGGCGGCGCGCACCTGCACGCCGCCTACGACACCGTGTCCTTCACGTCGGACACCCCGATGGACCCCCGCGCCCTGATGCGCTTCCTGGACAGCCGCCCGGAGGGCCTGTACCGCATCAAGGGATACGTGGACTTCGGCGGCCACGACCCCGCCAACCGCTACGCCGTACACGCCGTCGGCCGCTTCCTGCGCTTCGAGCCCGAGCCCTGGCCGCCCGGCGCCGACCGGGTCACCCAGCTCGTCCTGATCGGCACCGGCATCGGCGCCGACGCCCTCGGCAAGGAGCTGGACGTCTGCCGGGGTGCCGCCGACGAGACCGACGAGCAGGCCATGTGGGGCGTGCTCCGCTACGTGCCGGGCTCCGAGGACTAGGGCCTGTCCGGCGGAACACGGCGCGGACGCGGAGCCCCGCACGCCCGTACGCGGCGTTGCCGTCACTCGCCGACGCCCCGCGCCGACTCCCTCCTCCGCCCTGCACCCGGACGCACCGGACCCCGCTCACCGGGATCGACCGGCACCGCCGCTTGCCCGCACCACGATCCGCCGGACAGGCCGCAGTGCCCCGCGTTCGGGTCAGGCCGGGCCCCGCGGGTCCCGGCCTGACCCGAACGAAGCGGCCTAGGCCACCGGCCCGGCCACCACCGACACGGTCTTCGCCAGCGACGTCCCCGATCCGTCGCGGCGCGGGTCCGGCTCCGGCAGTTCCACCGGCAGCCCGGTCCTCTGCGCCGCCCGCGCCGGGGCGGGACCCGCCCAGGCCAGCGCGAGGCAGTCCTCGCCCTTCAGGAACCGCTGGCAGCGCACACCGCCGGTCGCCCGGCCCTTGCGCGGGAACTGGTCGAACGGGGTCAGCTTGGCAGTCGTCTGCACCGAGTCGTCGAGCGTGCCCCGCGAGCCCGCCACAGTGAACACCACCGCGTCGACGGCCGGGTCGACCGCCGTGAACGAGATCACCTTCGCGCCCTCGGTGAGCTTGATGCCCGCCACACCGCCCGCCGGACGGCCCTGCTGGCGCACCTGGGCCGCCTGGTAGCGCAGAAGCTGGGCGTCGTCGGAGATGAACACCAGGTCCTCCTCGCCGGTGCGCAGCTCCACCGCGCCGACGATCCGGTCACCCTCCCGAAGGGTGATGACCTCTAGCTCGTCCTTGTTGGACGGGTAGTCGGGAAGCACCCGCTTGACCACGCCCTGTTCCGTGCCGATCGCCAGTCCCGGTGACGTCTCGTCCAGCGTGGTCAGGCAGACCACGGTCTCGTCGCCCTCCAGGGACACGAACTCCGCCAGCGGCGCCCCTCCCGAGACGTTGGGCGCGCTCGCGGTGTCCGGCAGCTGGGGCAGGTCGACCACGTTGATCCGCAGCAGGCGCCCGCTCGACGTCACGGCGCCGATCTCCCCCCGCGCGGTCGCCGGCACCGAGGAGACGATCACGTCGTGCTTGGCCCGGCCGCCCTCCTGCGGAACCGGCTCGGCGCCGGTCGTACGGGCCAGCAGCGCGGTCGAGGACAGCAGCACCCGGCACGGGTCGTCGGCCACCTGGAGAGGCACGGCCGCCACCTGGGAGGCCGCCGACTCCAGCAGCACCGTACGCCGGTCGGAGCCGAACTTCTTGGCCACGTCCGCCAGTTCGCCCGAGACCAGCTTGCGCAGCTCCGCGTCCGACTCCAGGATGCGGGTCAGCTCCTCGATCTCCTGCTCGAGCCGGTCCTTCTCCGCCTCCAGCTCGATCCGGTCGTACTTGGTGAGGCGGCGCAGCGGCGTGTCGAGGATGTACTGGGTCTGGATGTCGCTCAGGCCGTAGCGCTCCATCAGGCGCTCCTTGGCCTGCGCGGAGTTCTCGCTGGACCGGATCACCCGGATGACCTCGTCGATGTCGACGAGCGCGGTCAGCAGGCCCTCGACCAGGTGCAGCCGGTCACGCCGCTTGGTGCGGCGGAACTCGCTGCGCCGGCGCACGACCTCGAAGCGGTGGTCGAGGTAGACCTCCAGCAGCTCCTTGAGGCCCAGCGTGAGCGGCTGGCCGTCCACCAGCGCCACGTTGTTGATGCCGAAGGACTCCTCCATGGGGGTCAGCTTGTAGAGCTGCTCCAGGATCGCCTCCGGCACGAAGCCGTTCTTGATCTCGATGACCAGACGCAGGCCGTGCTCGCGGTCGGTCAGGTCCTTGACGTCCGCGATGCCCTGGACCTTCTTCGCGTTGACCAGGTCCTTGATCTTCGCGATGACCTTCTCCGGGCCGACCGCGAAGGGCAGTTCGGTGACGACCAGGCCCTTGCGGCGAGCGGTCACCGCCTCGATCGCGACCGTGGCACGCATCTTGAAGGAGCCGCGGCCGCCGGCGTACGCGTCCCGGATGCCGTCGAGGCCGACGATCCGGCCGCCGGTGGGCAGGTCGGGGCCGGGGACGTGACGCATCAGGGCGTCCAGGTCCGCGTTCGGGTGCTTGATCAGGTGGCGGGCGGCCGCGACGACCTCGCGCAGGTTGTGCGGCGGCATGTTCGTCGCCATGCCGACCGCGATGCCGGAGGAGCCGTTGACCAGCAGGTTCGGGAAGGCGGCGGGGAGCGCGACCGGCTCCTGCTCCTGGCCGTCGTAGTTCGGGGCGAAGTCGACCGTGTCCTCGTCGATGGACTCCGTCATCAGGCTCGCCGCGGCGGCCATCCGGCACTCGGTGTACCGCATGGCGGCCGGCGGGTCGTCGTTGCCCAGGGAGCCGAAGTTGCCGTGTCCGTCGACCAGCGGGACGCGCATCGAGAAGGGCTGCGCCATGCGCACCAGCGCGTCGTAGATCGACGAGTCGCCGTGCGGGTGCAGCTTGCCCATGACCTCGCCGACCACGCGGGCGCACTTCACATAGGCGCGCTCGGGGCGCAGGCCCATCTCGTTCATCTGGTAGACGATGCGCCGGTGAACCGGCTTCAGACCGTCACGGGCGTCCGGCAGGGCACGCGAGTAGATGACCGAGTACGCGTATTCGAGGTAGGAGCCGCGCATCTCGTCCACGACGTCGATGTCGAGGATCTTCTCCTCGTACGAGTCGTCGGGCGGCGGGGTCTTGGTGCTGCGGCGGGCCATCGCTGCCGGCTCCTTGCTGAAGGCGTGGGACGGATCGGACGCGGACCATTGTGGACCTGGGCACTGACAACACGGGCCGCGACCCGGTCCGCGCGGGTCCGCCCCCGGTGCTCGGCGGCCCGGCGCTCCACCGCCGTACGCCGGCCGGGAGCACGCTCGCCATGAGCACGCCTGACGCAGGCTAGTCGATCCGCTGTGGGCGTACGTCGGGCGGGAACTCCGCCGGGGCCTCCCACGCTTTGCATACAGTGGCAGGAACGGCAGGAAAACCGCGGTTTCTCTCGACCGCCACCGCTTGCGAAGGGACGTACATGCCCATGGGTCACACGACCACAGCCCAGGCAGGCTCCGGGGGCCTGACAGCGACCGAGCACCGCCTGGCCAACGGTCTGCGCGTGGTGCTCTCCGAGGACCACCTGACCCCGGTCGCGGCGGTCTGCCTCTGGTACGACGTCGGCTCCCGCCACGAGGTCGCCGGCCGCACCGGCCTCGCGCACCTCTTCGAGCACCTCATGTTCCAGGGCTCGGGCCAGGTCAAGGGCAACGGCCACTTCGAGCTGGTCCAGGGCGCAGGCGGCTCGCTCAACGGCACCACCAGCTTCGAACGCACCAACTACTTCGAGACGATGCCCGCCCACCAGCTCGAACTCGCCCTGTGGCTCGAGGCCGACCGGATGGGCTCCCTGCTGGCCGCGCTGGACGACGAGTCGATGGAGAACCAGCGCGACGTCGTCAAGAACGAGCGCCGCCAGCGCTACGACAACGTCCCCTACGGCACCGCCCTCGAGAAGCTGACCGCCATGGTCTACCCCGAGGGCCACCCCTACCACCACACCCCGATCGGCTCCATGGCCGACCTGGACGCGGCCACGCTGGAGGACGCCCGGGCGTTCTTCCGCACCTACTACGCGCCCAACAACGCGGTGCTCTCCGTGGTCGGCGACATCGACCCCGAGCAGACGCTGGCCTGGATCGAGAAGTACTTCGGCTCCATCCCCGGCCACGACGGCAAGCCCGCCCCGCGCGACGGCTCGCTGCCCGAGGTCATCGGGGACGAGCTGCGCGAGGTCGTCGTGGAGGAGGTCCCGGCACGCGCGCTGATGGCCGCCTACCGGCTCCCGGAGGACGGCACGCGCGCGTCCGACGCGGCCGACCTCGCCCTCACCGTCCTCGGCGGCGGCGAGTCCTCCCGTCTCTACAACCGCCTGGTGCGCCGCGACCGTACGGCCGTCGCCGCCGGTTTCGGTCTGCTCCGGCTGGCCGGCGCGCCCTCGCTGGGCTGGCTGGACGTGAAGACCTCCGGCGACGTCGAGGTCCCGGTCATCGAGGCCGCCATCGACGAGGAGCTGGCCCGCTTCGCGCAGCAGGGCCCCACCCCGGAGGAGATGGAGCGCGCCCAGGCCCAGCTGGAGCGCGAGTGGCTGGACCGGCTCGGCACCGTCGCGGGCCGCGCCGACGAACTGTGCCGGTACGCCGTCCTGTTCGGCGACCCGCAGCTCGCCCTGTCCGCCGTCCGGCGCGTTCTCGACATCACCCCCGAGGAGGTCCGCGAGGTCGCGGCGGCCCGCCTCCGCCCGGACAACCGCGCCGTGCTCGTCTACGAGCCGAAGTCCCCGGAGGCGGTCGAGGACACCGGCCTGCCCGACGACCCGGAGCACGAGGCCACCGTAGAGGCCGGCAACGACGACGAGGAGACGGCCAAGTGACCGAGCTCGCCCCCATGGAGTTCCACCCCCAGCCGCAGGCCGGCGAGGCCAGGCCCTGGGCGTTCCCGGCGCCCGAGCGCTCCACGCTGGACAACGGTCTGACCGTGCTGCGCTGCCACCGCCCCGGCCAGCAGGTCGTCGCCGTCGAGGTGCTGCTCGACGCCCCCCTGGACGCCGAGCCGGCCGGTCTCGACGGTGTCGCCACGATCATGGCGCGCGCCTTCTCCGAGGGCACTGACAAGGACTCCGCAGAGGAGTTCGCCGCGGAACTGGAGCGGGCCGGCGCCACGCTGGACGCGCACGCCGACCACCCCGGCGTCCGGCTCAGCCTGGAGGTGCCCGCCTCCCGTCTGGAGAAGGGCCTCACCCTGCTGGCCGACGCCCTGCGCGCCCCGGCCTTCGCGGAGAGCGAGATCGAGCGGCTGGTCCGCAACCGCCTGGACGAGATCCCGCACGAGCTGGCCAGCCCGGCCCGCCGCGCCGCGAAGGAGCTGTCCAAGGAGCTGTTCCCGGCCTCCGCGCGCATGTCCCGGCCGCGCCAGGGCACCGAGCAGACCGTCGCGAAGATCGACGCGGGCGCCGTCCGTGCCTTCTACGACCGCCATGTCCGCCCCGCCACCGCCACCGCGGTGGTCGTCGGCGACCTGGACGGCATCGACCTCGACGCGCTGCTCGCCGAGACCCTGGGAGCCTGGACCGGCACCCCCGGCCAGGCCCGCCCGGTGCCGCCGGTGACCGCCGACGACACCGGCCGCGTGGTCGTCGTGGACCGGCCCGGCGCCGTGCAGACCCAGCTCCTCATCGGCCGGATCGGCTCCGACCGGCACGACCGGGTGTGGCCCGCCCAGGTGCTCGGCACGTACTGCCTCGGCGGCACGCTCACCTCCCGCCTGGACCGCGTCCTGCGCGAGGAGAAGGGCTACACCTACGGCGTGCGCGCCTTCGGCCAGGTGCTGCGCTCCGCCCCGGACGGCACCGGCGCCTCGATGCTCGCCATCAGCGGCTCCGTGGACACGCCGAACACCGGTCCCGCGCTGGCGGACCTGTGGACCGTGCTGCACACGCTGGCCGCCGAGGGCCTGACCGACGCCGAGCGGGACGTGGCCGTGCAGAACCTCGTCGGCGTGGCCCCGCTGAAGTACGAGACGGCCGCGGCCGTCGCCGGCACCCTCGCCGACCAGGTCGAGCAGCACCTGCCGGACGACTTCCAGGCGGAGCTGTACCGCACGCTCGCCGCCACCGGCACCGTGGAGGCCACCGCCGCCGTGGTGAACGCCTTCCCGGCCGACCGGCTGGTCACGGTCCTGGTCGGCGACGCCGCCCGGATCAAGGAGCCCGTCGAGGCGCTCGGCATCGGTGAGGTGAAGGTCGTGTCCGCCGAGTAACGGACCAGGTGGGCGCGTGTGGGCCCTGACGGCGCATGAGCCGTCGGGGCCCACATCCGTGTTCGGAAGTCGTATCGAACGCCGGTCGTCAAATGTCCGGATTGGGGCGGAGGTTACCCCTCTGGAGTGTGGGATGCGCTACAAAAGTCCGGACCCGTTTGAAGATCCGCTCCCGTCCCCTTTAGCTTCTTCCGGGCTGTTCGTCAGGCAGTGCGCCGCGCCCGCGGCACCGGACAGCCATCGCCGAGTCCCCCGCAGGGGGAGCCGGGGACCCACCGCAGTCCCTGGGGTGAATCGGGCGCCCGCGCGCGAGCGAGGGCGGCCGTAGGAGACCTTCCTGCTCCGAACCCGTCAGCTAACCCGGTAGGCGAGAGGGAAGGAAAGGAACAGCCTGCTCATGGCGTTCATGTGCGCCACCGGGAAGCACCGCAAGCCCGGCCGGGTCAAGCGCACCACCGCGACTGCGGCCGGTGTGGCGGCCCTCACCACCGGTGTCGTCGGCACCCTCGCGGCCTCCCCGGCGATCGCCGCGGACAACTCCGTCGAGAACACCGGCCTCACCCCCGTCATCGCCGTCAGCGACACCCTCGCCGACGAGATCGCCGCGCAGGCCACCGCCCAGAAGGCGACCGCCGAGCGCAGGGCCGCCGAGGAGGCCGCCGAGCGCGCCGCCGCCGAGCGGGCCCGCGAGGCCAAGGAGCGCGCCGCCCGCAAGGCCGAGCGCGAGCGTCTCAACTCCTTCGTCATGCCGATCACCGGCTCCTACGTCTCCACCGCCTACCAGTCCTCCAGCTCCCTGTGGTCGTCCGGTTCGCACACCGGCATCGACTTCCACGCCGCCAGCGGCACCACGGTCCACGCGGCCGGGGCGGGCACCGTGGTCTCCACCGGCTGGGGCGGCGCCTACGGCAACGAGATCGTGATCAGGATGGCCGACGGCATGTACACCCAGTACGGCCACCTGTCGTCCATCGGCGTCACCGTCGGCCAGCGCGTCATCCCGGGCCAGCAGATCGCCCTCTCCGGCGCCACCGGCAACGTCACCGGCCCGCATCTGCACTTCGAGGCCCGCACCGGCCCCGACTACGGGTCCGACATCGACCCCGTCGCCTACCTCCGCAAGCACGGCGTGAACGTCTGACCCCCGGTCCCGTGAAAGCCCCGGCCCAACCCGGCCGGGGCTTTTCGCTGAACTTTCCCGCGGACGCTGTCCAAAAACCAGCCATGGATTTCGGTACGCCGTCGGAAATCCTCGCGCATTGCCATAGAGTCACGGGAAAGGCGCTGTGGTCGGCGTTTCACGGGCATTGAGGCGGAGGTGGGTCATGCGTATTCCGGCGCACTCGGTGTGCACGGCGATCCGGGACGACATCGTCGCCGGAACCCACGAGCGCGGCGGCCGGCTCACCGAGGAGGTGCTCGCCCGCCGCTACGGCGTCTCCCGCGTCCCCGTCCGCGAGGCGCTGCGCACGCTGGAGGCCGAGGGCTTCGTGGTCACCCGGCGCCACGCGGGCGCCTGTGTGGCCGAGCCCTCCGAACAGGAGGCCGCCGACCTGCTGGAGATGCGCCTGCTGCTGGAGCCCCTCGGTGCCGCGCGGGCCGCCCAGCGACGCACCGAGGCCCATCTGAAGGTGCTGCGTGGCCTGGTCGGACTGGGCAGGGAGCGGGCGAGGCTCGGCGGCAGCGGCGACCTGCGCGCGCTGGACGGCTGGTTCCACGAGACGCTCGCCCAGGCGTGCGGCAGCCACGCGCTGACCTCGGCGCTCACCCTGCTCCGCCACAAGATCGCGTGGATGTACGTCGAGGAGAGCCCGGCCGGCCCGCCGGAGACCTGGGCGGAGCACGGCGCGATCGTGGACGCCGTGGCACGCGGTGACGGCGAACGCGCGCGGGCGGTCATGGCGCTGCACACCGAGCGCGCGACCCCGGCCCACCGGTTGCGCACCCCCGCCGCCAGCCGGGCCCGGCGCGCGCAACATGCTGTAAACACAGCGGAACTCCGGAATTAACACGGGCGCTGTATACAAGGGGGATATTCGCGTGCCGGGTAATTGTGCTGCCTTGTTCCGGGGTGCCGGCAATTTTTGACGGCACCCCGTTCGGTGCTCCCCCCTGTACGCCGCGCCCGTGAAAGCGAAAAGCCGCGCCGCCCGCTGAAGGGGGCGACGCGGCTTTTCGCCGAGAACGGGGTCAGACCGTCTCGGGCAGCTCGTCCAGACCCTCGGCGACCAGCTTGGCCAGCCGGTCCAGCGCGGCCTCCGCGTCGTCGGCGTCGGAGGCCAGGACGATCTCCTCGCCACCCTGGGCGCCCAGGCCCAGGACGGCCAGCATCGAGCCCGCGTTGACCGGGATGCCGCCGGACTTGGCGATCGTGACCGGGACGCCTGTGGCCGTGGCGGCTCGGACGAAGATGGAAGCGGGGCGGGCGTGGAGGCCCTCGGCCCAGCCGACGTTGACGCGGCGCTCAGCCATGTGATGCTGCCCTTCAGTCTCAGGTTGTCTAGACCAGTTTCCCACACGGGGAACCGTGTCCGGAGCGGCACTTCACCGTTCCGGAACCTCTCCGTACCGGCCGTCGGGCCGCGGCCTCGCTCCGGCTTCCGTGTCCCGCGCACCGCCTCGCGCCGTACGCCCGTGCGAGCCGTACCCTGGGCCCATGCAGACCCCGGCGGACCGGCAGGACCGGCACGATTATCCCGCCCACTGGGAGGCGGACGTGGTGCTGCGCGACGGCGGTACCGCGCGCATCCGGCCCATCACCGCCGACGACGCCGACCGTCTCGTCAGCTTCTACGAGCAGGTGTCCGACGAGTCGAAGTACTACCGCTTCTTCGCGCCGTACCCGCGCCTGTCCGCCAAGGACGTGCACCGCTTCACGCATCACGACTTCGTGGACCGGGTGGGGCTCGCCGCCACCGTCGGAGGCGAGTTCATCGCCACCGTACGCTACGACCGCATCGGCGCCGACGGCATGGCCGCCTCGGCCCCGGCCGACGAGGCCGAGGTCGCCTTCCTGGTGCAGGACGCCCACCAGGGCCGGGGTGTGGCCTCCGCGCTGCTGGAGCACATCGCGGCCGTCGCCCGTGAGCGCGGTATCCGGCGCTTCGCCGCCGAGGTGCTGCCCGCCAACACCAAGATGATCAAGGTGTTCACCGACGCCGGTTACACCCAGAAGCGCAGCTTCGAGGACGGCGTGGTCCGGCTGGAGTTCGGGCTCGAACCGACCGACCGCTCGATGGCCGTGCAGCTCGCGAGGGAGCAGCGCGCCGAGGCCCACTCGGTGCGGCGGCTGCTCGCCCCCGGTTCCGTGGCCGTGATCGGGGTGGGCCGTGCGCCCGGCGGGGTCGGCCGCAGCGTCCTCGGCAACATCCGGGCCGCGGGGTACGCGGGCCCGCTGTACGCGGTCAACAACGCCTTCGCGGAAGACTGTCACGAGATCGACGGGGTGCCCGCCCGCCGCTCGGTCCGGGGGATCGAGGGCCCGGTGGACGTGGCCGTGGTCGCCGTGCCCGCCGACGTGGTGCCCGCGGTGGTCGCCGAGTGCGGTGAACACGGGGTGCAGGGACTCGTCGTGCTGTCCGCCGGGTACGCGGAGAGCGGGCCCGAGGGGCGGGAGCGCCAGCGGGCGCTGGTCCGGCAGGCGCGGGCTTACGGCATGCGGATCATCGGCCCCAACGCCTTCGGCGTCATCAACACCGCCGAGGAGGTACGGCTCAACGCCTCCCTCGCGCCGGAGATGCCCCGGCCCGGCCGTATCGGGATGTTCGCCCAGTCCGGTGCCATCGGCATAGCCCTCCTCTCCCGGTTGCACCGGCGCGGGGGAGGGGTCACCGGGGTCACGGGCGTCTCCACCTTCGTCTCCTCGGGCAACCGCGCGGACGTCTCCGGCAACGACCTCCTCCAGTACTGGTTCGACGACCCCGACACCGATGTCGTCCTCATGTACCTGGAGTCCATCGGCAACCCCCGCAAGTTCACCCGGCTCGCCCGGCGCACCGCCGCCGCCAAGCCGCTCGTCGTGGTGCAGGGCGCGGGATCCGCGCCGCAGGGGCACGCCGTACAGGCCACCCGGCTCCCGCACGCCACCGTGTCCGCGCTGCTGCGGCAGGCCGGGGTGATCCGGGTCGACACCATCACCGAACTGGTCGACGCCGGGCTGCTGCTGGCCCGCCAGCCGCTGCCCGCCGGGCCGCGCGTCACCATCCTCGGCAACTCCGAGTCCCTCGGCGTCCTCACCTACGACCGCTGCCTCGCGGAGGGGCTGCGGCCCTCCCGCCCGCTGGACCTGACCACCGGCGCCACCGCCGCCGACTTCCACCGGGCGCTCGCCCACGCCCTCGCGGACGACACCTGCGACGCCGTCGTGGTCACCGCCATCCCCGCCATCGGTGAGGGCTCGCCGGACGACGCCGAACTGGCGGAGGCGCTGCGCTCGGCCGCCGCCGCGGTGCCGGGCAAGCCGGTGCTGGTCGTGCACGTCGAGCTGGGCGGGCTGGCGGAGGCGCTGTCCGCCGCCACCAGCACCGCCCCGAAGGCGGGCGCGCCCGTACTGCCTCCCTTGCCGGTGCCGGACGGCGCCGCCCGGCAGGACGGGCCCCGGCTGATCCCGGCCTACCCCGCCGCCGAACGCGCGGTCCGCGCGCTGGCCGAGGCCGTCCGGTACGGGCAGTGGCGCCGGGAGGCCGCCGACCCCGGCAAGGTGCCGGAGTACGACGACATCGACGAGCGCAAGGCCGCCGAGATCATCGCCGGGCTGCTGGAACGCGGCGAGGGGTTCGCCGTCGGCCCCGAGGACACCCGTGAGCTGCTCGCCACCTACGGCATCCACGTCCGGCCGGCGCTGCCCGCGCCCACCCCGGACGCCGCCGCGTCCGCCGCCCGCTGTCTCGGTTACCCGGTCGTCCTCAAGGCCACCGCGCCCCACCTGCGGCACCGCGCCGACCTGGGCGGGGTCCGGCTCGATCTCGCGGACGAGGAGCAACTACGGCGTGCGTACGGCGAGTTGACCGAACTGTTCGGCCCGCCCGAGCAACTGCGGCCGGTGGTGCAGGCCATGGCTCCGCGGGGCGTGGACACCGTCGTGCGGGCGGTCATCGACCCGGCGGCCGGTGCGGTGCTGTCCTTCGGCCTGGCCGGGGCGGCCTCGCAGCTCCTGGACGACATGGCGCACCGCATCGTCCCCGTCACCGACCGGGACGCCACCTCCCTGATCCGCTCCATCCGCACCGCCCCCCTCCTCTTCGGGTGGCGCGGCTCCACCCCCGTCGACACCCCGGCCCTGGAACAACTCCTCCTGAGGGTCTCCCGCCTGGTCGACGACCACCCCGAGGTGGTCGCCGTCACCCTGGAGCCCGTAGTGGTGGCCCAGCGGGGCATCACCGTCCTCGACGCCACCATCCGCCTGGCCCCCCCGCCGGCCCGCAACGACCTGGGGCCGCGCACCTTGCCGGCGTACTGAGGGGGGGGAGCCCGACGGAGATCGCCGGCCGGGCGCCGCCCGGGGGGAGCCGGTGGGACCGGGAGGTGCTCGGTGGGACGCCGGGCGGTTCCGGCTCGCCGCCGGGCACGACCTCACCCACCACCAGGGCCTGGAGGCGCACTTCCTCCCCGGCCCTGGTGTCCTGTCCGTTCGCCTTCCAGGACCCCGTCTTCCGTCCCGCCCACGCCCGAGGAGCGGGCCCGGGCGGTGCGGTCCCCCGGCGAGGAGCCGCCGGTGATCGTGGCCTTCGAGGCCGACGGCGGCGGCGGACCGGTCTCCTGCCTCGTCGCGGCCGGCGGCGTCGAGATACGGCCGGGACTGGTCCGGCGGGAGGTGCCGGGTCGTCCCGACTGGCCCGGAGTGCACCTGGTCACGGATTAGGATGGACCCCATGGCCAAGACCAGTACGACGACCCAGGGGCTCCGCGCGGCGATCGAGCGCAGCGGCTACTACCCGGCCCTCGTGGCCGAGGCGGTGGAGGCCGCCGTCGGCGGCGAGGCCGTCCGGTCGTACCTGGTCCACCAGGAGACCACGTTCGACCAGAACGAGGTCCGCCGCCACGTCACCGTCCTCGTCCTGACCGCCAACCGCTTCATCGTCAGCCACACCGACGAGCAGGCCGCCGACGGCACCTCCCCGACGCCGTACGCCACCACGTCCACCGAGTCCGTGAAGATCGGCCGCATCTCCTCGGTCGTGGTCAGCCGGGTCGTGGCCAACCCCGAGCAGTACACGCCGGGCACCCTGCCCCGCGAGGTCGTCCTCACCATCGGCTGGGGCGCGGTCAGCCGACTCGACCTGGAACCCGCCGCCTGCGGCGACCAGAACTGCGAGGCCGACCACGGCTACACCGGCAGCTCCACCGCCGACGACCTCAGCCTGCGGGTGAGCGAGGCCGGGGACGGCCCGGAGACCGTGCGCCAGGCGCTCGCCTTCGCGCAGTCCATCTCCGAGGCGACCGCGGACGTCACCCGCTGATGTCCCAGCCCGCTGCCTGGGACGCCCTGGAACCCCTCGCCCTGTCCTCCGCTCCGCTGCCCGAGTACGGCCACGGCTCCCTCGCCGACCTGCTGCCCACCCTCGCGGCCGGCCTGGGCGTTCCCGGTCTGACCCCGGCCATCACCGAGCTGACCCCCGCCGACCGGGTCTGCGTCTTCCTCGTCGACGGCCTCGGCTGGGAACTGCTGCGCGCCCACCCCGACGAGGCGCCGTTCCTGAACTCCCTGCTCGGCAGCTCGCGCGGCGGCACCGGCCGCCCCCTCACCGCCGGATACCCGGCGACCACCGCGACCTCGCTGGGCTCCGTCGGCACCGGCCTGCCGCCCGGCGCGCACGGCCTGCCCGGCTACACCGTGCGCGACCCAGACACCGGCCAGTTGATGAACCAGCTCCGGTGGCAGCCCTGGACCCCGCCGCACGCCTGGCAGCCGTACCCGACCGTGTTCGAGCTGGCCGACCGTGCCGGGGTGCACGCCGCCCAGGTGTCCTCGCCCCACTTCCAGAACACCCCGCTGACCAAGGTCGCGCTCAGCGGCGGCACCTTCGTCGGCAGCCTCGCCGCCGAGGAGCGCATGGACCTCGCGGCCGAGCAGCTCGCCGCCGGGGACCGCTCGCTGGTCTACACGTACTACGCCGAACTCGACGGTGCCGGCCACCGCTACGGCATCGGCTCCGACACCTGGCGCGGCCAGCTCATGTACGTCGACCGGCTCGCCCAGCGCCTGGCCGGACAGCTCCCTCCGCGCAGCGCGCTCTACGTCACCGCCGACCACGGCATGCTCGACATCCCCTTCGACGAGGAGCACCGCATCGACTTCGACGAGGACTGGGAGCTGCGCGCCGGCGTCTCCCTCCTCGGCGGCGAGGGCCGAGCCCGGCACGTGTACGCGGTGCCCGGCGCGGCCAACGACGTACTGACCTGCTGGCGCGAGGTCCTCGGCGACCGCTTCTGGATCGCCTCCCGCGACGAGGCGGTCCAGGCCGGCTGGTTCGGCCCGCACGTCGACGAGCGGGTGTACCCGAGGATCGGCGACGTGGTCGCCGCCGCGTACGACGACGTGCTGATCACCGCCTCCGAGCGGGAGCCCAAGGAGTCGCTGATGGTCGGCAACCACGGCTCGATGACCCCGGCCGAGCAGCTCGTCCCCCTCCTCGAAGTCCGTTCCTGACCCCGACCCTCAACTCGCCGAAAGGTGCTCAACCCCTCATGTCCGAGCTGGTGTTCTTCTCCGGAACGATGGACTGCGGGAAGTCGACCCTGGCTCTGCAGATCGAGCACAACCGCTCGGCGCGAGGACTCCAGGGCCTGATCTTCACGCGGGACGACCGTGCCGGCGAGGGCAAGCTGTCCTCCCGCCTCGGCCTGGTCACGGACGCGGTGGAGGCGATGCCGGGCATGGACCTGTACGGCCATGTCGTCGCCTTGATGTCGCGCGGCGGCAAGGTGGACTACGTGATCGTGGACGAGGCCCAGTTCCTCGGCCCGGAGCAGATCGACCAGCTCGCCCGCGTCGTGGACGACCTGGACCTCGACGTCTTCGCCTTCGGTATCACCACCGACTTCCGCACCAAGCTCTTCCCCGGCTCCCAGCGCCTGATCGAACTCGCGGACCGGATAGAGACGCTCCAGGTGGAGGCGATGTGCTGGTGCGGCGCCCGCGCCACGCACAACGCCCGCACGGTCGGCGGCGAGATGGTCGTGGAGGGTGAGCAGGTGGTGGTCGGCGACGTCAACCGCCCCGCCACGGCCATCGGTTACGAGGTCCTGTGCCGCCGCCACCACCGCCGCCGGATGACCGCCGCCGGGGCCCAGGCCGGCGCCCTCTCCCCGGACGTCCTGCCGGTGACCTCGGGCTGACGGCCGCTCGCCCGGACCAGCGGCGCCGCCCGCCCGCATGTCCCGCGGTGGCCGTCACCTCTCCCAGGTGCGGCCGCGGGGCATTCCCGAGGCCGCCCCGTTGAGGGCACCGGCCGCGGGAGGAGGCGGTGTGCGGACCGCGCCCTTCGGTGCAGTCGTGCTCCGCGGGCGGTCTCCCGTGGCCTCAGCGGGCCTGGGTGACGCCCGTCCGGCGCCCGGTGATCGCGGCCAGCGCCGACGCCGGCAGGAACGCCACCGCCGCGATCACCGCTGACGTGTGCAGCCCGCCGGTCATGCCGCCCGTCGAGCCGAGGAGCGTGCCGAAGAGGGCGACACCCAGGGCGCAGCCCACCTGCCGGGAGACGTTGAACACCGCCGACGCCACCCCGGCCTTCTCCGCGGGGCTCGCCTCCATGATCGCGACGGTGGCGGCGACGACGGTGACGGGCGTCGCCAGGCCGGTGGCCATGAGCGCGAAGAGCAGTACGGGGTACGGCGTGTCGGGACCGGCCGCCAGCCAGCCCAGGAAGCCGGCGCTGCCGAGCAGCAGCGCGCCGGCCATGGGCGGGTAGGGGCCGCCGCGGGCGGTCAGACGGCTCGACAGCGGCGCCGCGAGGAAGCCCATGCAGACCGACGGCAGCAGGGCGAATCCCGTTGCCAGCGGGCTGAGGTGACGTTCCTGCTGGAAGTACAGAGTGGCGACGAAGAGCAGTCCGTAGTAGCCGAAGCTGAGCACCAAGCCGATGACGTTCGTCGCGGTGAGCCGGATCTCGCGGAAGAGCGACAGCGGAAGCAGCGGCCGCCTGCCCTCCGGTCGCAGGGCGGCAGCCCTCTCCAGGCGCAGTTCGAGGGCGACGAAAGCGGCCAGGGCCACGGCGCCCCCCGCGAAAAGCGTCAGCACCTCCGGCGAGGACCACCCCGCGGTGCCCGCCTCGTTGAGGCCGCCGGCCACCCCGAGCAGCCCGGCCACGCCGAGCAGCAGACCGGCCGGGTCCATCCGGCCGGGCCGGGCCCGCTCGGTGGGGGCGGGAACGTGACGCAGAGTCAGCAGCACCGCCACCGCGGCCACGGGCAGGTTGACCCAGAACACCGAGCGCCAGCCGAAGCCCGATACCAGCAGGCCGCCGACCGCGGGTCCGGCTCCGAAGGCCACCGCCGAGACGAGTCCCCAGCGGCCGACCGCCCGGGCACGCTGGGCCCGGTCCGGATAGGCGGCCTGCAGCAGGGCGAAGGAAGCGGGAACCAGGAGCGCGGCTCCGGCGCCCTGAGCCGGCCGTGCCGCGATGAGGACCTGTGCCGAGGGCGCCACCCCGCAGCCCACCGAGGCGGCCGCGAAGACTCCCAGGCCCGCGAGAAAGAGGGTGCGGTGCCCGAAGCGGTCACCGAGTCCACCGCCGAGCAGCAGCAGACCGGCGAAGAAGGCGCTGTAGCCGTCGACGATCCACTGCATGTCGGACGGACCTGCGTGCAGCGAGCCCTGGATGGAGGGCACGGCCACGTTCACGACCGTGACGTCCAGCATCACCAGGAAGTAGCCGAGGCTCAGCGCGATGAGCGGCGCCGGCGAGGGGAGCGGCCCGACCGGGGGCGGGGCGGCGGCGACGGCCGCCTGCGCGGACGAGACGGAGGGCTCGGTGGAGGGCATGTGGTCCAGTCTCGGGCCGCGAAACTTCGTCACCCGTCGAAGTGTCACCGGACCAAGGGCCGGCCCGTGATCCCCGGTTCAGCAGCGCGCGGCGCAGGGATGCGGTGCGTCGCAAGGCGGAGGGTCGTCCTCGTGCTGGGCGTACGCGGACGATCCGGCAACGCGGCGAGGCGCCGTAGCCGCCGCCGCGCGCACGCCGGGGATCGCGGGACAGCCCTTAGGCTCGCCGTATGGCCAGGACGACTACCGGTCGGAACCGGGACCGAGTGCACCACCAGCCCGACATCGCCCGTGCCGCCGCGCTGATCGCCGATCCCTCCCGCGCACGGATGCTGAAGGCGCTCGGCGACGGCCGCGCGCTGCCCGCCGGTCTGCTGGCCGCCGAGGCGGGCGTGAGCGCCGCGACGGCCAGTGCCCACCTGGGCAAACTCGTGGCGGCGCGCATGGTCACGATGGAGAGCGCGGGCCGGTGCCGCTACTACCGCCTGGCCGGCCCCGACATCAGCCTCGCCCTGGAGGCGCTGGCCGTCATCGCGCCGCCCCTGCCGGTCACCTCCCTGCGGGAGAGCAGCACCGCCGGTGCCCTGCGCCGCTCCCGCACGTGTTACGACCATCTCGCCGGACGGCTGGGCGTGGGCCTGCTGGAGTCCCTGCTCGCGGGCGGCCTTCTGACCGGGCACGACGGCACCCACCGGCCCGGCGAGGCGGTGCGGGACGGCGCGACCGGATACGGACACGACGTCGACTACCGGCTCACCGAGACCGGCCGGCGGACGCTGGTCCGGTTCGGCCTCGACCTGACCCGGCTGCCGGCCCGCCGCCCCCTGATCCGCTACTGCGTGGACTGGAGCGAGCAGCGCCACCATCTCGCCGGGGCGGTGGGCGCGGCCCTGACCGCCCGGCTCTTCGAGCTGCGCTGGCTGCGCCACGGCTCGAGCCCCCGGGTCGTCCATGTGACCGAGGCCGGCGCCGAGGGCCTGGCCGCAACCTTCGGGCTGCGTCCGGCGGACTGACCGCCCGGCCCCGTCGCCACCTCGGCCGACCGGTAGACGCCTGCGGAGGGGTGGACCCCCTCGGTTCCTCCGGCGAGCGATGACGAGCCGCCCGCCTCCGACGGGCCCGGCTCCGGCTCATCGGCAGAAGTAGGAGGAGATCACCGGCGTGCACGCGGTTCTGGCGGACCTCGCGCCGTTCCCGCCGCTCGTCCCGGCGGGCGATGCGACCATCTGCGCGTGCGTCAGGCGGGTGCCTGGAGCACCGCGAAGACCGCTCCTTGCGGGTCCGTCACCGTCGCCGACCGGCCGGCCGCGGTGTCCCGGACCGCTTCCCGTACCAGGCCGCCGAGCGCCGGCACCCGGGCGAGTGCCCGGTCCACGTCCGCGACCCGGAAGTAGGTGAGCCAGTGGGCGCCCCGGTCGCGGAGCGCCGCGCGTCCCGCGCCGCGCAGCGCGACCGCCGGCCGCCCGGCGCTGTGCAGGGTCACCCGGTCGACGCCGTCCGCCCCCGGCTCCCGCTCGAAGCCGCACACCGCCTCGTAGAACTTGACGACGCGTCCGGTCTCGTAGGTGATCAGCTCGGTCCATACCGGCAGCCCGTGTCCGTCCTCACCCGGCGCCGCGGACGGGCCCGCGAACTCGCCGAGACCGAACACCGCACCCGCCGGGTCGGCGGCCACGACCGTGCGGCCCTCCCCGGCGCAGTCGAGCGGTCCGACGGCCACCGTGCCACCGTGGAGCCGTACCTGATGCGCTGTCAGGTCGATGTCGGACGAGGTGAAGAACGGTGTCCAGGCGGCCGGGAACTGGCGGTCCGGAGGTGACTGGCCGATGCCCGCCACCTCCTGGCCGTCCAGCAGGGCTCGCGCGCGACGCCCGGATCCGGGCCCGAACTCCCAGCCGAAGAGCGCGCCGTAGAACTCCTCGGCGGCGGCCGGCCGGTGTGTCAGCAGGCTCACCCGCCAGGGTGCGCCGGGCGCCCGCGTCGCCCGGGGGATCGCCGCCTGCCGTACCTGAGTCATCCGCCACTCTCCCTCCGGTCCCTCTTGGGGGCCGTGTCGCATCCGCTCCCCGCGGCCCCGTGCCGCCACCGGTACGTGGCGGCGCGCGGTCCGGGCGGAAGGTCCGGACGGCCGCCGTCCGCCCTCCGGGCGATGACCGGCGTGTGCCGCCGGACGCACACTGTGTGCCCGACACCGTACGCCGTGTGACCGGCGCTGTCCGGCCGAGCCGGGTAGTGGCAGCCGGGCGTGGCGGCCACCCCGTGCGCGAGGATGGCGCCATGACAGTCATCATCACCGCCGCCGAACTGGCCCGGGACATGGCCGGGCCCACCCCGCCGACACTGCTCGACGTGCGCTGGCGGCTGAGCGCGCCGGACGCTCCCGCCTTCGACGCCCGCGCGGCCTACGAGTCCGGACACCTCCCCGGCGCGGTCTTCGTCGATCTGGACCGGGAACTGGCCGCGCCCCCCGGACCGAGCGGTCGGCATCCCCTGCCGGACATCGCCGAGTTCGGCGCAGCCATGCGCCGCGCGGGTGTCTCCGCCGGCACCCCGGTCGTCGTGTACGACGGCGGCCAGGGCTGGGCGGCCGCCCGCGCCTGGTGGCTGCTGCGCGCGACGGGGCACCCGAACGTGAGGGTGCTCGACGGCGGATTGACGGCGTGGGAGGGCCCGCAGGCCACGGACGTGCCCACCCCGGTCCAGGGCGACTTCGAGCCCCTGCCGGAGCCGGCCGGCGTCCTCGACGCGGACGGCGCGGCCCGGCTCGCGGACTCCGGTGTGCTGCTCGACGCCCGCGCGGGAGAGCGGTACCGGGGTGAGGTGGAGCCCATCGACCGGGTCGGCGGCCACATTCCGGGCGCGCTGTCGGCCCCCACCATGGAGAACGCCGGCCCCGACGGCCGCTTCCTCCCCGCCGCCGACCTGCGCGACCGCTTCAAGGCCATCGGCGTCTCCGGTGACGCCCCGGTCGGCGTCTACTGCGGCTCCGGCGTCTCCGCCGCCCACGAGGTCCTGGCCCTGGCCATCGCGGACATCCCCGCCGCGCTGTACGTCGGTTCGTGGTCGGAGTGGTCCGGCGACCCGACCCGCCCGGTCGCGCTGGGGCCGGACCCGCGCTAAGGGCTGTCCCGTAATCCACGGTGGATCAGCGCGCGGCGTCGGATGCGGTGCATCGCAAGGCGGAGGGTCGTCCGCATACTGGGCGTATGTGGACGATCCGACAACGCTGCGAGGTGCCGTAGCTGTCGTCGCGCGCCCGCCGGGGATTGCGGGACAGCCCTTAG
>NZ_JBSFFI010000031.1:0-75275 GCF_053596035.1 Streptomyces sp. NPDC001781 | reverse complement strand
AGCGCCCGCTCGCGCTCCACCAGCAGCGGCATGGGGTCCGAGGCCGTCACCAGCTCACGCAGAGGGTGGCGGGCCAGGACCTCGGAGACCTCCGGAGCCAGGGCCGAGGCCAGCCGCCAGGCGGCCGGGCGGTCCTCGTCGCGCAGGGCCGTGACCACGTCCAGCACGGTGCCCCGGTGCCCGGCCGGGACCCCGGCGGCCGCGCGCTCGTACAGCCGCGCGCCCTCCTCCAGCACGGCTTCGGTGTCGATGCCGGCCGGGATCTTGATCTCGGCGGTGTGCCGCCAGGTGGCGATCGGATCGGACCACGCCTCCACCGAGTAGGTCCAGTCGCCGGGCCGGTCCGCGCTCACGGTGGCGCCCCAGCGGTCGGTGCCGGGGGCGAGCTCGCGCATCGGGGTGAAGGGCCCCGGGCGGCCGTCCGGGTCGCGCAGCACGACGTCGGCGGCGACGGCGTCGTGCCCCTCGCGGAACACGGTCGCCGAGACCTCGAAGACCTCGCCGGGCACCGCCTTCGCGGGCCTGCGCCCGCCCTGGACCACCGGCCGCACGTCCAGGACCGGGATACGGCCCGTGACGGGCTGCCCCGCCAGGGGCTCGGACGGCGCGGTCCGGGGTGCGTCCGGCGGTGGCGCCTTGTGGGCCGGCCGGGCCGGCTTTCTGCCGGCCGCCTTGCCGGGGGTCACCGGTGCTGACGAGTGGTGCGTGGCGGGCATGACCGCTCCTGTCCGCGTCGACATGGGTGTGGGCCGGTTGTGCGGGCGACGGTTCCTGCTGCGGTGCTGTGGTGCCTGGTGCGTCGTACCGGGGGAGCCTTCCCACCCGGTTCGGGTGGGCAATCCGGAATTTCGGTTAACTACTCGCGCGTACAGCTGTGTACGACCCGGCCTCACGTCTCCCGGATTCCCGCCCGGCGTGCCTTGACTCCCCCCGGTACGGCAGGGTTCGGCCAATTCCCGGTGCTTCCCGGCACTTGGGCACCTCGCGCCCCTCGTCCGCGCCCCGTTCGCCTGTGCACCGGATGTGCCGTGTCCGGGCCGCTTCACCCGGATGCGTCCTCGGTGACGCCCCGGTAACCACTACCGTCGACAATGACGACGAGACGTACAGCGCCGTGCGTCTCACCATGCGACGCGTCCGAGGTGGAATGTGAAGGCGATCCGTCGGTTCACCGTCCGTCCAGTTCTCCCCGAACCCCTCCGGCCGCTCAGCGACCTGGCGCGCAACCTGCGCTGGTCCTGGCATGCGGAGACGCGCGACCTGTTCCAGTCCGTCGACCCCGAGCACTGGGCCGCCGCCGAGGGCGACCCCGTGCGCCTGCTGGGCCGGGTGAGCCCCGCGCGGCTCGCCGAGCTGGCGCAGGACCGGCGCTTCCTGCGCCGCCTGACCGCGGTCGCCGACGACCTGGACGACTACGTGACCGGCGACCGCTGGTACCAGCAACAGGGCGACGGGCTGCCCGCCGCGGTCGCGTACTTCTCGCCCGAGTTCGGCATCACCGCGGCCCTGCCCCAGTACTCGGGCGGCCTCGGCATCCTGGCCGGCGACCACCTCAAGGCCGCCAGCGACCTGGGGGCGCCGCTCATCGGCGTCGGGCTGCTCTACCGGCACGGCTACTTCCGCCAGACCCTCTCCCGCGACGGCTGGCAGCAGGAGCACTACCCCGTGCTCGACCCCAACGAGCTGCCCCTCGTCCAGCTCAAGGAGGACGACGGCACCCCCGCCCGCGTCTCCCTCGCGCTGCCCGGCGGCAGGGCCCTGCACGGCCGGATCTGGGTGGCCCAGGTCGGCAGGGTGCCGCTGCTGCTGCTCGACTCCGACGTGGAGGAGAACGACCCCGCCGAACGCGGCGTCACCGACCGGCTCTACGGCGGCGGCAGCGAGCACCGTCTGCTCCAGGAGATGCTGCTCGGCATAGGAGGTGTCCGCGCGGTACGCACCTACTGCCGGCTCACCGGGCACGCCGAGCCCGAGGTCTTCCACACCAACGAGGGGCACGCCGGGTTCCTCGGCCTGGAACGCATCGCCGAACTGGGCAGGCTGGGACTGGACTTCGACGCGGCGCTGGAGACGGTGCGCGCCGGGACGGTCTTCACCACGCACACCCCGGTGCCCGCCGGGATCGACCGGTTCGACCGGGAGCTGGTCGCCCGGCACTTCGGGCCCGACGCCGAGCTGTCCGGCCTCGATCCGCGCCGCGTGCTGGCGCTGGGCACCGAGACCTACCCGGGCGGCGAGCCGGCCCTGTTCAACATGGCCGTGATGGGGCTGCGCCTCGCCCAGCGGGCCAACGGCGTGTCCCTGCTGCACGGACGGGTGAGCCGGCAGATGTTCGCCGGGCTCTGGCCGGGGTTCGACGCCGAGGAGGTGCCGATCACCTCGGTCACCAACGGGGTGCACGCCCCGACCTGGGTTGCCCCCGAGGTGCTGCGGCTCGGCTCCCGACAGCTCGGCGCCCAGCGGGCCGAGGACGCGCTGACCGTCGGCGGCTCCGAGCGCTGGGACGCGGTCGCGGAGATCCCGGACCAGGAGATCTGGGAGCTGCGCCGCACCCTGCGCGAACAGCTCGTACTGGAGGTCCGGTCGCGGCTGCGCGCCTCCTGGCGGCAGCGCGGGGCCGCCGACGCCGAGCTGGGCTGGATCGACGGGGTGCTCGACCCCGACGTGCTCACCATCGGTTTCGCCCGGCGCGTGCCGTCGTACAAGCGGCTCACCCTGATGCTGCGGGACAAGGAGCGGCTGACCGAGCTGCTGCTGCACCCGCAGCGGCCGGTGCAGATCGTGGTGGCGGGCAAGGCGCATCCGGCGGACGACGGCGGCAAGAAGCTCGTGCAGGAGCTGGTGCGGTTCGCGGACGACCCGCGCGTGCGGCACCGCATCGTGTTCCTGCCCGACTACGGAATGGGAATGGCCCAGAAGCTCTACCCCGGCTGCGACATCTGGCTGAACAACCCGCTGCGTCCGCTGGAGGCGTGCGGCACCTCCGGCATGAAGGCCGCGCTGAACGGCTGCCTCAACCTCTCGGTGCTGGACGGCTGGTGGGACGAGTGGTTCCAGCCCGACTTCGGCTGGGCCATCCCCACGGCAGACGGCGCTGCCACCGACCACGAGCGGCGGGACGACATCGAGGCCGCCGCGCTGTACGAGCTGCTGGAGGGCCGGGTCACCGCCCGCTTCTACGAGCGCGGCCGGGCCTCGCTGCCCGACCGGTGGATCGAGATGGTCCGCCAGACCCTCACCCTGCTCGGCCCGAAGGTGCTGGCCGGCCGGATGGTCCGTGAGTACGTCGAGCGGCTCTACGCCCCGGCCGCCCAGGCCCACCGCGCGCTCGCCCCGGACACCGCGCGGGAACTGGCCGGCTGGAAGACCCGGGTCCGGTCGGCCTGGCCCGGGGTGAGCGTGGACCACGTGGAGACCACGGCGCCCACCGCCACGGCCGAACTGGGCTCCAGCGTCGGGCTGCGGGTGCGGGTGGGGCTCGGTGAGCTGACCCCGGACGACGTGGAGGTGCAGGTGGTCTCCGGCCGGGTCGACTCCGGCGACCGCATCACCGACGCGAGCACGGTCCCGCTGAAGCCGGTGGGCAGCCCCGATCTGGAGGGCCGCTGGCTCTACGAGGGCCCTCTCTTCCTCGACCGCACCGGCTCCTTCGGCTACACCGTCCGCATCCTCCCCGCCCACCGCCTCCTCGCCTCCACGGCGGAGACCGGCCTGGTGACCGCACCGTCGGAGGAGGCGGTGGAGTCGGCCGGGGTGCTGCTGCGCTGAGGCCCTCCGTCGGAGGGTGGACCCGGCCGTTCACCCTCCGGCAACGGGGGAGGCCTCCCGAAGCCCGGGTGTGCCAGGTGCGCCGGAAGCCCTGGGGCCTCTCGTTCGGATCATGCCCGGCTCGCGGGGGCCGGCCTGATCCGAACGAAAGACCCTAGCCCTCGTCCTCCTCCGCGCACAGGCGCTTCAGGGTCGCGCCGCATCTGCGGGCGTAGGCGTGCTGGAAGGCGCGGGCCACCGGGCCGGCGGTGCGGGCGTACCACTTGGCGGGGCGGCTGTAGGCGGCGACCGTGAGCCAGACCGTGCCGTCGCCGGTGCGCTCGACGACGAAGGCCTCCTCGCCGTCCTCGGGATGGCCGGGCAGGGTGCCGTAGGCCCAGCCCGCGCGGCGGGGCCCGTCGGCCGCCCAGACGACCCGGCAGGGAGCCTTGATCATGCCCGCGAGGTTCACCGTGACCTCGGTGCCGGGGGTCGCGCGCTCGGCGGTGGTCTCCATGCCGACGCCCATCGCGCGGTGCATCTCCCAGGTGAGCACCGCCTCCGTGGCCCGCCGGAAGACGCCGGGACCCTCGCCGATCCGGGTGCGGGAGAAGAGGTGGTGGAAGCCGGGCGGGCAGACGGCGAGATCGTCGCGGGTCGCGCCGACCGGCTCGTAGGTGAAGGGCGCCGAGGACATGGGCACCAGACTAGGGCGCCCCCTGGAAGATCACCTTCCCAGGGGGCGCCCAGTCTCGACTACCGGATGACTAGTTGACGTTGACCGCCGTCCAGGCAGCCGCCACCGCCTTGTACTCGGCGCTGGCGGTGCCGCCGTAGAGCGCGGAGGCCGCGTTCAGGGTGGCCGTGCGGGCCGCCTTGTAGTTGGTGGTGGAGGTCATGTACGTGGTGAGCGCCTTGTACCAGATCTGCAGCGCCTTGGCGCGGCCGATGCCGGTGACGGCGGAGCCGTTGTACGTCGGGGAGTTGTACGAGACCCCGTTGATCGTCTTCGCACCGCTGCCCTCCGACAGCAGGTAGAAGAAGTGGTTGGCGACGCCGGACGAGTAGTGCACGTCCTTGCCACCCACCGAGGAGGACCAGTAGTCGGCCGAGCCGCCGTCCTTGCTGGGCTTGTCCATGTAGCGCAGCGGGGTGCCGTCGCCGTTGATGTCGATCTTCTCTCCGATGAGGTAGTCACCGGGGTCGGAGCTGTTGGCCGCGTAGAACTCCACGCCCGTGCCGAAGATGTCCGAGGTGGCCTCGTTCAGGCCGCCGGACTCGCCCGAGTAGTTCAGGCCGGCGGTGTTGGAGGTGACACCGTGGCTCATCTCGTGGCCCGCGACATCCAGCGAGGTCAGCGGGTCGACGTTGCCGGAGCCGTCGCCGTAGGTCATGCAGAAGCAGCTGTCGTCCCAGAACGCGTTCACGTAGGCGTTGCCGTAGTGGACGCGGGAGTAGGCGCCGACGCCGTTGTTCTTGATGCCGTTGCGGCCGAAGGTGTTCTTGTAGAAGTCCCAGGTCTCCGCGGCGCCGTAGGCGGCGTCAGCGGCCGCGGTCTGGTCGGAGGAGGAGCTGGAGGCGGTACCGGTGCCGAAGACGTTGGTGGTGCTGGACACCAGAGTGCCCGTGCCGGCCGTCTTGCGGGCCAGGTTGTAGGTCTTGTGGCTGCCCCGGGCGCTGTCGGTGAGCTGGTACGTCGAGCCCGACTGCACGGAGTTGAGGGTGACCGTGCCGGAGTACAGCGTCTTGCCGGTCGCGTTCTCGACGCCCTGGTACTCGAAGAGCTTCTTGCCGGTGGCGGCGTCGGTGATGACGTGGAGCTGGTTCGGGGTGCCGTCGTCCTGGAGGCCGCCGACGACCGTCTCGTAGGCGAGGACGGGCTTGCCGGAGCCGGCCCAGATGACCTTGCGGGCGCCGTCCGACTCGGTCTTGGCGGAGCCGAGCGTCCTGGCGACGCCGACGGCCTGCTTCTCCGCCTTGGCCGGGGTGATCTGCGGCTTCAGCGAGGCCACCTTGATGGCCGACTTGGTGGCCTTGGTGACGCCCTCGGCCTTGCCGGACCTGGCGGTGTGCACCACGAGGTCGCCGCCGAGGACCGGCAGGCCCGCGTAGGTGCGCTCGTAGCGGGTGTGCACGGTGCCGTCGACGTCCTTGACGACGTCTCTGACGACCAGCTTCTCCTTGGCGCCGAGACCTATGCGCTGGGCGGTCTCGGGGGCGTCGGACTGCGCCTGCTGGATCAGTGTGGTGCGGGCCGAGGCCGACAGCAGCGTCGGGGCGCCGGCCAGGGTCTTGTTCTCGGCGCTCGCGCTGGAGGACAGACCCGTGGAGAGGAGGGCACCGGCGGCGACGGCGGTGGCGATGACGAGCGAGGTGCGCTTGCGGCGCGTGTAGGGGGTGCTCACAGTAGCTCCTTGACGTGGGGGCGTCGGCCAGCGTGGGGTCACTGGCCGGAGTGGTGCGTACTGAAGTCGCTGTGCTGCGGCGGGTGAGGAGAGCGTGGCACCAGGGACGCGTACATGTCATGACCCTGTGGTGATGTTGGCCGAAACCTTTCGTCTTGAAGTTGTTGCGGGCGTGTGAACGGGGTCGCGCGGAAGGCTGTTCACCCTCCCGACGGCACCCGTTCACCGGCCGCCAGGGGTGGCGGAAGGCTGGTGCGGGGGAGGACGGCCTTCCAGGCGTCGACGGTGCCCTTCCCTGCGCCGCCTGGCCCTGCGCCTTCAATTTCCAGGTCCCACCGGCGGTTTCGGCCCCTGCATCGACGGTTCAGGTCCCGTCCCCGTGGTCCCCGGAGCCCGGGGAACCGAAGTTCCTCAGCCGGTACGAGGTGCCCGGCGGGCCGACCGGGTCGATCACCGGGTCACCGCACCGGGTGTGAGTGAAGTTCACGGCCACGCGCAAGTTGCCTGGCGCGTTTTGGCCCCTGCCCCAGAGCGCGATGCCCGATCTGGTCGCGGGATTGTCGTCCGGGATCGCCGCCGCGGTGATGGATTCGTACGAGGTGCCCGTGTCGCCGCCGGGCCGGGGGAGCGGTGCGCGTCCACTCCGCCGATACCGGAGTGTCGGGTGTTCTTTGGATGTGCCGTCCACGCCCGGTCGTCAGAAGCGCGTCGGGGAGTCGGCACGGAAGGCGTGCCTTCCGTGCCGACTCCCCTTCTCGCGAAAGTGTGGAGCGCCTGTGCGGGTGGCTCTCAGGCCGTTCCGCCGTCCCCGTGCCAGGTGCGCCACAGGGCCGCGTACGCGCCGTTCGCCGCCACCAGTTCGTCGTGCGTGCCCAGCTCGGTGACCAGGCCGTCCTCCATCACCGCGACCCGGTCCGCGTCGTGCGCGGTGTGCAGCCGGTGCGCGATGGCGATCACCGTGCGGCCCGCCAGCACCGCGGCCAGACCGCGCTCGGTGTGCCGGGCGGTGGCCGGGTCGAGCAGGGCGGTCGCCTCGTCCAGGATCAGGGTGTGCGGGTCGGCCAGCACCACGCGGGCCAGCGCGAGCTGCTGCGCCTGGGAGCCGTCGGTCACCCGGCCGCCCTGGCCGAGCCCGGTGTCCAGCCGCCCGGGCAGCTCCCGCACCCAGCCGTCGGCACCCACGGCCGCCAGCGCCTGCCACAACTCCTCGTCCGTGGCACCGGGTTCGGCGATCAGCAGGTTGTCCCGCACCGAGCCCAGGAACACATGGTGCTCCTGGGTGACCAGCACCACCTGGCGGCGCAGCCGCGCGGGATCCAGCTCCGCGACCGGGACCCCGCCCACCGTGACCGAGCCGGACGCGGGGGCGTCGATGCCGGCCAGCAGTCTGCTCAGCGTGGTCTTGCCCGCGCCGGACGTGCCCACCACGGCCAGCCGCTCGCCGGGCCGGACCGTCAGGTCCACCCCGCGCAGCACCTCGGCCCCCCGCTCGTACGCGTACCGCGCCCCGCGCACCTCGATCCGGTCGTCGGCCGGAGCCCGCGTGGTCTCCACCGGGGTGCCCGGGGCCTCGGCCATGCCCTCCACGCGGGCGAACGAGGCACCACTGGACTGGAGTTGCTCCAGCCGCATCAGCACCATGTCCAGCGGGTCGGTGAACTGCCGCATGTACAGCGCCCCGGCCACCACCGCGCCCAGCCCGATCATCCCGCGCCCGTGCAGCCAGCCCCCGACCAGCAGCACCCCGGCCACCGGGATCGTGTACGAGATCTCGACGGACGGGAAGAACACGGTCCGCAGGCCCAGCGTGCGGTACCGGCTGCGGCGGGAGTCCTCCAGCGCCTCCCGGCTCGCCGCCGTACGCGCCTCCTCCAGCCGGAACGCCTCCACGGTCCGGGCGCCCGCCGCCGTCGCCGCCACGATCTCCGCGACCGCCGAGGTCGCCGCGCCCTCGGCCAGGTAGGCGTCCCTCGCCCGCCGCAGGTACCAGCGCACCGCCAGCCACACCGGGGTCAGCCCGACCAGCCCGAAGAGGCCGAGCCACGGACTGAGCACGAACACCGCGCCGAGCACGAACAGAGCCTGCACCGCGTACACCAGAAGCTCCGGGCCGATGTCCCGCAGGGTGGTGCCGACCGTCGCCACGTCCGCCGTGCCGCGCGCCGTCAGGTCGCCGGTGCCGGCCCGCTCGACCACCGACGCGGGCAGTCCCAGCAGCCGCTCGACGAAGGTCTCGCGCACCCGCGCCAGCGTCCGCTCCCCGAACCGGTGCGCCACGTACCGGGCCCAGCGGGCCAGTACCAACTGGGCCAGCGCGCACAGCAGGATCCACAGCGCGAGCCGGTCCACCGCGCCAGCCCCGCGCCCGGCCCGGACCTCGTCCACGATCCGGCCGACCAGCCAGGGGCCCACGATGCCCGCACCGGCCGCCAGCGCGTTCAGGCCCAGCGCGGCCGCGAAGGCCCGTCCGTCGGCGCGCACCAGCCGGACGGCCGCCCGCCGTACCGTGCGCCGGTCCGCGACCGGCAGCGCTCCCGTGTCCTTCGTCATCGCGAGACCTCCCCGTCGTCCAAGTCCCTCGCCACCAGTGCCCGGTAGCCCTTCTCGCGGTCCAGCAGCAGCCGGTGCGGGCCGCTCGCGGCCACCTTGCCGTCGACCAGGAACAGCACCGTGTCCGCCACGTCCAGCAGCAGCGGCGAGGTCGACGTCACCACCGTCGTACGGCCCTCCCGCGCCTCGCGCAGCCGGTGCGCGACCGCCGACTCGGTGTGCGCGTCCAGCGCCGAGGTCGGCTCCACGGCGAGCAGCACCTCGGGGTCGGCCAGCAGCGCCCGCGCCAGCCGGACCCGCTGGCGCTGGCCCCCCGAGAGGCTCCGGCCCTGTCCGGACACCACCGTGTCCAGCCCGTCCGGCAGCCCCCGTACGACGTCCTCGGCGCACGCCGCCCGCACCGCCCGGCGCACCGCGGCCTCGCCGGCCGGGCGCCCGGCGGACACCGTCTCCAGCAGAGGACCGGCGAACAGGTCCGCCTCGTTGTCCGCTACCAGGACCCGCGCGCGCACCTCGGCCAGCGGCACCGAGTCCAGGCGTACGCCGCCCCACAGCGCCTCGGTGGGCCCGTACCGGCCGAGCCGGTCCACCACGGCGGCGGTGTCGGCGGTGCGGGCCGAGACCAGCGCGGTCAGCCGGCCCGGCGCCACCCGGACGCCCGACGCCGGGTCGTGCAGCTCCGCCGGACGTTCGGGGGCGGGCAGCGTGCCGTCGTCCGGTTCGGGCTCCAGCCGGAGCAGGGCCACCACCCGGCGGGCGGCCACCACCGCGCGGTTCAGGTCGTAGTTCATCTCGACGAAGAAGGCGACCGGGCCGATCAGCACGGCCGCGTAGCCGTACACCGACACCAGCTCGCCCACAGTGATCGCACCCTCCGCGGCCAGCCGGGCCGCCAGCCAGGTCACCGCGGCCAGGAACATCGTCGGCAGGCCGAGACCCAGCGCCTGCACCCAGCTCGTCACCGCGCCCACCCGGTAGCCCTGCTCCCGCAGCCGCCCGGAGTCCCTGGCGAAGGCCTCCGCGAACAGCGACTTGCCGCCGAGCCCGCCCAGCACCCTGAGGCCGCCCGCCAGGTCGCCGATGCGGGCGGTGAGGACGCCCTGGCGCTCGCGGTACTCCGTCTCGGTGCCCTGGAGACGGCGGGTCAGCGGGCCGGTGAGCAGCGCGATGACCGGAACGCCCAGCAGCACCACGGCGGCCACCGAGCCGGAGATGGTCAGGAGCTGGGCGGCCACCACCGAGTAGACGACGACCGAGCCGACGCCCGGCCCGATCACGGTCAGCGCCTGCGAGAGGGTCTGCACATCGCCGACCCCGACGGTGACGACCTCACCGGCCCCCACCCGGCGCGGCAGCGCGGCACCCAGCCTGGCCGCGTGCTCCACCACCAGTTTCACCGTGCGGAAGTTGGCGTCCATCCGCACCCGCGTCATCGTGCGGTGCCGCATGATGCTCAGCCACGCGCACCCCACCCCGGCCGCGAACATCGCGCCTGCCCAGGCGGCGAGCACCCCGAGCCGTCCCGGCACGAGCCCGTCGTCCACCGCCCGCGAGAGCAGGTAGGGCTGGGCCGCCATCAGCACCAGCCACGCCGAGCCCAGCACCGCGCCGGCCAGCGAACGCCCCGGCTGACGCAGCGCCAGCCACCCCAGGTAGCGCCAGCCGCCCCGCGTGTCAGGTATGCCGGGATCTCCGTACGTGTCGATCATTCTTCCCCCGTTCCACCGGCCGTCACCGGGCCAGACTGTCCCGCCACGCCTTGTGCAGCTCGGAGAACCTACCGGAACCGGCGATCAGCTGGTCCGGGCGGCCGTCCTCGACGATCCGGCCGTGCTCCATCACCAGCACCCGGTCCGCGATCTCCACCGTGGACAGCCGGTGCGCGATCACCACCGCCGTGCGGCCGCGCAGGACGGTCGTCATCGCCCGCTGCACCGCCCGCTCACCCGGTACGTCCAGCGAGCTGGTCGCCTCGTCCAGGATCAGCACCGCCGGGTCCGCGAGAAGCGCCCGAGCGAAGGCCACAAGTTGCCTCTGACCTGCGGAGATGCGACCACCGCGTTTGCGTACGTCGGTGTCGTAGCCGTCGGGCAGGGCGCTGATGAACTCGTGCGCGCCGATCGCCTTCGCCGCCTGCTCGATCTCCTCCCGGGTCGCCTCGGGGCGGCCGATGGCGATGTTGTCCGCGACCGTGCCGGAGAACAGGAACGCCTCCTGGGTCACCATCACCACCCCGCGCCGCAGTTCCGGCAGCGCCAGCTCGCGCAGGTCCACCCCGTCGAGCAGGACGGCGCCCTCGGTCGGGTCGTAGAAGCGGGCCAGCAGTTTGGCCAGCGTCGACTTTCCCGCGCCCGTGGAGCCGACCACGGCGACCGTCTGCCCCGCCGGCAGCGTCAGGTCGAAGCGGGGCAGCACCTCACCGCCGGTGCGGTAGGCGAACCGCACCCCGTCGAAGGCGACCTCGCGGCCGGGGAAGTCGTTTTTCAACGGCGGGAGTTCGCGGGACTCGACGGGCTCCGGCACGGACGGCACCTGGGCCAGCAGACCGGCGATCTTCTCCAGCGAGGCGGCCGCCGACTGGTAGGAGTTGAGGAACATCCCCAGCCGGTCGATCGGGTCGTACAGCCGCCGCAGGTACAGCACCGCCGCCGCCAGCACACCGAGCGCCAGGGTGCCGGAGGCCACCCGGTAGGCGCCCCACAGCACGATCCCGGCGACCGCCGTGTTGGCGACCAGCCGGGAGCCGACCACGTACCGGGCCATCTCCAGCAGCGAGTCGCCGTTGCTGCGCTCGTGCCGCCGGTTCAGCGTGGCGAACTCGGCGTCGTTGGCGGCCTCGCGGCGGAACGCGCGCACCGGGCGGATGCCGTTCATCGTCTCCACGAACTTCACGATCAGCGAGGCGACGGCCGTGGAGCGCGCCGCGAACACCTTCTCCGCGCGCCGCTGGTAACGCCGCACCAGCAGGTACAGCGGCACGAAGGAGGCGACCGCGACCGCGCCGAGACCCAGGTCCAGCCAGAGCAGCAGCGCGGCGATGTAGACGAAGGACAGCACCACCGTGACCAGTTCCTGGAGCCCCTCGTCCAGGAGCTCGCGCAGCGCCTCCACGTCCGTGGTGGAGCGGGAGATCAGCCGGCCGGAGGTGTAGCGCTCGTGGAAGTCCACGCTGAGCGCCTGGGCGTGCCGGAAGATCCGCCCGCGCAGGTCCAGCAGCACGTCCTGGTTGACCCGCGCGGACGCCTCGACGAACGCGTACTGGAGCCCGCCCGAGGCCAGCGCGCACAGCGCGTACCCCGCCGCCACCGCGAGCAGCGGCCCGTGGTCGTGCCGGCGCACGGCGGGCACGGCGGTGTCGATGGCGTACGCCACCAGCAGCGGACCGGTCTGCGCCGCCGCCTGCTGGAGCAGCACCAGGAGCACGGTGAACGCGACGCGGGCCCGGCGCGGGGCGAGCAGCGAACGCAGCAGGCCCGAGGTGGCGCCGGGCGGGGTGGGCAGGACGTCGCGGTCGAAGGGGTCGCCGGAGTCCTCGGCCCGTTGCGGGCCGGGGAGGTCGTCGTCCGTGGTGGGGGCGTCGGACGTCGTGGTGGTCATCGGGAATCCTCGGGTTCCTCGGAAGCCTCGCGCGGGCCGCCGGACATCAGATGGGCGTACTCCGCGCTGGTGCGCAGCAGTTCGTGATGGGTGCCCACGGCGGTGATCCGGCCGTCGGAGAGCAGGGCGACCCGGTCGGCCAGCAGCACGGTGGAGGGTCGGTGGGCCACGATCAGGGCCGTGGTGTCGGCCAGCACCCGGCGCAGTGCCGCCTCCACGGCCGCCTCGGTGTGCACGTCGAGCGCGGACAGCGGGTCGTCCAGCACCAGGAACTCCGGCCGCCCTGCCACCGCGCGGGCCAGCGCGAGCCGCTGCCGCTGGCCGCCGGAGAGGCTCAGGCCCTGCTCGCCGACCCGGGTGTCGGGGCCCTCGGGCAGCGCGTGCGCGAAGTCGGCGTGCGCCACCGCGAGCGCCCGCTCCAGCTCCTCGCGGCCCGCACCCGCACCGGCGCCCATGAGGACGTTCTCCGCCACACTGGTGGAGAACAGGGTGGGCTCCTCGAACGCGACGGCGACCCGGGCGCGCAGTTCCTCGCGCGGGAGCGCGGTGATGTCCACGCCGTCGAGGGTGATGCGGCCCGAGGTGGCGTCGTGCAGACGGGGGACCAGCGAGGTCAGCGTGGTCTTGCCGCTGCCGGTCGCGCCGACCAGCGCCATCGACTCGCCGGGGCGGACGTGCAGGTCGACTCCGTCCAGCACCGGGCGGGCGTCCGGGGCCGCGTCGGCGTGGCGGAAACCCACGCCCTCGAAGCGCAGACCGCGTTCACCGGGCTCGGGGGCGGCCGGGGCAGGCGTCTCCCCGTCGTCCTCCGGGCACTCGTCCAACACCTCGAAGTACCGCTCCGTGGCCGTCGCCGCCTCCTGGCACATCGCCAGCAGGAAGCCGATGGACTCCACCGGCCAGCGCAGCGCCAGCGCCGTGCTGAGGAACGCGACCAGCGTGCCCGCCGACAGCGAGCCGTCCGCCACCCGCAGCACACCCAGCACCAGCGCGGCCCCGATGGCCACCTCGGGCAGTGCCACGATGACCGACCAGATGACCGCCAGGATCCGTGCCTTGCGGATCTCCGTGTCCCGCAGCGTCAGCGCCGTGCGCCGGAACGCGCGCGCCTGGCTGCGGTGGCGCCCGAAGCCCTTGACGACCCGGATGCCGAGCACGCTCTCCTCGACCAGCGTCGTCAGGTCGCCGACCTGGTCCTGGGCCTGCCGGGCCGCGTGCGCGTACCGCTGTTCCACGACCACGCAGACCCACAGCAGCGGCACGGCGGGACCGAGCACGACCAGGCCGAGCACCCAGTCCTGGACCAGCATGATTCCCAGCCCCACGACGATCGTCACGCCGTTGACCAGCAGGAAGGTCAGCGGGAAGGCGAGGAACATCCGCACCAGCATCAGATCGCCGGTGCCCCGCGACAGCAGCTGGCCGGAGGGCCAGCGGTCGTGGAAGGCCACCGGGAGCCGCTGCAGGCGCCGGTAGAGGTCGGCGCGCATGCCCGCCTCCACGCCGGCCAGCGGACGCGCCACCAGCCAGCGCCGTATGCCGAACAGCAGCGCCTCCGCCACCCCGATCAGCAGCAGGTACAGCGCGCCCAGCCACACCCCGGCGGGATCGCGCGCGGCCACCGGGCCGTCGACCATCCACTTCAGGACGAGCGGGATCACCAGGCCGAGACAGGAGGCGACGACCGCGACGGCGGCGGCCGCGAACCAGCGTGCGCGCACCGGGCGTACGTAGGGCCACAGCCGCAGCAGGGTGCGGGCGGCGGAGCGGCGCCGGGCGGGGGGAGAGTTGGTGGACACCGTGGTCAGAGTACGGACCGGTCCCCGTCCCGCCCACCGAGTTTTCCGCCCCCGCGCACACCCTCAGACCACCCGCAGCAGCAGCACCGTCCGCGCCGGCACGGTGATGTCGGTCCCCGCGCCCAGGACCGTGCCCGGTGCCCCCGACTGCTCCTCGCGGGAGGTGTCCACCACCACCTCGTACCCCGCCGCCCAGGGTGCCCCCGGAAGGGTGAAGGCGGTCGGCTCGTGCCCGGCGTGCAGCACCGTGAGGAAGCTGTCGTCCACCACCGCCGCGCCCCGCTCGTCCCGCCCCGGGATGTCCCGACCGGACAGATACATGCCAAGCGTGGCGGCGGGCGCGTACCAGTCGCCCTCGGTCATCTCCGCGCCCCGCGCGGTGAACCAGGCCAGGTCCCTGAGGCCGTCCGCCGAGTGCGCGCGGCCGGAGAAGAAGGCGCGGCGGCGCAGCACCGGGTGCGCGTGGCGCAGCGCGATCAGCCGGCAGGTCAGGTCGAACAGCGGCCGCCAGTCAGGGTCGTCCAGCAGCGACCAGTCCAGCCAGCTCAGTTCGCCGTCCTGGCAGTAGGCGTTGTTGTTGCCGCCCTGGGTGCGGCCCAGCTCGTCGCCGGCGACCAGCATCGGCACCCCGGTGGACAGCAGCAGCGTGGTCAGCAGGTTGCGCAACTGCCGTCTGCGCAGGGCCCGTACGTCCTCGTCGTCCGTCTCGCCCTCGGTACCGCAGTTCCACGAGCGGTTGTCGTCGGTGCCGTCCCGGTTGTCCTCGCCGTTCGCCTCGTTGTGCTTGCCGTGGTAGGAGACGAGGTCGCGCAGGGTGAAACCGTCGTGCGCGGTGACGAAGTTGACCGAGGCGTAGGGGCGGCGGCCGCCCCAGGCGTACAGGTCGCTGGAGCCGGACAGCCGGTACCCCATCTCGCGGACGTCGGGCAGCGCGTGCCGCCAGAAGTCGCGCACCGTGTCGCGGTAGCGGTCGTTCCACTCCGTCCACAGCGGGGGGAAGGCGCCCACCTGGTAGCCGCCCGAGCCGATGTCCCACGGTTCGGCGATCAGCTTCACCCGGCGCAGCACCGGGTCCTGGGCGATGACGGCGAGAAAGGGCGACAGCATGTCGACGTCGTGCATCGAGCGGGCCAGCGCCGCCGCCAGGTCGAAGCGGAAGCCGTCCACGCCCATCTCGGTCACCCAGTAGCGCAGCGAGTCCGTGATCAGCCGGAGCACCTGGGGCTGCACGACGTGCAGGGTGTTGCCGCAGCCGGTGTAGTCGGCGTACCGGCGGGCGTCGGGCTGGAGGCGGTAGTAGCCCCGGTTGTCGATGCCCTTCAGGGAGAGTGTGGGGCCGAGTTCGCCCGCCTCGGCGGTGTGGTTGTAGACCACGTCCAGGATCACCTCGATGCCGGCCGCGTGCAGCGCGCGCACCATCCGCTTGAACTCGCCGACCTGCTGGCCGGTGGTGCCGGAGGCCGCGTAGGCCGCGTGCGGGGCGAAGTAGCCGATGGAGTTGTAGCCCCAGTAGTTCCTCAGGCCCCGGCGCAGCAGATGGTCCTCGTGCGCGAACTGGTGGACGGGGAGCAGCTCCACCGCCGTCACGCCCAGGTCCACCAGGTGCCCGACGGCCGCCGGGTGCGCGAGACCGGCGTAGGTGCCGCGCAGTTCCTCGGGGATCGCGGGGTGGAGCTTGGTGAAGCCCTTGACGTGCAGCTCGTAGATGACCGAGTCCGCCCACGGCGTCTTCGGGCGGTGGTCGTCGGACCAGTCGTCGTCGTCATGGACCACCACGCCCTTGGGCACGAAGGGCGCCGAGTCCCGTTCGTCCCGCACGGTGTCCGCGTAGGCCTGCTCCGGCCAGTCCCGTACGTGCCCGTACACCTCCGGCGGCAGCGCGAACTCGCCGTCCACCGCGCGTGCGTACGGGTCCAGCAGCAGCTTCGCCGGGTTCCAGCGGGCGCCGGTCCACGGGTCCCAGCGGCCCTCCACCCGGTAGCCGTAACGCCGGCCGGGCAGCACACCGGGGACGAAGCCGTGCCAGATCTCGTGGGTCAGCTCGGTGAGCCGGACCTGTGTCTCCCGGCCCCGCTCGTCGAACAGGCACAGCCGCACCGCCTCCGCTCCGCCCGCCCACAGCGCGAAGTTGGTGCCCGCCACCCCGTCCGGGCCGGTACGGAACCGGGCCCCCAGCGGAGTCGGCGTCCCCGGCCGGGCGGGCGGCGCGGCGCGCCGGGCACCGCGCACCGGGGAAGTGGCGGTCCCGCTCTGGGCGGCCGGATCCCCGGCCCGTGCCCGCTGCTCGGCTGCGCTCGTCACCAGTCGGCCCCTCTTTCAGTGGCTCGGCCCTCCGGGGTACGGCCGCCCGCGCCGAACGGCCGACCGCACCCGCGGACCTGCCAGGGTCCCGGGCACGCTCGGCCGACCGGTACGGCAGCGCCCCGACGGCTCCGGCGCGGGCGCGGCGGCTCCCCTTCACGTCGTCCTTCCCTCTGTTCTGCCCATCCGCGGGGTCGCACTCACGTTTCCCCGGAGCGTGCCGCGTCGTTGTGTCGGCGTGAGGCACCTACAAGGACGCGCGCGGCGCGCGCTGGCCGCACTGGCCACGGCACTTTCATGGGCGGGACTGCTGGCCGGGGCGGCCGGCTGCACCGCGGACGGCTCCGGCCCCCTGGGCATCGGCGGCCCGCCGGGCAGACCCCCGGCCGTAGAGGACGCCATCCGGGTGACCCCGGACGACGGCGGCAAGGGGGTGCGCCCCGGTGAGCGGCTGCGGGTGAGGGTGCCCGACGGGCGGCTGGAGAAGGTCACGGTGACCCGCTCCCAGGACGCCCAGGACACCGCCGTCGCCGGGCACATCGCGAGGGACGGCCGCACCTGGAAACCGGACGACGACAAGCTGGCCCTCGCCGCCCGCTACACCGTGGACGCGGTCGCCGTGGACGGCGACGGCCGCCGCTCGGCCCGGCACACCACGTTCACCACCTACGTCCCCGACCAGCGGTTCATCGGCTACGTCACCCCGGAGAACCGTTCCACGGTCGGCACCGGGATGATCGTCTCCCTCGCCTTCAACCGGGACATCACCGACCGGGCGGCCGTGGAGAAGGCCGTACGCGTCACCGCGAGACCGGCCGTCGACATCCGCGCCCACTGGTTCGGCAGGAACCGGCTGGACTTCCGGCCCGAGCGCTACTGGAAGCCCGGCACCGAGGTCACCGTCGACCTCGACCTGCGCGACGTCGAGGGGGCGCCGGGTGTGTACGGGCTCCAGCGCAGGACGCTCGCCTTCACCGTCGGCCGCAGCCAGGTCTCCCTGGTCGACGCGGCCGCGCACACCATGGAGGTGCGCCGGGACGGCGAGCTCCTGGCCACCGTGCCGATCACGGCGGGTGCCCCCAAGACGCCCACGTACAACGGCAAGATGGTGGTGATGGACATGCTGGAGGTGACCCGCATGAACGGCCAGACGGTCGGCTTCGGCGGGGAGTACGACATCCCGGACGTGCCGCACGCCATGAAGCTCACCGACTCCGGCACCTTCCTGCACGGCAACTACTGGTCGCCCGAGTCGCCCGGCGAGGCCAACGTCAGCCACGGGTGCGTGGGGCTGAGGGACGTCAAGGGCGGCGGGGCGGACACCCCGGCGGGCTGGTTCTTCGACCGCAGCCTCGTCGGGGACGTCATCGAGGTCGTGCACAGCAAGGACAAGACCGTCTCTCCGGACAACGGCCTCAGCGGGTGGAACATGGCATGGAAGCAGTGGAAGGCGGGCGGCGTGCCCCGGTGACCCGGTGAGCTGCCAAGTTCCGTGGCTCGGCGACTGGTTGAAGTTGCGACTGAACGGTGACATTCGACGGACACCGAGCCCGGAACCCGGCGGCTAGCATTCCCGGACGAGCGTGGGACGCGCCGGGGTGTGGACCTGTGACCAGGTCCGGGAGGGGAGAACGACTTGAACGTGCGGCCGATATCGGGGGCTTCGGCAGGAACTCGGCACAGGAGTCGTAAGGGGCTGGCGCTCGTGGCGGGGGCGCTCGTGCTGTCGCTGGCCGCCTGCGGCGGCGGTGAGAGCGCGGACAGCGGGTCGGACAACGCCAGGAGCAAGGACGGCCAGGACAAGCAGTCCTCGGCGGCCGTCACCATCGCGCCGCGGTCCGGCGCCAAGTCCGTGGACACCAGCGGCGCGCTGCGCGTGAAGGTCGCCGGGGGTCGGCTGACCAGCGTGGTCGTCAAGGACGGCAAGGGCACCGAGGTCGACGGCACGCTCGCCAAGGGCGGCGCCGCCTGGACCCCGGCCCGTCACCTGGCCGCCGCCACCAAGTACACGGTGCACGCGGTCGCCGAGGACTCGCGGGGGCGCAAGGCCGCCGAGGACTCCAGCTTCACCACGCTGACGCCCGAGAACACGTTCATGGGCACCTTCACCCCGGAGGACGGCTCCACCGTCGGCGTCGGGATGCCGTTCTCGCTGCGTTTCACCCGCGGCATCACCGACCCGGCCGCCGTCGAGAAGGCGATCCGGATCAGGACCGAGCCCGCGGTGCCCGTCGAAGGCCACTGGTTCGGCAACGACCGCCTGGACTTCCGTCCGGAGAGCTACTGGAAGCCCGGCACCAAGGTCACCGTCGACCTCGACCTGGACGGCGTCGAGGGCCGCGACGGGGTCTACGGCAAGCAGCGCAGGACGGTGAGGTTCACCATCGGCCGCAGCCAGATCTCCTACGTCGACGCCAAGAAGCACACCATGAAGGTCGTGCGGGACGGCAAGCCCCTCAAGACCCTCCCGGTCACCACCGGCAAGTCCGGCTACGAGACCTGGAACGGCGAGATGGTCATGACCGAGAAGCTCGCCGTGACCCGGATGAACGGTGAGACGGTCGGCTACGGCGGCGAGTACGACATCAAGGACGTGCCGCACGCCATCCGTCTCACCGACTCCGGCACCTTCATCCACGGCAACTACTGGGGCGGCGACGCCTTCGGCAACTACAACGCCAGCCACGGCTGCGTGGGCCTGCGCGACGTGCGCGGCGGCTACGACGGCGGGGTCCCCGCGGCCTGGTTCTTCAACAGGTCCATGGTCGGTGACGTGGTCGTCGTGAAGAACTCCCACGACCGCACGGTCGCCCCGGACAACGGCCTCAACGGCTGGAACATGAGCTGGGCGGACTGGAAGAAGTAGGCGTCCCGCGCGACGGGCCCGGTGCTGTGGGGAACGGCACCGGGCCCGTCGGCGTCCGGGTCTCTCGTCCGGACCCCGCTCCCTGACCCGGCCTGGTCCGAACGAGTGTCCCTGGCGGCCGTTAACCTGCTGCGCATGACCGTGAATCTCGAAGTCGCCGAAGGCGTCGGCACGCTGCGCCTGGACCGGCCGCCGATGAACGCCCTGGACGTCGCCACGCAGGACCGGCTGAAGGAACTCGCCGAGGAGGCCACGCGCCGCGAGGACGTACGCGCCGTGGTGATCTACGGCGGGGAGAAGGTGTTCGCGGCGGGCGCGGACATCAAGGAGATGCAGGCGATGGACCACACCGCGATGGTCCTGCGCGCCCGCGGCCTCCAGGACGCCTTCACCGCCGTCGCCCGCATTCCCAAGCCCGTCGTCGCAGCCGTCACCGGGTACGCGCTCGGCGGGGGCTGCGAGCTGGCGCTGTGCGCGGACTACCGGATCGCCGGGGAGAACGCCAAGCTGGGCCAGCCCGAGATCCTGCTCGGCCTGATCCCGGGCGCGGGCGGCACCCAGCGGCTGCCCCGGCTGATCGGCCCCTCCAAGGCCAAGGACCTCATCTTCACCGGCCGCATGGTCAAGGCCGACGAGGCCCTCGCCCTCGGCCTGGTGGACCGGGTCGTCCCGGCCGGCGAGGTGTACGAGCAGGCGCACGCCTGGGCCGCCCGGCTCGCCCAGGGACCGGCGCTCGCGCTGCGTGCCGCGAAGGAGGCGGTCGACGCCGGTCTGGAGACCGACATCGACACCGGGCTCACGGTGGAGCGGAACTGGTTCGCGGGGCTGTTCGCCACCGAGGACCGCGAGCGGGGGATGCGCAGCTTCGTGGAGGAGGGGCCGGGGAAGGCCAAGTTCCTCTGAGAGGTCCGCGAAGGGCTCGGCGGATCTGAGGAAAACCCTGGCAGCCCTTGCGGCTGACGCGTCGTCTGGTTCGGGTCTCTCGGCGGGCCGGCTTATGGGAGCCTTAACGGCACCTTAAGCCTGCCTCGCCGAGGGAGCCGCACGATTGCCCGGAAACGAGCCGTCGCCGCAGGTCGACCGGGCTGCCGCCGACCGCTACCTGCCCCTGGCATATGCGCAGAGCAAGAAGCAGACCGGGGGCGCACGGGGGGCGTATTCCCTCGGATCGGCCCCGGAGGTGCACCGGGACGGCCATCATGGGTTCATGGCGGGGCTGGATGGCATCGATCAGCCACGGGGACACGGCCGTTCTGCCACGGCGCGTTGGTCGCCCGCGGTCGAGGACGAACAAGGGCTCAGAGCACTGGAGTTGTTCGGCAATCCCGCGGAGGCGGAGGTTCCGCTCCCGTCGCGTCCCGAGTCCGCCGCCACCGCGCGCAGGCTCGCCCAGATCGTCGTCCTGCGGCACTGGGGGCTGACCCCCAAGCTGACCGAGGACGCGGTGCTGCTCGTCTCCGAACTCGTGGGCAACGCCGTACGCCACACCGGTGCCCGGGTGTTCGGGCTGCGGATGCGCCGCCGGCGAGGCTGGGTCCGGGTCGAGGTGCGCGACCCCTCGCGGGGGCTGCCCTGTCTGATGCCGGTGCAGGAGACGGACGTCAGCGGACGGGGACTGTTCCTCGTCGACAGACTCGCGGACCGCTGGGGCGTCGACCTGCTGCCCCGGGGCAAGACCACCTGGTTCGAGATGCGCGTGGGCGACCGCTAGTGCGGTGACCGGAAAGGTTCACCGGCTCGCGGCGTCCGGCACGGCACCTCCAGTCACAGCACCTCCAGTCACAGCACCAGGGACCGCCCCGGGAGCCGTACCGTCACCGCGACCCGCGAATGTCCCCAGAGTGGGGAAATCGGCAGTTTTCTTACCTTATGCCCCTTAAATGGTGCGGGTGACCACGACCAACCGACGCGAAGTGCTGCGCGCGGGTGCCGGGCTCGTCGCCGGGGGTGCGCTCGCCGCCGGATGCGGAAGCGGCCAGGACACCCCGCCCGCCGCCGATGCCTCCGCGTCCGACCCACCCGCCGACGCGTCCGGCCGGCCCGCTGCCACCGCGCGCACCGCGCCCGCCCCCCGCGCCTACGCCGGGCAGCCCGCCCAGATCACCCACGGGCCGCGCAACCGCTCCCGGGTCGCCCTCACCTTTCACGGCCAGGGCGACCCCCACCTCGCCGAGTCCTTGCTCAGCACGGCCGAACAGCGCGGCGCCCGGCTCACCGTGCTCGCCGTCGGCACCTGGCTGGACGAACACCCCGCCCTCGCCCGCCGCATCCTCGACGGCGGCCACGACCTCGGCAACCACACCCAGCGGCACGTCGCCGTCAACGCCATGGCCGAGTCCGAGGCACGCCGCGAGATCACCGATTGCGCCGCACGCCTGAAGGCGCTCACCGGATCCGTCGGAACCTGGTTCCGCCCCTCCCGCTCCCCGACCGCCTCCCCGCTGGTCGCCGGGCTCGCCCGGGCCGCGGGCTATCCGCACGTGCTCTCCTACGACGTCGACTCGCTCGACTACACCCGTCCCGGTGCCGACGCCATCACCCGCAAGGTCCTGGCCGAGGTGCGTGCGGGGTCGGTGGTGAGCCTGCACTTCGGCTACCCCGACACGGTCGCCGCCCTCCCCGCCGTACTCCACGAACTCGGCCGGCGCCGGCTGCGCGCGGTCACCACTACGGAGCTGCTGAGCTGATGCAACCCACACGAGCCGCCCGCCTCTTGGCCGCCGGAGTCGCCCTGACGCTGCTGTCCGCGTGCGGAAGCGGCACCCGGCACCGCGAGGACGCGGCCCTCGCCAGCAAGCCGGCGGTCCAGCCGGAGCTGAAGAAGCAACAGGTGAGCGTGTTGCCCGGGATGCCCCCGGTGCAGGACGTGAACGATCTCTACGCTGCGGACCGACCCAACCGGCTCTCGCCCGTCGTGAAGGACTTCCCCTCCAGGGTCTACGTCCCCAACACCAACTCGAACACCGTCACCGTCATCGACCCGGCGACCTACCGGGTGCTGGAGACCATCCCGGTCGGCCGTCAACCGCAGCACGTGGTGCCGTCCTGGGACCTGAAGACGCTCTGGGTCAACAACGACCTCGGCAACAGCCTGACCCCCATCGACCCGCGCACCGGTAAGGCCGGCAAGCCGGTCGACGTGCACGACCCGTACAACCTGTACTTCACACCCGACGGCAAGTACGCCGTCGTCATGGCCTCCAAGGACCGCCAGCTCGTCTTCCGCGACGCGCACACCATGAAGATCGTCAAGACCGTTCCGGTGAGCTGCTCCGGCGTCAACCACGCCGACTTCTCCATCGACGGCCGGTACTTCGTGGTCTCCTGCGAGTTCAGCGGCGAACTGCTCAAGGTCGACACGGCGCGGATGGAGGTCATCGCCCAGCAGAAGCTGCCGCACAAGGGCGCCATGCCCCAGGACGTCAAGATCTCCCCGGACGGCAAGCTGTTCTACATCGCCGACATGATGGCCGACGGCGTGTGGATCCTGAACGGCGACACCTTCGACCAGCCGAAGCTGCTCCGCACCGGCAAGGGCGCCCACGGACTGTACGTCAGCCGGGACTCCCGGGTGCTGTACGTCTCCAACCGGGGCGAGGGCACCATCTCCCTGTTCGACCTCACCCGGAAACGGCTCACCAGGAAGTGGCGCCTGCCCGGTGGCGGCAGCCCCGACATGGGCGGCGTCTCGGCCGACGGCAAGGTGCTGTGGCTCTCCGGCCGCTACAACTCCGAGGTGTACGCCATCGACACCCGCACCGGTACCGAACTGGCCCGTGTCAAGGTCGGCAGCGGCCCGCACGGCCTCGCCGTCTACCCGCAGCCCGGACGCTACTCACTCGGCCACACCGGCGTCTTCCGCTGAACCGCCGCCGGCCGTCCGCGGGCGGGAAGACGCCCCGCGCCTCGAGCATCTCTGCCAAGGTCTCCGCCACCGCGCTCCTCCGCTCGTACCGGCCGCCGTCGGCCGGCGGGCCCGGACTCGCAGACGTGATCGACGTACGGCACCCGGCTCTCCCCGTCCGGGTGGCCGCGGTACGGGCCGCGTGCGGGGGCCGTTAATCTGACCAGCGGCAGTTTGCCGACACGGTATGAGAAGTACGAGCACAGAGGGGCGGATCGGTGGCGGACATCGAGGAAGCACGCAAGCAGTTCCAGCGGATCGACGCGGACGGCGACGGGTTCATCACCGCGGCCGAGTTCAAGTCCGCGCTCGCCCAGCAGGGCGACTTCAACGTCACCGAGACGGTCGCCGAGGCGATCATCAAGACCCGTGACATCGACGGCGACAAGGTGCTGACGTTCGACGAGTTCTGGGCCTACCTGAACAAGTGACGTGCCCGGCAGGGGTGTCCGCGCCGCGCGGACACCCCTGCCGTCACCTCCCGGTCGCCCACTCCCTGAGCGCGGCCTTGCTGGAGAAGTCCGCCACGTTCTTGTCGTGCGGCTCCGAGGTGTACTGGTGGAACCTCCAGTCCGCCTTGATCCGGGGCTTTCCGGCGCTCACGTAATCGGCGATCCACAGCCCGTCGCCCGCGTACGACGTGGTGTCGATGTTCAGCCAGTAGTCCCGGTTGGTGTACAGCACCACCCGGTTGTCCGGCCGCAGACCGCGCAGCTTGCGGATGAAGCTGTCCTTCTCCGCGTTGCTCGCGTGCGTGCCGTCACCGGTGACCTCCCAGTCGACGGCCAGGATGTCGCCCGGCCGGTCGGGGGCGTGGCTGAGGAAGTACTCGGCCTGGTCGGTGAGACTGCCCGGCCACAGGAAGTGGTAGAAGCCCGTGACCAGACCCGCGTCCCGCGCCGTCTTCGTCTGGGCCGCGAGTCTCGAGTTGACGTACGAGCGGCCCTCCGTCGCCTTGATGAAGGCGAACGAGAGTCCGTCGGTGTCGTACGACGAGGACTGATACGCGCTGACGTCGATCCCATGGAGCATGAAGGTGTTGTGCCCCCGGCGCCGCCGCTCGGAACATCCCGCTCCGCGCGTGTCGGCGACCCGCCCAAGGAGGCTTCGCCGCAGGCACGGTGACGGCCTTCGAGGATCCGGTCACAGCACTAGCGCGACCTGAGCACGTAGGCCACGAGGCCGGCGGCCAGTGCGGCGCCGACCACCGCGTACAGCGTGCTCCTGTCGCGCCGAGGGGTCTGGAGCGGGGCGCGGGAGACGACCGGAGCGGCGGGGGCCTCGCCCTGGACGACGTCGGCCACCACGACGGAGATGTTGTCCCTGCCACCCGCGCCGAGGGCCAGCTCCACCAGCCGGTCGGCGGCCTCCTCCCGGCCGGGCAGGCCGAGCGCGGCGGCGAGTTCCGCCTCGGGAACCAGGTCGGAGAGGCCGTCGGAGCAGAGCAGGAAGCGGTCGCCGGGCAGCGTCTGGAGGCGGCACAGGGCCGGGCTGAGCGACTCCCCGCCGACCAGCGCCTTCGTCACCATCGACCGCTGCGGATGCGCGAGCGCCTCGGCGGGGGTGATCCGGCCGTCGTCCAGCAGGGTCTGCACGAGGGAGTCGTCACGGGTCAGCAGCACCAGCTCACCGGCGCGCATCAGATACGTACGGGAGTCCCCGACGTTGGCCACGACGAACTGGTCGCTGTCCGCCTCCATCAGCACCGCGGTGAGCGTGGTCCCCATGCCCTCCAGCTCGGGCGAGGTCCGCACCGCGTCGGCGATGGCCCGGTTCCCGGCGAGTATCGCCCCGCGCAGCGCCTCCACGGGCTCCGCCCGCGTCCGCTCCGGCTCCAGCTCGGCCATGTGCGAGATCACCACGGAGCTGGCCACCTCGCCCGCGGCGTGCCCGCCCATCCCGTCCGCCACCACCAGCAGATGCGGCGCCGCGTACACGGAGTCCTCATTGACTTCCCGGACCAGTCCCTTGTCACTGCGGACCGTGAACCGAAGGCTCAGAGACATGCTTTCTCCTGGCAGGCGAACCCGCCCCGACGAGGACACCACTCATCGCTGCGGGACGGAAGAACAGGGGGAGTTGAACTACAGACACCATGCCCGGACACACCGCGTCGGACGCCTGTGAGTTCCTCCACTCCTCGGCTGCGACGGCGGGCCGGCAACGGCTGGGAAACGTTCGCAGGGAGGCACTCCGCTCCCGATGACCGTGGCGCCTGGCATGCCCACTCGGCGCGTTCCGCTGCCGATCCCCGACCTCGCACCCGTGGCCTCGGGCACGGACACGGTACGGCGGCACGGGGGCTGAGCAGCGGCGGCTGAGCGTCCGGAACGGCGTGGAGCGGGACTCAGCTCCGCTCGCCCTGCTGCCAGTCGCGCCAGCGGATGCGGGGCTTGTCCAGCACCTCGCCGAGCGTCCCCCACTCGTCGCGGCCCAGCCGGGACAGGGGGCGCAGCCGCCCGATGTCCGGCAGCCCGTCGTCGGCGAGCGCCTCCTCGCTGACCACCGCGTGGACCACCCGCCCGAACACCACCGTGGAGTCGCCCAGCGTGAGCAGGCTGTGCAGCTCGCACTCCAGCGCCGCCGGGGACGCCGCGACCCGGGGCGGCCTCACCCGCAGCGAGGGCTCGGGTTCCAGTCCCACCGCGCCGAACTCGCTGACGTCGGACGGGAAGTCCGTCCCGGTGTCGTTGATCTCCCTGAACAGCCCCTCCGGCGCGAGGTTGACCACGAACTCCCCGGTCTCCTCCACGTTCCGCAGCGAGTCCTTGCGGGTCACCGAGGTGAACTGCACGATCGGCGGCTGCACACAGGAGACCGAGAAGAACGAGTGCGGAGCGAGGTTCGGCCGGTCCGGGTGGTCCTTCGGGACCGTGGAGACCCACGCGATCGGGCGCGGAACCACCACCGAGGTGAGGAGCCGGTAGAACGCGTGCGGGGCCATGGCCGAGGGATCGAAGTCGGTGCGCATGATCCCCAGTATTCAGCCCCCTCCGGCCCCGCACACCAGGCGCCCCTCAGCACTCGATGATGTTCACCGCCAGCCCGCCCCGCGCCGTCTCCTTGTACTTGACGCTCATGTCCGCGCCCGTCTCCTTCATGGTCTTGATGACCTTGTCGAGGGAGACCTTGTGGGAGCCGTCGCCGCGCATCGCCATTTTCGCGGCGGTGACCGCCTTCACCGAGGCCATGCCGTTGCGTTCGATGCACGGGATCTGGACGAGGCCGCCGACCGGGTCGCAGGTCAGGCCCAGGTTGTGCTCCATGCCGATCTCGGCCGCGTTCTCCACCTGCTCGGGGGAGCCGCCCAGCACCTCGGCGAGCGCGCCCGCCGCCATCGAGCAGGCGGAGCCCACCTCGCCCTGGCAGCCGACCTCGGCGCCGGAGATGGAGGCGTTCTCCTTGAAGAGCATGCCGATCGCGCCGGCCGCCAGCAGGAAGCGGACCACGCCCTCCTCGTCCGCGCCGGGCACGAAGTCCATGTAGTAGTGCAGGACCGCCGGGATGATGCCGGCCGCGCCGTTGGTGGGCGCGGTCACGACCCGGCCGCCCGCCGCGTTCTCCTCGTTCACCGCCATCGCGTAGAGGGTGATCCACTCCATGGCGTGCGCGAGCGCGTTGCCCTCGGCGCGGAGCTGGCGGGCGGAGACGGCGGCGCGGCGGCGGACCCTCAGGCCGCCCGGCAGGATGCCCTCGCGGGACATGCCGCGGGCCACGCACTCGCGCATCACCCGCCAGATCTCCAGCAGGCCCGCCCGGATCTCCTCCTCGGTGCGCCAGGCCCGCTCGTTCTCCAGCATCAGCGCGGAGATCGACAGACCGGTCTCCCTGGTGAGCCGCAGCAGCTCGTCACCGGTGCGGAAGGGGTACTTCAGCACCGTGTCGTCCAGCTTGATCCGGTCGGCGCCGACCGCCTCCTCGTCCACGACGAACCCGCCGCCGACCGAGTAGTACGTCTTGGTCAGCAGCTCCCGGCCCGAGGCGTCGTACGCCCAGAGGGTCATGCCGTTGGCGTGGTAGGGCAGGGTCTCGCGGCGGTGCAGGACGAGGTCGTCGTCGAAGGAGAAGGCGATCTCGTGCTCGCCCAGCAGGCTGAGCCGGCCCGCCTTGCGGATCGCCTCCACCCGGTCGTCGGCGCCCTCCACATCCACCGTGCGCGGGGAGGCGCCCTCCAGGCCCAGCAGCACCGCCTTGGGGGTGCCGTGACCGTGGCCGGTGGCGCCGAGCGAGCCGTACAGCTCGCAGCGGACGGCGGCGACGGCGTCCAGCACTCCCTCGTTGCGCAGCCGGCGGGCGAACATGCGCGCCGCGCGCATCGGGCCGACCGTGTGGGAGCTGGACGGGCCGATGCCGATCGAGAACAGGTCGAAGACCGAGACGGCCACGGTGACTCCTCAATACGAACAGGTACAAAAAGTTATGCGGACACAGCACGGGTGCCCCGCCCACCGGCAGTGGGCGGGGCACCCGGACCACGGAATACGGGGTACTACTCGCCCAGCGCCGGATACAGCGGGTGCTTATCCGCCAGCACCCGCACCCGGGCCGCGAGCGCTGAAGCGTCGTAGGACGGCTTCAGCGTCTCCGCGATCACGTCCGCGACCTCGGTGAAGTCCTCGGCGGTGAAGCCGCGGGTGGCGAGGGCGGGCGTGCCGATCCTCAGGCCCGAGGTGACCATCGGCGGGCGCGGGTCGTTCGGGACCGCGTTGCGGTTGACCGTGATGCCGACCTCGTGCAGACGGTCCTCGGCCTGCTGTCCGTCCAGCTCCGACTCACGCAGGTCCACCAGGATCAGGTGCACGTCCGTGCCGCCGGAGAGCACGTTCACCCCGGCCTCGCGGGCGTCCGGCGCGGTCAGCCGCTCGGCCAGGATGCGGGCACCCTCCACCGTACGACGCTGACGCTCCGCGAATTCCGCCGAGGCCGCGACCTTGAAGGAGACCGCCTTGGCGGCGATCACGTGCTCCAGCGGGCCGCCCTGGAAACCGGGGAAGACCGAGGAGTTCAGCTTCTTGGCGAAGTCCTTCCTGGCCAGGATGATGCCGCCGCGCGGGCCGCCGAGCGTCTTGTGCGTGGTGGAGGTCACCACGTCCGCGTGCTCGACCGGGTTCGGGTGCAGCCCCGCCGCGACCAGACCGGCGAAGTGCGCCATGTCCACCCACAGGTACGCCCCGGCCTCGTCCGCGATCCTGCGGAACTCGGCGAAGTCGAGCTGCCGGGGGTAGGCCGACCAGCCGGCGATGATCACCTTCGGGCGGTGCTCCTTGGCGAGGCGCTCCACCTCGGCCATGTCGACCAGGCCGGTGTCGCCGTCCACGTGGTAGGCGACCACGTTGAACTGCTTGCCGGAGAAGTTCAGCCGCATCCCGTGGGTGAGGTGGCCGCCGTGCGCCAGGTCGAGCCCGAGGATGGTGTCGCCGGGCTGGGCCAGCGCGAACAGCGCCGCCTGGTTCGCGGAGGCCCCCGAGTGCGGCTGGACGTTGGCGTACTCGGCGCCGAACAGCTCCTTCACCCGGTCGATGGCGATCTGCTCGGCCACGTCGACATGCTCGCAGCCGCCGTAGTAGCGGCGGCCCGGATAGCCCTCGGCGTACTTGTTGGTCAGGACCGACCCCTGCGCCTCCATCACCGCGAGCGGTGCGAAGTTCTCGGAGGCGATCATCTCCAGGGTCGACTGCTGGCGGCGCAGCTCGGCGTCGACCGCGGCGGCGATCTCCGGGTCCAGCTCGTGCAGGGGCGTGTTCAGGACGTCAGTCATACGGCTTCTGGCTCCTCAGCCGGCGGTGTAGGCGGTGTACTCGTCGGCGGTCAGCAGGTCGGCGGGCTGCTCCGCGACGCGCACCTTGAACAGCCAGCCGCCCTGGAAGGGCTCGGAGTTCACCAGCGACGGGTCGTCCACGACGTCCTGGTTGACCTCGGTGATCTCACCGGAGACGGGCGAGTACAGCTCGGAGACCGACTTGGTGGACTCCAGCTCGCCGCACGACTCGCCCGCGGTGACCTCGTCGCCGACCTCGGGAAGCTGCACGAAGACCACATCGCCGAGCGCGTTGGCCGCGTGCTCGGTGATGCCGACCGTCGACGCGCCGCCCTCGGCGGCCGACAGCCACTCGTGCTCCTTGCTGTAGCTCAACTGCTGCGGGTTGCTCATGACCTGAATTCTCCTGTACGCGAGGACGTGCTCGTCGGGGGAAAAGGGCTCGAACCGCTGAAGAGCGGGTGAAATGTGCGCAGGGTCACGCCGGAGACCGGCCGGACCCGGGGCCAGTGTCTACTTGGCGCGCTTGTAGAAGGGCAGCGCCACGACCTCGTACGGCTCGTGGGTGCCCCGGATGTCCACGCCCACCCCCGCGCTGCCGGGGGCGGCGTGCGCGGCGTCGACGTAGGCGATGGCCAGCGGCTTGCCGAGGGTGGGGGAGGGGGCGCCCGAGGTGACCTCGCCGATCACCTTGCCGTCCGCGACGACGGCGTACCCGGCACGCGGCACCCGGCGGCCCTCGGCGACGAGGCCGACCAGCACGCGCGGCGGCTGTGCCTCGGCGCGCTCGGCGGCCTTCGCCAGTGCCTCGCGGCCGACGAAGTCGCCCTCCTTGCCGAACTTCACCACGCGGCCGAGACCGGCGTCGAAGGGGGTCAGCCCGGTGGTCAGCTCGTGCCCGTACAGCGGCATGCCCGCCTCCAGGCGCAGGGTGTCCCGGCAGGACAGCCCGCAGGGCACCAGGCCGGCGCCGGCGCCGGCCTCCATCAGCGCCTCCCAGAGCTGCGGCGCGTGCTCGGGCTTCACGAACAGCTCGAAGCCGTCCTCGCCGGTGTAGCCGGTACGGGCGATCAGCGCGGGGACGCCCGCGACGGTGCCGGGCAGCCCGGCGTAGTACTTCAGGCCGTCGAGGTCGGCGTCGGTGACGGCCTTGAGGATGCCGGGGGACTCCGGGCCCTGCACGGCGAGCAGCGCGTAGGCGTCGCGGTCGTCGCGGACCTCGGCGTCGAAGCCGGCCGCGCGCTCGGTCAGCGCGTCCAGCACGACCTGGGCGTTGGAGGCGTTGGCCACGACCATGTACTCGTGCTCGGCGAGCCGGTAGACGATCAGGTCGTCCAGGATGCCGCCGTCGGCGCGGCAGATCATGGTGTAGCGGGCGCGGCCCACGCCGACCGAGGCGAGGTCGCCGACGAGGGCGTGGTTCAGCAGCGCCGCCGCCCCGGGGCCGGTCACCGTGATCTCGCCCATGTGCGAGAGGTCGAACAGCCCGGCCCGGGTGCGCACCGCCAGGTGCTCGTCGCGCTCGGAGCCGTAGCGCAGGGGCATGTCCCAGCCGGCGAAGTCGGTCATCGTCGCGCCGAGCGAGCGGTGCACGGCGTCGAGCGCGGTATGACGGAGTTCGGTGCTACTCATCGGTCGTCTCCCAGGGGCAACGGGGGATGGGGCGAGGAACGTTCCTCCCCATCTGTCATCGGAACCTGAGAGGTTCGCCATGACCCTCCCCCGGCGGGGGGCGTCACTGACTTGCACCTTGGGTGGGGCCACCACGACAGCGGCCCGCTTTTCAGATGTGCCTCGCCCGCGCGGTAACGGTGCCTGAGAGATTCAAGGGAGGGACTTGCTCCTTCGGCGCCCCGGATGGGGACTCTCCCGCGCGGATTCAAACGGCCGGTATGCAGTTGGCGGGCACATCATCGCACGGCGGCGCCCGGCCCTGAAGGGGCCACCGGCTGTGACATGCCCGTAGCCGTTCCGGGACCCGTCCGGGCACCGCGCGCATTACCTTCTCTTTACACGGGCTGGGCAGGGACGACCCGAGCCCACTGGGGGAGGGACGATCACGGTGAACAGGAGCACGGTGTACGCCACGACCACCGGCATCCCGGTGCGGCAGCGGCTCGGCGCGAGGGCCCGGGAAGGGGCGGAGCGCCCCGCGCCGGCCGTCCGCGACCTGCGCGACCGCCCCGGCGGCGGCCCCCGCACCCTCCGCTTCGGCCCGCGCGACCTCGCCGTCGTCACCGGCCTGCCCGGCAGCGGCAAGTCCACCCTGATGCGCCGTACGGTCCCCGGCCGCCGCGTCGACTCCCAGGACGCCCGCGACCGCTGGGCCGCCCGTCTGCCCGCCGCGCTGCCCTACGCGCTCTACCGCCCACTGGTCCGCCTCGCCCACTACGCCGGGCTGCGCCGCGCGCTGGCCTCCGGCGAGGGCGTCGTGGTGCACGACTGCGGCACCCAGCCCTGGGTGCGCTGCTGGCTCGCCCGCGAGGCGCGCCGCAGAGGCGGCACCCTGCACCTGATCCTGCTCGACGTGTCCGCCGACACCGCCCGGCGCGGCCAGCGCGAGCGCGGCCGGGGCGTCTCCCGGTACGCCTTCCGCCGTCACCGCGGCACCACCGCCCGCCTGCTGGACGCCGTGGCGCGCGGCGGGAGTCCCGCCGGCTGCGGCTCGGTCGTCCTGCTGGACCGCGCCTCGGCGGACGGCCTGCGGCGGATCGAGTTCGCCGCGTGAGCGCGCGGCCGCACCGGATAGCCTTCTGCACCACAGCATGACTCCCAGCAGGCGGTAGGCACATGGACTTCCCGGCGGACCTTCCCGCGGACCTCCCGGCACAGGCACACCCCCACCCGCACGGCGGTTGGCCCGGCAACGAACTGGAGGAGGTCCTCTCCGCCTCGCTCGGCATACCCGCGGCCGCCGCCCGTCTCATCGAGGTGCTGGCCCGAAGCTTCGTCTGGATACCCCTGCCCAACGGCGGCGGCCCGCACAGCGGTCCGCTCGACCTGCCCACCGTCGAGATCGACGGCCAGGTGTACGTCCCGGTGTTCAGCTCCGAGGAGCAGTTCCGGCAGTCGCCCGGCGGGCACCTCCCGCACACCGTCGCCCCCGCCGTGGAGTTCGCGCGCGGACTGCCGCCGCAGGCGGGCGTCGTCATCAACCCCGGTGGCGTGGTCGGGCTCCCGCTGCCGCCGGACGCGGTGGCCGCGCTGTGCCGGGCCGGGGGCACCCCGCTGGACGGTCCGGCCTCCGGCGGCCGGGTGCGGCTCTTCGAGCCCGACTGGCAGGAGGACCCGGTGGACTTCCTCGCCGGCGCCTCCGCCGAGTTCGCCGCGACCGGCGTGGTCCTCAGCGCCCGGCGCTGCCTCGCCGTCATCGAGAACGCCGACCCGGTGCTCTTCGTCGGCGTCGAACTCGCCCACTGGGAGGGTGACGCGCGGGCCGTCCCGCTGGACGCCCTCGGCAGGGCCCTCGGCCGCGCCCCGGCCCCCTGGCCCGTCAACCTGGTCCTGCTGGACGCCACCCAGGACCCGGTGGCCGACTGGCTGCGGATGAACGTGCGCCCCTTCTACCAGTTCGGCAACTGAGGCCCCGAGGCTCGCGGGGCCCGCGCCGGTGGCGCTTAAGCTGTCCCCACACGCGGGGAACTTGCAATGAAGGGGCGGTAGGACAGGTGAGCGCGAGCCCAAGCGGCAGCGTCGAGCGCATGCTGCGCCAGGTCACTCCCGGACGCTACGACGCCTACGAGGCACTGCTGCGCGCCCTCGCCACCCCTTCGTCCGGCCAGGTCTGGATGCTCCTGTGGCACGGCCAGTCCGGCTCCCCGGACGCGCAGTACGGGAATATGCAGGTCGGCGGCTTCGGCTACGCCCCCTGCGTGACCTCCGCCCAGGAGCTCTCCGCCAGCGGCTGGAGCCGGTCCTACGAGGTGGTCGACAGCCTCGACGTCGCCCGCACCCTCTACCCGGAGCACTACGGCCTCTGGCTCAACCCGCACGCCCCCGGCGGCGGCGTCGGTGTCCCCTGGCTCGACCTGCGCCGCATCGCCACCGGCCTGGACCGCCAGCCGGCCGGCCCGCTGCGGCTGTCCGAACCAGCCATCGAGGTACCGCAGTTCTACGCCCTGCTCGCGCAGAACGCCCACCGCACCCCGGCCCTGCGCTCCCTGCGCCGCGCCTGGGTCCAGCCGGCTCTGGGCGCCCCCTACCTCGCCCTCGGCCTGGACGTGTACGAGTCGACCCCGGCCGCGGTGGACTCCGTCCGCGCGATGATGCAGCAGTCGGTCGGCGCGGTGCCCGAGGGCCTGCCGGTCTCCACGGTCGCCATGACCGACGACTTCGACCCCGTCGTCCTCTGGATGCGCGCCAACTCCCGCCCGTTCTACGACCGCGAGGCCCACGGCGCGGTGGCTCCGGTGGGCGGGGCGTACTGATCCCCGCTCCTGGCCAGCGTGTTCGCGACGGCCACGGAGCAACACAACGCGTGTGAAGCAAATGTGACGACTCATGGGCGCCCGCGGGTGTCCACGGCGCCTCCGCCCGCGTAGACGGGCGCTGCTACGAACCCATCCGCGCCGAATGGCCGGTGTGCCCCAACTGGCCACTATTCGATAATAGTTACCCGCGGATCGGATAACGGAATCCGCTGGAACGCATCACAGTTGCGCATACTTTCGCGGTCAGCTCTGGCGGGTGATCGCGACCAGGTTGAAGACTCCCGGTTCAGAGCACGAAGTGAAGACTTCGTGATCGAGGCAAAGCGACAAAGCCGCGATCAGCGGCAGGCACAGGCCGGTCACCACCGGCGAGAGGGGTCAGGTCACTGTGACCGCACCGATCGAGACCACCGGAGCCGAAGCCGAGGTACAGCCCGAGGCTGTGCTCGACGGCGCCGGCAAGGGACGGATCGAGGGTCGTTCTCTCGGGCAGATCGCCTGGTCCCGTTTCAAGAAGGACAAGGCGGCCGTCGCCGGAGGTGTCATCGTCATCCTCCTGGTCCTGATGGCGGTGCTCGCCCGGCCGATCCAGGCCGCCTTCGGGCTCGACCCCAACGCGTTCAACCAGGACCTGATCGACCCCAACACCTCGCTGCCCAAGGGCGCTTGGGGTGGCATGAGCCTCGACCACCCGCTGGGCGTGGACCCGAAGTTCGGCCGTGACACCGCCACCCGCATCCTCGAGGGATCCTGGGTGTCGCTGGTGGTCGCCTTCGGCGCCACCATCCTGTCCAACGTGATCGGCGCGATCCTCGGTGTGGTCGCCGGCTACTACGGCGGCCGGGTCGACTCGGTCATCAGCCGGCTGATGGACACCTTCCTCGCCTTCCCCCTGCTCCTCTTCGCCATCGCGATCTCGGCCACCCTCCAGGGCGGCGCGTTCGGCCTCACCGGCCTGCCGCTCCACCTGAGCGTGCTGATCTTCGTCATCGGCTTCTTCAACTGGCCCTACCTGGGCCGGATCGTGCGCGGCCAGACCCTCGCCCTCCGCGAGCGCGAGTTCGTCGACGCCTCGCGCGGCATGGGCGCCAAGGGCCCGTACATCCTCTTCCGCGAGTTGATGCCGAACCTGGTCGGCCCGATCATCGTCTACTCGACGCTGCTGATCCCGACCAACATCCTCTTCGAGGCGTCCCTGAGCTTCCTCGGCGTCGGCATCCAGCCCCCGCAGGCCTCCTGGGGCGGCATGCTCCGCGACGCGGTGAACTTCTACCAGGTCGATCCGCAGTACATGATCGTTCCCGGTCTCGCCATCTTCCTGACCGTCCTGGCGTTCAACCTGCTGGGCGACGGTCTCCGCGATGCTCTCGACCCGCGCAGCCGCTGACGTCTGCCGCGACGAGTCCACCAGATTTCCGACAGTGAAGGGGAAAGCGCCCATCATGCGAAGGTCAGCGCTGGCCGCGATAGCGGCCATTGGCTCCGCGAGTCTGCTCGTTGCAGGCTGCAGCAAGGCCGATGACAACAAGAACGACGCCAAGTCGGCCGGGGCCAACGCCGCGACCAAGGGTGTCGTCAACGCCTCGGACAAGAAGGGCGGGACGGTCACCTACGAGCTGACCGACGTCCCGGACTCCTTCGACCCCGGCAACACGTACTACGCGTACATGTACAACCTCAGCCGGCTGTGGGCCCGCCCCCTCATGACCTTCCAGCCCGCGCCGGGCGAGAAGGGCAACACCCTGGTCCCCGACCTCGCGGCCGGCAAGGGCACCCCGAGCGACGGCGGCAAGACCTGGACGTACAAGCTGCGTGCGGGCCTGAAGTACCAGGACGGCACGCCGATCACGTCGAAGGACGTCAAGTACGCCGTCGAGCGCTCCAACTTCGCGCGTGACGTGCTCTCCCTCGGCCCGAACTACTTCCAGCAGCTCCTGGCCGGCGGTGACAAGTACAAGGGCCCCTACAAGGACAAGAGCGACAAGGGCCTGTCCTCCATCGCCACGCCGGACGACACCACGATCGTCTTCCACCTGAAGCAGGCGTTCCAGGAGTTCGACTACCTGGTCGCCGCGCCGCAGACCGCGCCGGTGCCGAAGGCCAAGGACAACGGCGTCGACTACGTCAAGAACATCGTCTCCTCGGGCTCCTACCAGTTCCAGAGCTACGACGACGGCAAGCAGGCCGTCCTCGTCCGCAACAAGAACTGGGACGCGAAGAACGACGCGCTGCGCAAGCAGCTCCCGGACAAGATCGTCGTCAAGCTGAAGGTCAACGCCGAGACGATCGACAAGGACGTCCTGGCGGGCAACGCGATCGACCTGGCCGGCGCTGGTGTCCAGTCCTCGACCCAGGCCCAGGTCCTCGCCGACCAGAACAAGAAGGCCGGCACGGACAACACCTACGGTGGCCGTCTCGTCTACCTGGCGATCAACACCAAGGTGAAGCCGTTCGACAAGGTCGAGTGCCGCAAGGCCGTGCAGTACGCGATCGACAAGGTCTCGGTGCAGACCGCCGAGGGCGGCCCGATCCGCGGTGAGATCGCCTCCACCGTCCTGCCGCCCGACATCACGGGCTACAAGAAGGCCGACACCTACGCCACCGCCGGCAACAAGGGCGACGTGGCGAAGGCCAAGGAGCAGCTCAAGGCCTGCGGCAAGTCGACCATCTCGACCAACATCTCGGCGCGTTCCGACCGTCAGCCGGAGATCGACGCCGCCACGGCGATCATCAACTCGCTGAAGAAGGTCGGCATCGACGCCACCCTCAAGCAGTACCCGTCGGGCAAGTACTTCACCGACTACGCGGGCGTGCCGAAGTTCACCGAGAAGCAGAACATCGGCCTGGAGATGATGCAGTGGGGTGCCGACTGGCCCTCCGGCTACGGCTTCCTCCAGCAGATCCTGAACGGCAAGGCGATCAGCCAGTCCGGCAACACGAACCTGTCGCAGTACGACAACAAGGACGTCAACAAGCTGCTGGGCAAGTCCATCGCGACCCAGGGCGAGTCCGACCGCAACGCGTTGTACGCGCAGATCGACAAGAAGACCATGGATGACGCGGTCATCGTCCCGCTGACCTACTTCAAGGTCCTGCTGGCCCGCCCGGCCAACTACACCAACCTGGTCTCCACGGCTGCCTTCAGCGGTCAGTACGACTACCTCAACATCGGCTCCACCCAGAAGTAGCAGCCCCGGAAGGCAGGTGAAGGCATTGGTGCCCGCGGGTCCCCCGACCCGCGGGCACCAGCGCCGATCCCCGTGATCTCGTACATCCTCCGCCGGACGTTCGCGGCAGTGATCCTGCTGCTGGTCGTCTCCGCGGTCACCTTCGCCATCTTCTTCCTGCTGCCACGGCTGGCCGGCCAGACAGCGGACCAGCTGGCGCAGCAGTACATCGGCAAGAGCCCCTCGAAGGCGGACATCGCCGCGGTCAAGCACAACCTCGGTCTGGATCAGCCGATCTACGCGCAGTACTGGCATTTCATCAAGGGGATCGTGTCCGGCGCGACCTACGACCTCGGCCCGACGACGGTGCACTGTGACGCGCCGTGCTTCGGTTACTCCTTCAAGAACCACCAGGCGGTGTGGCCGGAGCTGACCTCCCGCCTTCCGATCACCCTCTCGCTGGCGCTGGGCGCCGCGGTGCTGTGGCTGGTCTCGGGTGTGATCGCCGGTGTCATCTCGGCGCTGAAGCCCCGCTCCTTCCTCGACCGCACCTTCATGGGTGTGGCGCTGGCCGGCGTCTCGCTGCCCATGTTCTTCACGGGCAACCTCGCGATCCTGCTCTTCGTGTACCAGTGGCCGATCTTCGGCAGCACCTACGTCCCGTTCACCGAGAACCCCGGTCAGTGGGCCAACACCCTGTTCCCGGCCTGGTGTTCGCTGGCGCTGCTGTACTCGGCCATCTATGCGCGCCTGACCCGGTCGGGCATGCTGGAGACGATGAACGAGGACTTCATCCGCACCGCCCGCGCCAAGGGCCTGCGGGAGAAGCGGGTCGTGGTCCGGCACGGACTGCGGGCCGCCCTCACCCCGATCATCACGGTCTTCGGCATGGACATCGGTCTGCTGCTCGGCGGCGCGGTGATCACGGAGTCGGTGTTCTCGCTGCCCGGTATCGGCCAGTACGCGGTGCAGGGCATCACCGACAACGACCTTCCCAAGATCCTCGGCGTGACCATGCTCGCCGCCTTCTTCGTCGTGATCGCAAATCTCCTGGTGGACGTGGTGTACGCGGCCGCCGACCCGCGCGTGAGGCTCTCGTGACCGAACTTTCCAAGACCGGCGCCGCCGTGGGGGAGAAGGGTTCGCCCAATTCCCCCGCCCCGGCTTCCGAGGCGTTCCTGGAGGTCCGCGACCTCAAGGTGCACTTCCCGACCGACGACGGCCTCGTCAAGTCCGTCGACGGGCTCAGCTTCTCGCTGGAGAAGGGCAAGACGCTCGCCGTCGTCGGCGAGTCCGGCTCCGGCAAGTCCGTCACCTCACTGGCGATCATGGGCCTGCACCGGCTCGGCGCGCGCGGCAAGAACGTCCAGATGTCCGGCGAGATCCGCCTGGCCGGCCAGGAACTGGTCTCCGCCTCCCCGGACGAGGTGCGCAAGCTCCGCGGCCGCGAGATGGCGATGATCTTCCAGGATCCGCTGTCCGCGATGCACCCGTACTACACGATCGGCAACCAGATCGTGGAGGCGTACCAGGTCCACAACAAGGTGAGCCGGAAGGTGGCGCGCAAGCGTGCCATCGAGATGCTCGACCGGGTCGGCATCCCCGAGCCCGGCAAGCGGGTGGACAGCTACCCGCACGAGTTCTCCGGCGGTATGCGCCAGCGCGCCATGATCGCCATGGCCCTGGTCAACGACCCCGAGCTGCTCATCGCGGACGAGCCGACCACAGCGCTCGACGTGACCGTGCAGGCGCAGATCCTGGACCTGATCCGGGACCTGCAGAAGGAGTTCGGCTCCGCGGTCATGATGATCACCCACGACCTCGGTGTGGTCGCCGAGATCGCCGACGACGTGCTGGTGATGTACGGCGGCCGGTGCGTGGAGCGCGGCCCGGTCGACGAGATCTTCGACAAGCCGCAGCACCCCTACACCTGGGGCCTGCTCGGCTCGATGCCCCGCATCGACCGGGTGACCGAGGAACGGCTGATCCCCGTCAAGGGCCAGCCGCCGAGCCTCATCAACGTCCCCTCGGGCTGTGCGTTCAACCCGCGCTGCCCCTACGCGGACATCCCCAAGGGGAACGTCACCCGTACCGTGCGCCCCGAGCTGGAGCTGGTGGACGCCGGGCGGCACTGGACCGCCTGCCACCTCTCGGCCGAGGACCGCGAGCGGATCTGGACCGAAGAGATTGCGCCGAAGCTGTGACTGAGACCAACAAAACCGACGGGGCCGTGATCCCGCAGCAGTCGCCGGCTCCCGAGACCGGCCGGGAAGACCGGGACGTGCTGCTCCGCGTCGAGGGGCTGACCAAGCACTTCCCGATCAAGAAGGGCATCCTGCAGCGCCAGGTCGGTGCGGTGAAGGCCGTCGACGGCATCGACTTCGAGGTGCGCAGGGGCGAGACCCTGGGCGTGGTCGGCGAGTCGGGCTGCGGCAAGTCCACCATGGGCCGGGTCATCACCCGCCTCCAGGACCCGACCGGCGGCAAGATCACCTTCGACGGCCAGGACATCACGCGGCTGGGCACCGGCCGGATGCGTCCGCTCCGGCGCGACATCCAGATGATCTTCCAGGACCCGTACGGCTCCCTGAACCCCCGGCACACCATCGGCTCGATCGTCTCGGCGCCCTTCCGGCTCCAGGGCGTGGAGCCCGAGGGCGGGGTGAAGAAGGAGGTCCAGCGGCTGCTGGAGCTGGTCGGTCTGAGCCCCGAGCACTACAACCGCTACCCCCACGAGTTCTCCGGCGGCCAGCGCCAGCGCATCGGCATCGCCCGTGCGCTCGCGCTGAAGCCGAAGCTGGTCGTGGCGGACGAGCCGGTCTCCGCGCTGGACGTGTCGATCCAGGCCCAGGTCGTCAACCTCATGGACGACCTCCAGGAGGAGCTGGGCCTGACGTACGTGATCATCGCGCACGACCTCTCGGTCGTCCGGCACGTGTCGGACCGGATCGCGGTGATGTACCTCGGCAAGATGGTCGAGATCGCGGACCGCACCTCGCTCTACGAGGCGCCGATGCACCCGTACACCAAGGCGCTGATGTCGGCCGTGCCCGTTCCCGACCCCAAGCGCCGGGGCGCCAAGAGCGAGCGCATCCTGCTCCGCGGCGACGTGCCCTCGCCGATCTCGCCGCCGTCGGGCTGCCGGTTCCACACCCGGTGCTGGAAGGCGACAAAGATCTGCAAGACCACCGAGCCCCTGCTCCTGGAGCTGCGGCCGGGTCAGCGGGTCGCCTGCCACCACCCGGAGAACTTCGCCGACCAGGCCCCGCAGGACACCGTCCTGCTGACGGCGGCGAAGGAAGCCTCCGCGCTGGTGCCGGACGCGGTGCTGGAGGAGTCGGCGGAGAGCTCTGCCACCGTCGCGGCGGAGGCCGCGGAGACCGTCACCGCCAAGGAGCCGGCGGCCGCGAAGTCCCCGGTCACCAAGGTCGAGAAGACCGCTGAGCCTGCCGGGGCAGCCCCGGTCGATAAGGCCGTCACGGTCGAGAAGACCGCTGAGCCTGCCGAGGCCGTCGCGGTCGAGAAGGCCGCTGACCCTGCCGGGGCCGCCGTGGTCGACGAGGCCACGACGGTCGAGAAGGTCAGCAAGGTCGAGGCCGCCGAGCCCGCCGAGGCCGTCACGACCGGGAAGGCCGGTACGGAAAAGGCCGCCGAGGCCGGCACGGCCGACGCCGCCAGGACCGACGCGGCCGGCGCGGGGAAGCCCGCCACGGTCGGGAAGACCGAGGCCGACGGCACCGAGCAGGCCGCCGACGAGAAGTGAGCCGGCGGCCGCCGTTCATCCGGCGGCCGCCTCTCCCGCCTTGCTTCGCAAGGTGTGCGCCCCGCGACAGGTCAGAATGTGCGGGTGCAGCTCGATCAGATCTTCAGTCCCTCCGTCCAGCACACGCTGGATGTCATCGGCATCTTCGTGTTCGCCATCTCCGGCGCACTGCTGGCCGTCCGCAAGAACTTCGACGTCTTCGGCATGGCCGTGCTCGCCGAGGTGACCGCGCTGGGCGGAGGGCTCATCCGTGACCTGATCATCGGGGCCGTGCCCCCGGCCGCCTTCACCGACCTCGGGTTCTTCGTCACCCCGCTGCTCGCCACCGTCGTGGTCTTCTTCCTTCACCCGCACGTGGAGCGCATCCAGGCGGCGGTGCTCGTCTTCGACGCGGCCGGACTCGGCCTGTTCTGCGTCACCGGCACCACCAAGGCGTACAGTCACGGGCTCGGTCTGACCGCCTCCGCCACCCTGGGCCTGGCCACCGCCGTCGGCGGCGGTGTGCTGCGCGACGTGCTCGCCAACGAGGTGCCCTCGCTGCTGCGCTGGGACCGCGACCTGTACGCGGTGCCCGCGATCGTCGGCGCCACGATGGTGGTGCTGTGCATCCGCTTCGACGCGCTGACCTCCCTCACCAGCGGGCTCGCGGCGGCGACCGCGTTCATCCTGCGTCTGCTGGCCATGAGGTTCCACTGGCGGGCGCCGCGTGCCTGGAACCGGCGCTCCACGGTCACGGAGGAGTGAGCCGCACTGTTCACGCGCTCGCAATGCAAAAAGCTACCGCTTAGTAATTGGCTGTTGTACCGTTCAGCCATGCCAGAAGCAGCCTCCGCCCCCGCCACTGAAGCCGTGATCGGCGACAGCGAGTTCGACCGTGACACCGAGGTCGTCCGGCGCGCCCCCGGCGTCTACGACATCGACCTCTCGGCCGGCTGGACCATCATCAGCGCCGTCAACGGCGGCTATCTGCTGGCCGTGCTCGGCCGGGCCCTCGCCGACACCCTTCCGCATCCGGACCCGTTCACCGTCTCCGCGCACTACCTGACCGCGTCCCAGCCCGGTCCCGCGGTCATCCGTACCGAGACCGTGCGCACCGGCCGCACCCTCTCCACCGGCCAGGCGTCCCTGTTCCAGTACGACGCCGAGGGCAACGAGGTGGAGCGCATCCGCGTCCTCGCCTCGTACGGCGATCTCGCGGCGCTCCCCGACGACGTGCGGACGAGTGCGGTGCCGCCCGCGATGCCGCCCCTGGAGCGCTGCTTCGGCCCGGCCGACGGTCCGGCGCCGGTGGACGGCAGCTCGGCCATCACCGAGCGGCTGATGCTCAGGCTGGACCCGGCCACCGTCGGCTGGGCGGTCGGCGCGCCCTCCGGCAAGGGGGAGATGCGGGCCTGGTTCGGGCTGGCCGACGGCCGGGACGCGGACCCCCTCTCGCTGCTGCTCGCGGTGGACGCGCTGCCGCCGACCGCGTTCGAGATCGGGCTCACCGGCTGGGTGCCGACCGTCGAGCTGACCGTGCACGTGCGGCACCGGCCCGCGCCGGGTCCGCTGCGGGTGTCCATCACCACCCGCAACCTGGCCGGCGGCTTCCTGGAGGAGGACGCCGAGGTCTGGGACAGCGACGACCGGCTGGTCGCCCAGTCCCGCCAGCTCGCCCGCGTCCGCCTGGGCTGAACCGGCCGGACCTCACCCCCCGGAGAGCGTCTCCTGGTCCATCCAGTGCCTGCTGCCCAGCGTGATCAGGCGCAGCTGCCGGACGGCCAGCCGGGTCACCCGCTCCCACTCGCCCCGCGGCGCCTCCAGCGACTCCAGGAAGAGCTGGGCCGTGATGAGCATCTGGTCGACGTAGAGATGCGCGAGCATCGTCATGTCGTCGTCGCCCCAGCCCTCCGCCTCGCGGTCCCGGGCCAGTTCGGCCTTCACCTCCTCGGTGAAGCGCGCGAGCTGGTCCCGGATCGCCTCGCGCACCGGCTGCACCCCGCCGTGCCGCTCGCGGGCGATGAAGCGGACGTGCGCCGGGAAGGCCCGGACGTGCTGGGCGATCAACTCGACCGCGCGGCCGATGCGCTCCTCCGAGTCGTTCGCCGCCGACACCGTCGGCCCCACCATCGGGTGCAGGCTGCCCAGCGCCTCGTCCACCAGGGCCACCCCGAGATCCGCCGTGGACGGGAAGTGCCGGTAGAACGCGGTCGGCGCCACTCCCACGGCACGGGTCACCTCGCGCAGGCCCAGGCTGCTCAGGCTCTGCTCCTCCAGCAGTGTCAGGGCCGCGTCCAGGAACGCCTGACGGGTCTTCTGCTTCTGGGCCTGCCGGACGCCGAGGGTGTGACTCATGTCATCCAGTTAACAACTGTTCTCCGGAATTGAAAAGCGGTGCGGAGGGTTAGACTCGAAGTCAGTGAACAACTGTTACTACAACTGTTCACCGAGACGACCCTGAGGGGGGATCGAAACCATGATGTTCCTCGTTGCCGCACTCATGCTGCTCGGTGTCGCGCTCGGCACCGTGGCGCACGTGCCGGTGGGCGTCAGCGCCGCCGTCGCCGCCTTCATCGGTGTCTGGCTCCTGATCTTCGCCGTCCGTGAGCGCCATGGCCGACGCCGCACCACCAGTCACTGACCCGAACGCCCGCACCGACCATCAGGAGCTGAGCACCATGCATCTCACCGCACCTGCCACCGGTCAGGTCGAGGCGACGCCCCGGCCGCGCGACGCCGACGGGATGGCCGTCGCGTCCTTCATCCTCGGACTGCTCGGACTGCTCGTCCTCAACCTCTTCCTGGGCCCCGTCGCCATCGTCCTCGCGGGTGTCTCGCTGTGGCGCGGCACGCACCGCCGGGGCCGCGCCTGCCTCGGTCTGGCGCTCGGCGTGGCCGACCTCCTGGTCCTGTTCGCCGCCATGCAGTTCACCGACACGGTGTCCTGGAGCCTGTGACCCACCCGTGCGGAGCCGTGAGCGGCTCCGCGCGGCCCGTAGAATCGGCGTCACCATGGCTTACCTCGACCACGCGGCCACCACGCCGATGCTTCCCGAGGCGGCGCGGGAGCTGACCGACCGGCTCGGCGCCACCGGCAACGCGTCCTCCCTGCACGCCTCCGGCCGCCGGGCCCGGCGCACCGTCGAGGAGTCCCGCGAAACCCTCGCCGAGGCCCTCGGCGCCCGCCCCAGCGAGGTGGTCCTCACCTCCGGCGGTACCGAGGCCGACAACCTCGCCGTCAAGGGCCTGTACTGGGCCCGCCGCGCCGCCGACCCGAACCGGGTCCGGGTGCTGGCCAGCCCCGTCGAGCACCACGCGGTACTGGACGCCGTGCACTGGCTGGGCGAGCACGAGGGCGCCACGGTGGAGTACCTCCCCGTCGACGCGCACGGCCGCGTCCACCCCGAGGTGCTGCGCGAGGCCATCGCCCGCAACCCCGACGACGTCGCGCTGGCCACCGTGATGTGGGCCAACAACGAGATCGGCACCCTGATGCCGGTCCGTGAACTCAGCGATGTGGCCGCCGAGTTCGGGGTGCCGCTGCATGCCGACGCGGTGCAGGCGTTCGGCCAGGTGCCGGTCGGCTTCGCCGCCTCCGGGCTCGCCGCGATGACCGTCTCCGGCCACAAGATCGGCGGCCCCTACGGCATCGGCGCCCTGCTGCTCGGCCGCGAGTACAGTCCCGTACCCGTGCTGCACGGCGGCGGCCAGGAGCGCCACGTCCGCTCGGGCACGCTGGACGTGCCCGCCATCGCCTCCTTCGCCGTCGCCGGGCGCCTCGCCGCCGAACGGCAGGAGTGGTTCGCCCGCGAGATCGGCACCCTGCGCGACCGCCTGGTGGAGGCCGTACGGGCCGCCGTCCCGGACGCGCTGCTGGGCGGTGACCCGGCACCCGGCGGCCGGCTGCCCGCCAACGCGCACTTCACCTTCCCCGGCTGCGAGGGCGACTCCCTGCTCCTGCTGCTGGACGCCCAGGGCATCGAGTGCTCCACCGGCTCCGCCTGCACCGCCGGCGTGGCCCAGCCCAGCCACGTCCTGCTCGCCACGGGCACCGACCCCGACCTGGCGCGCGGCACCCTGCGCTTCTCGCTGGGCCACACCTCGACCCAGGACGACGTGGACGCCGTCGCCAAGTCCATCGGCCCCGCCGTGGAACGCGCCCGCGCGGCGGGACTCGTCTAGTGCTGTGACCGGCAAGGTTCACCGGCTCGCGGCGTCCGGCACGGCACCTCGCCGCGTTGTCGCGTCGCCCGAGTACATCCAGTACGCGGGCGATGGTCCGCCTTGCGATGCACCGCACCGGACGCCGCGAGCTTTCCGGCAGACCTTTCCGGTCACAGCACCTGGGAAGTCCTGCCGAGCGCCGTACGCGCCCTGCCCGCCAGCCGCATGTACCGGTCCCAGTCCCAGTGCGGGCCGGGGTCCGTGTGGTCCGTGCCCGGCACCTCGACGTGGCCGACTACGTGCTCCCGGTCCACCGGGATGCCGTACCGCGCGCATATGGCGGCCGTGAGGCGGGCCGAGGCGGCGTACATCGCGTCCGTGAAGGACTTGGGGTCGTCCACGAAGCCGACGTGCTCGATGCCGACGCTGCGCTCGTTGAAGGACCGGTTGCCCGCGTGGAAGGCCACGTCCAGCTCGCGGATGAGCTGGGTGACGCGGCCGTCCGCGCGCACGATGTAGTGCGCCGCCGCCCGGTGCGCCGGGTCCTGGAACACCTTCACCGCCGACGCGTACCCGCCCTGGGTGACATGGACGACCACCCGGTCCACCGGGTAGTCGTCCGGGCGGTCGGCGTGCCGGTAGTTGGCGGGGGAGGCCGCCACCCAGCGGGCGCCCGCGAAGTCCACCGCGCCCGGCACCCGCCGCCGCTCCACCCCCGGCAGCCGCCAGTACAGCCGGGCCAGCTCGCCGTGCGCCAGCGCGGCCGCCCCCGCGGCGGCCGCCGCGCCGCCGATGATGAGCGCGCGCCGCCCGAGCCGCCGATCCCCGTCGTCCATCTCCACCCCGTACGCCCCGGTTCCTGCGGACCCCTCGCGATCACCAACGCACACCCGGCGTTCCCGGTTCCCGCCGCCCCGTACCCTGGAAGGGCTATGACTGAGACCTCGCCGCGCCCCCTCCGCGTCCTCGCCGCCATGTCCGGTGGCGTGGACTCCGCCGTCGCCGCCGCGCGTGCCGCGGAAGCCGGTCACGACGTGACCGGTGTCCACCTCGCGCTCTCCGCGAACCCGCAGTCGTTCCGGACCGGCGCGCGGGGCTGCTGCACCATCGAGGACTCCCGCGACGCCCGCCGCGCCGCCGACGTCATCGGCATCCCGTTCTACGTCTGGGACCTCGCCGACCGCTTCCGCGAGGACGTGGTCGAGGACTTCGTCGCCGAGTACGAGGCCGGCCGCACGCCCAACCCCTGCCTGCGCTGCAACGAGAAGATCAAGTTCGCCGCGCTGCTGGACAAGGCGCTCGCGCTCGGCTTCGACGCGGTCTGCACCGGCCACTACGCCAAGGTGCTGGTGGACGAGGACGGCAACCGCGAGCTGCACCGCGCCTCCGACATGGCCAAGGACCAGTCCTACGTGCTCGGCGTGCTGGACGACCGCCAGCTCGCGCACGCCCTGTTCCCGCTCGGCGACACCGTCACCACCAAGGACGAGATCCGCGCCGAGGCGGAGCGGCGGGGCCTGGCCGTCGCCAAGAAGCCCGACTCCCACGACATCTGCTTCATCGCCGACGGCGACACCCAGGGCTTCCTCGCCGACCGGCTCGGCAAGGCCGAGGGCGACATCGTGGACGAGGACGGCAACCGGCTCGGCACCCACGAGGGGGCCTACGGCTACACCATCGGCCAGCGCAAGGGCTTGCGCATCGGCACTCCCGCCCCCGACGGCAAGCCGCGCTACGTGCTGGACATCTCGCCGGTCACCAACACCGTCACCGTCGGCCCGGCCGCCGCCCTCGACGTCACCGCGCTCACCGCCATCAAGCCCCGCTGGTGCGGCACCGCCCCCGAGGGCCCCGGCACCTACACCGCCCAGCTCCGCGCCCACGGCGGCGAGACCGAGGTCGACGCCGAGCTGGTGGACGGCGAACTGCGCGTCACCTTCGCCGAGCCCGTCCGGGGCGTCGCCCCCGGCCAGGCGATCGTGCTGTACGACGGCACGCGCGTGGTCGGCTCGGCGACCATCGCCACCACGACCCGGGCCACGGCCGCAGCGGTCTGATCCCCGGCCGGGCTCATCCGGTGACGAAGTCGGCCAGCACCGGAGCGAGGAAGGCCGGCTCGACCGCGTGCGTCTGCCCCTCCAGCACCGCGTACGCGCCGTCCGGCACCGCCCCCGCGACCGCCCGGGCGCCCGCCTGGACCCACTGCGGGCTCAGGCCGCCCGCCAGCGACAGCACCGGCGCGGGGACGCGGGACAGCGGCTCCGCCGGGAGCAGCCCGTCGCCCATCAGGGCGGCGTCGTACGCAAGGCTCGGCGCGACCTGCTCCAGACCGGGCCACATGGGGGACTGACGGGCCCGCTGGATCATCTCCTCGCCCAGCCCGGTCAGCCGCAGGAACAGCTCCACCGCCCCGCCCCGGTCGCCCGCGGCCAGCGCCGCGTCCAGGGCGGCCGCGTACGCCACCTGCCGCTCGGGGCCCTCGGGCAGGAAGTCCGTGAACGGCACCTCGTACACCGCCGTCCGCGCCACCGGCAGCCCGCTCGCGGCGGCCAGCAGCGCCAGCGCGCCGCCCGACGACAGCCCGAAGAGCGCCGCCTCGCCGCCCTCCGCCGCCATGAGCGCCGCCAGGTCCTCCACCTCGCGCCCGACCGCGTAGGGAGCCGTGTCGCCGCTCTCGCCCCGGCCCCGGCGGTCGTAGACGACGGCCCGGCAGCGGTCCGCGAGTGCCGCCGCCAGCGGGGCGAGCGTCGGCCCGGTGGACATCGCGCCGCTGACCAGGATGACCGTGGGCCCCTCGCCGGTCACGCGGTACGCGAGCGAGGTCCCGTCGACGGAAGTCGTCTTCTTGTCCATGCCCGTGGAGACTGCCGTACGGGCGCCCGAGTCACCGGTCACGACACGGCACGCCGTGCGGTCAGGCCACTTCGGGGGAGTAGAAGCAGTAGTGGTCCCTGATCCGGGCCACCTCCGGCTTCGGGTCCGGGTACGCCCACACCAGATCGGGCGCGTCCGGCAGCGACCAGTAGGACGCCGTGCCCTTGAAGGGGCAGTTCGTGCGGGTGTCCGACGGGGTCAGCAGATCGAGCCGGACGTCCTCGGCGGGGAGGTAGTACCGGGGCGGACAGCCCGTCTCGCGCAGGACGAGGGGGCGGCCGGTCTCCGCGAGCACCTGGCCGTCGTGCACGACGCGCACGCGCTGCTCGCTCTCTTCGATGGTGATCGTGTGTCCGTGTGCCATACCCGGACAGCACGGGCGGGGCCGCCGATGTTCCCGCGTACCGTGGGCCGCATGAGAATCTGCGTCTTCCTCTCCGCCGCCGAACTCGACGAGCGCTACACGCGCCCCGCGCGGGAGTTCGGGGAGCTGATCGGCAAGGGCGGCCACACGCTCGTCTGGGGCGGCTCCGACTCCGGCCTGATGAAGGTCGTCGCGGACGGCGTGCAGGAGGCCGGAGGCAGGCTGGTGGGCGTCTCCGTGGACTTCCTCTCGGCGGTCGCCCGGCCCGGCGCCGACGAGATGGTGATCGCCGCCGACCTCGCCGAGCGCAAGCGGCTGCTGCTCCAGAAGGCCGACGCCGTGGTCGTCATGGTCGGCGGCACCGGCACCCTGGACGAGGCCACCGAGATCCTGGAGCTGAAGAAGCACGGCCGCACCGCCAAGCCCGTGGTGCTGCTCAACACCGCCGGCTTCTACGACGGCCTGGAGCAGCAGTTCCGCCGCATGGAGGCCGAGGGCTTCCTGCCGCGCCCGCTGTCGGAGCTGATGTACTTCGCCGACGGACCGGCCGCCGCCCTGGCCCACCTGGAGGAGTCCCTCGCCGCGGGCTGATGCGACCATGGCGGGCATGGCTACTCATGTGATCACCGGCGCCGGTTCCGGCATCGGCGCCGCCGTCGCCCGCCGGCTGCACGCGCGCGGGGACGACCTCGTACTGCACGCTCGCGACGCGGGCCGCGCCAAGGAGCTGGCGGCAGGATTCCCCGGCGCGACGACCCTGGTGGGCGACCTCGCCGACCCCGACAGGCTGTCCTGGGCCTTCTCCCACCAGTCGCTGCCGGACCGGGTGGACTCGCTGCTGCACATCGCCGGGGTCGTCGACCTCGGTGACGTCGGGGACCTCACCCCCAAGTCCTGGCGCCACCAGCTCAACGTCAACCTGATCGCGCCCGCCGAGCTGACCCGGCACTTCCTGCCCCAGCTCCGCACCGCCCGCGGCCAGGTGCTCTTCGTCAACTCCGGCGCCGGACTCGACGCCCACGCCGGCTGGTCGGCGTACGCCGCCTCCAAGCACGGGCTGAAGGCGCTCGCGGACTCGCTGCGCCGGGAGGAGCACGGCAACGGCGTCCGGGTCAGCTCCGTCTACCCCGGCCGCACCGCCAGCCCCATGCAGGCCAAGGTGCACCAGCAGGAGGGCAAGGAGTACGACCCCGCGCGGTTCATCGACCCCGAGTCGGTCGCGGACACCGTCCTGCTCGCCCTCGACCTGCCCAGGGACGCCGAGATCAACGACCTGACCGTGCGCCCCGGCCGCTGACACGGCGGCCCGCCGCACGGCATACCCTGCCGGGGTGAGTGAGAACACCCAGGTCACCTTCCCCGCGGCCACCGGCGTCGGTTCGATGCCTGACGGGGACGCGCGCGAGGCCGCCAAGACCGTCACCGGCAGCCTGGAGGACTTCCCGTACCTCGCCGAGCTGCCCGCGCGCGGCCCCGGCGCCGACATGATCGGCCGCACCGCCGGGATGCTCGTCGAGCTGTACGCGCGCGTGGAGCCCAGCGGATGGCGGCTGTCCGACCGGCCCGGCCGCGACACCCGGCGCGCACACGCGTGGCTCCGCGAAGACCTCGACACCCTGGAGGAGTTCACCCAGGGCTACGAGGGCGACCTCAAGGTGCAGGCGGTCGGCCCCTGGACACTCGCCGCCGCGCTGGAGCTGCGGGGCGGCGAGGCGGCGCTGTCCGATCCCGGCGCCTGCCGCGACCTCACCGCCTCGCTCGCCGAGGGCCTGCGCCTGCACCTGGCCGACGTCCGCCGCCGCGTCCCCGGCGCCCGCGTGGTGCTCCAGCTCGACGAGCCCTCCCTCACCGCCGTGCTGCGCGGGCAGATCCGCACCGCCAGCGGCTACCGCACCCACCGCGCCGTGGACCGGCAGGTCGTGGAGTCCGCGCTGCGCGAGGTGCTCGGCGCGAGCGGCGAGGGCCCCACCGTCGTCCACTCCTGTGCCCCCGACGTGCCGTTCACGCTGCTGCGCCGAACCGGCACCGACGCCGTCTCCTTCGACTTCGGCCTTCTCACCGAGCGTGACGACGAAGCGATCGGGGAGGCCGTCGAGGGCGGCACCCGGCTGTTCGCCGGTGTCGTGCCGGGCACGGACGGCCCGTTGTCGGACCCTGCCGGTAGCGTCATGGGTGTCAGGACGCTGTGGCGCAGGCTGGGGCTGCGGCCGGGGCTGCTCGCGGAGGCGGTCACGGTCACGCCCTCGTGCGGTCTCGCGGGTGCTTCCCCCGCCTACGCCCGCCAGGCGCTCGCCCACTGCGTCCGGGCGGCGAGATCCCTCGCGGACAACCCTGAGTAACGGGAGGACACTACGGTGGCCGGCGACAAGCAAGCGGCGACGACGGCGGTGCCCGCCGAGGCGCGCGAGAGGCACGGGCGGCTCGCGGAGCAGGTCGAGGAGCACCGCTTCCGGTACTACGTGAAGGACGCTCCCGTCGTCAGCGACGCGGAGTTCGACCAGCTCCTGAAGTCCCTGGAGGCCCTGGAGGAGGAGTTCCCGGAGCTGCGCACCCCGGACTCGCCCACCCAGAAGGTCGCCGGGTCCTACGAGACCGAGTTCACCGCGGTCGCGCACCGCGAGCGGATGCTGTCCCTGGACAACACCTTCAACGACGAGGAGCTCGCCGCCTGGGCCGACCGCATCGCCCGCGAACTCGGCGAACAGGCCTACCACTTCCTGTGCGAGCTGAAGGTCGACGGACTCGCCGTCAACCTCACCTACGAGCACGGCCGCCTCACCCGCGCCGCCACCCGCGGCGACGGGCGCACCGGTGAGGACATCACGCCCAACGTCCGCACCATCAGCGACATCCCCGACCGGCTCCGGGGCGACGACGTGCCCGACCTCGTGGAGATCCGAGGCGAGGTCTACTTCCCGATGGACAAGTTCCTGGAGCTGAACGAGCGGCTGGTCGCCGCCGGGGACAAGCCCTTCGCCAACCCCCGCAACGCGGCCGCCGGTTCGCTCCGCCAGAAGGACCCGCGCGTCACCGCCAGCCGCCCGCTGCACATGGTCGTCCACGGCATCGGCGCCCACGAGGGCTTCACCGGGCTGACCCGGCTGTCCGGGGCCTACGACCTGCTGAAGACCTGGGGCCTGCCCACCTCCCCGCACAACCGCGTGGTCGACGGCCTCGACGGGGTACGGGAGTTCATCGCGTACTACGGCGAGAACCGGCACTCCGTGGACCACGAGATCGACGGTGTCGTCGTCAAGCTCGACGAGATCCGCCTCCAGGGCCGGCTCGGCTCCACCGCGCGCGCCCCGCGCTGGGCCATCGCGTACAAGTACGCGCCGGAGGAGGTCAACACCAGGCTGATCGACATCAAGGTGGGCGTCGGCCGCACCGGCCGCGTCACCCCGTACGCCCAGGTCGAGCCGGTCACGGTGGCGGGCAGCGAGGTCGAGTTCGCCACCCTGCACAACCAGGAGGTCGTCAAGGCCAAGGGCGTGCTCATCGGGGACACCGTGGTGCTGCGCAAGGCCGGTGACGTCATCCCGGAGATCCTCGGGCCCGTCGCCGACCTCCGGGACGGCAGCGAGCGGGAGTTCGTGATGCCGGGCGAGTGCCCCGAGTGCGGCACCCCGCTACGGCCCATGAAGGAGGGCGACATCGACCTCCGCTGCCCCAACGCCCGCGCCTGCCCGGCTCAGTTGCGCGAGCGGGTCGCCTACCTCGCGGGGCGCGAGTGCCTGGACATCGAGCACTTCGGCACAGTCGCCGCCGCCGCGCTCACCCGTCCCCTGGAGCCCGCCGACCCGCCGCTGGTGGACGAGGGCGACCTGTTCGACCTCACGGTGGAGAAGCTGCTGCCCATCAGGGCGCACGTGCTGGACCCCGACAGCGGCCTGCCCAGGCGCGACCCGAAGACCGGCGAGGAGAAGGTCGTCACCGTCTTCGCCAACCAGAAGGGCGAGCCGAAGAAGAACACCCTCTCCCTGCTGGAGCACATCAAGGCGGCCAAGCAGCGCCCGCTCGCCAGGTTCATCAACGGCCTCTCCATCCGGCACGTCGGCCCTGTCGCCGCCCAGGCGCTCGCCCGCGAGTTCCGGTCCGTCGACCGCATCGAGGCGGCCACGGAGGAGGAGCTGGCCGCCACCGACGGCGTGGGCCCGATCATCGCGGCCGCGCTCAAGGAGTGGTTCGCCGAGGACTGGCACCGCGAGATCGTGCGCAAGTGGAAGGCGGCCGGCGTCCCGCTGGAGGAGGAGTCCGCCGGTGAGGACGAGGGCCCGCGCCCGCTGGAGGGGATGACCGTCGTCGTCACCGGCACGCTGGATAACTTCACCCGTGACGGCGCCAAGGACGCGCTCCAGAGCCGGGGGGCGAAGGTGACCGGTTCCGTCTCCAAGAAGACCTCCTTCGTGGTCGTCGGCGACAACCCCGGCTCGAAGTACGACAAGGCGACGCAGCTCAAGGTGCCGGTGCTGGACGAGGACGGATTCGCCGTCCTGCTGGAGCGCGGACCCGAGGCGGCGGCCGAAGTCGCGCTTCCGACCGGGGAGTAGCGGTTGAAGGCCACCCGTACGGCGCATACCAGATGCATACGGGTGGCCCGTACCCATTCGGGCGACCGTCCACGACCGCTGCCCGAGGAAGCCCTCCGCGGCCTACTGTTGAGGGGTGCGCCCGCCGTGCCCAGCCGCGGCCGGTGCATCCCCGTGCCCGACAGCCGGCGCGGGGAAGGGCTTTCCACCGCCGAGCCGCTGAGGGTCCTCGGGGCCAGGGCCGCGTGGCGTGGGCACCGCCGGCTGTGAGAGGGACGGGAATGGAACCGACCGAGAGCGCCGCCCCCGGCTCGTGGCCACGCCTGCGCCGCCGCGCGGGCGCGTGGCGGGGGATCCGGTGGACCGGGCACGGCAAGGACCGTGCGGGACCCGACTCCGGTACCGGCGGCGTCGATTCGCACGCGGCGCTGGTCCTCGCCGCCGACCTGGGCCCGTCCCCCGACGGCCAACGGCGCCCGAGGAAACCGACGTTGCCCGCCGTGCTCATCGGAGCGGCCGCGCTCGCCATCGGCGCCGGGCTGTACGGCGCCTTCAGCGGCGGCCACGCGCTCTTCCCCGCCGGTACGGCCGGGTGGGCGCTGGCCCTTCTCACGGGCCTCGTCGTCGGTCATCTCGTCATGCTGGGCCGGGCCCGCTGGAGCGGCGGCACCGCCTCCGGAGCCGCCGTCACCCTCGCCACCCTGTTGCTGTACGGCTGGGTGCCGGCCGGGCTGGTCAGCCTCACCGTCGTCGTACTGGTCGGCGCCGCCCGGCGCAACTGCCGCCGCGAGGGCCTGCTGCACGGCTCGGTGGACATCCTCGCCATCGGCGCCGGCGCCCTGGTGCTCGGTGCCTTCGGCCGGGCCGGCAGCGTCGAGGAGCCCTGGCTCCCGGGCAGTTGGGGAATCGGCACCATCTGGGAGGTCGTGCTCGCCGCGGGCGCGTACCTCGTCGTCAGCCGGGGGCTGCTCTGGTACCTGCATGCCCCGCGCGGGGGCGGGGTGCCCACCATCGCCCGGACCGCGCTGGTCCGGCAGGGCCTCGTCGCGGTCGCGCTGCTCGGCATCGCGCCGCTGGTGTGCGTGGTCGCGGACGCCAGGCCGGTGCTGCTGCCGCTGTTCGTCATCCCGCTGATCGCGCTCGACTCCACCCTGTGGATGGCGCGGGCCCGCGCGGAGGAGCAGTTGCGCGACCCGCTGACCGGGCTGCCCAACCGGCAGTGGCTGCTGGAACGGATCTGGACCGCGCTGGACGACGCCGAACGCATCGGCGCCCGCTCGGCGTTGATGCTGATCGACCTCGACCGCTTCCGGTCGGTCAACGACACCCTCGGCCATCTCGCCGGTGACCGGCTGCTGTTGCAGATCGCGGACCGGCTCAGGAACGCCCTGCCCGACGGGGCGGAGGCCGCGCGGCTGGGCGGGGACGAGTTCGCCGTCTTACTGCCGGTGGCCGACTCCACCACGTCGGCCACCCGGATCGCGCGCGGGCTGGTCAGCACGCTCGGCTCGCCCCTCGACCTCGACGGACTCACGCTCGTGCTGGAAGCCAGCGCGGGCGTCGCCGTCTTCCCCGATCACGCGCTGGACGCCGAGGGCATGCTGCGCCGCGCGGACGTGGCGATGTACCAGGCCAAACGGGACCGCTCCGGCGTGGAGGCGTACGAGTCCAAGCGGGACTCCAACACCCCCGACCGGCTCGCCCTGCTGGGCGATCTGCGCCGGGCGCTGGACGCGCACGAGGTCCAGTTGCACTACCAGCCCAAGGTCCGCTTCGACGGCCAGGTGGCCGGCCTGGAGGCGCTGGTGCGCTGGGTGCACCCGGAGCGGGGCAGGGTCCCGCCGGACGAGTTCATAGCCATAGCCGAGTCCTCCGGCCTGATGCCGCACCTCACCGAGTACGTGCTGGAGACCGCCCTCGCCCAGGTCGCCCGCTGGCGCGAGCAGGGGCTCAGGGTGCCGGTCGCGGTGAACGTCTCCCCGCGTGACGTGCACACCCCCGGCTTCGCCGGTTCCGTCGCCGCCCGGCTGGCCCGGCACGGGGTCCCGGCGGGGGCGCTGCAGCTGGAGATCACCGAGCACGTGCTGCTGGAGGACCCGCAGCGCGCCGCCGACACCCTGGCCGCGCTCGCCGGACACGGCGTGAAGATGTCCCTGGACGACTTCGGCACCGGCTACTCCTCCCTGGTCCACCTGCGGCGGCTGCCGGTCAGCGAACTGAAGATCGACCGTTCCTTCGTGGCCCGGCTCGCGGTGGACGCCGAGGACGCGGCGATCGTGCGCTGCACGGTCGACCTCGCCCACTCGCTCGGCCTGGTGGTCGTCGCCGAGGGCGTCGAGGACGACGAGACCTGGGAGCACCTGCGGGACCTGCGCTGCGACGCCGTGCAGGGGTGGCTGGTGGCCGCCGCGATGCCGCCCGAGGAGACCACGGCCTGGCTGAAGGCCCGCGGCCCGCGCGGCTGGCAGCGGCCCCGCGCGGCGCTGCCCGCGGCGGAATAGTCCCGGCCTGTGACGGGGGAACGTTTCCCCCGGCGATCACCTCGCCGGGCCGCGCCGCCCCCTGCCGTGACGCCCCGGCCGGGGGGTCCGGCGAAACCGTTTAACGGTGACCGGTCCCCGCCCCATAGGATTGGGCCCAAACCGCACTCACTCACCCCAGAGGATCGCTGCATGCCTGGCATCACGCGCGAGGAGGTCGCCCACCTCGCCCGGCTGGCGCGTCTGGAGCTGAAGCCCGAAGAGCTCGACCACTTCGCCGGCCAGCTCGACGACATCATCGGCGCGGTCGCCCGCGTCAGCGAGGTCGCCGACCAAGACGTACCGCCGACCTCGCACCCGCTCCCGCTGACGAACGTCATGCGGGCGGACGAGGTCCGTCCCTCGCTCACCCCCGCGCAGGCGCTCTCCGGCGCCCCCGCCCAGGAGCAGCAGCGTTTCAAGGTGCCGCAGATCCTGGGGGAGGACTAAGAAGTCATGACCGACATCATCAAGCTCACGGCCGCCGAGACCGCCGAGAAGATCGCCTCCGGCGAGCTGACGGCCGTCGAGGTCGCCGAGGCACACCTGGCGCGCATCGAAGCCGTCGACGAGAAGGTGCACGCCTTCCTGCACGTCGACCGCGAGGGCGCCCTCGCCCAGGCGCGCGAGGTGGACGCCAAGCGCGCCCGCGGCGAGAAGCTCGGCCCGCTGGCCGGCGTCCCGCTCGCGCTCAAGGACATCTTCACCACCGAGGGCGTGCCGACCACGGTCGGTTCCAAGATCCTCGAGGGCTGGCTCCCGCCGTACGACGCGACGCTCACCAAGCGGCTGAAGGCCGCCGACGTGGTCATCCTCGGCAAGACCAACATGGACGAGTTCGCCATGGGGTCCTCCACCGAGAACAGCGCCTACGGCCCGACGGGCAACCCCTGGGACCTCACCAGGATCCCCGGCGGCTCCGGCGGCGGTTCCTCCGCCGCGCTGGCCTCCTTCCAGGCCCCGCTCGCCATCGGCACCGACACCGGCGGTTCCATCCGCCAGCCGGCCGCCGTCACCGGCACCGTCGGCGTCAAGCCGACGTACGGGTCGGTCTCCCGCTACGGCATGGTGGCCTTCTCCTCCTCCCTGGACCAGGGCGGTCCCTGCGCCCGCACGGTCCTGGACGCGGCCCTGCTGCACGAGGTCATCGCCGGGCACGACCCGCTGGACTCCACCTCCATCGACGCCCCCGTGCCGCCGGTCGTGGAGGCCGCGCGCAACGGCTCGGTCGCGGGCATGCGGGTCGGTGTCGTCAAGCAGTTCCGCGGCGAGGGCTACCAGGCCGGTGTCGTCCAGCGCTTCGACGAGTCCGTCGAGCTGCTCAAGGAACTGGGCGCCGAGATCGTCGAGCTGGACTGCCCGTCCTTCGACCTCGCGCTGTCCGCGTACTACCTGATCGCGCCGTCCGAGTGCTCCTCCAACCTCGCCCGCTTCGACGGCCTGCGCTACGGCCGCCGCACCGGCGACGACGGCACCCACTCGGCCGAGGAGGTCACCTCCCTCACCCGTGAGGCCGGCTTCGGCGACGAGGTCAAGCGCCGCATCATGCTCGGCACGTACGCCCTCTCCAGCGGCTACTACGACGCCTACTACGGCTCCGCCCAGAAGGTCCGCACCCTCATCACGCGGGACTTCGAGAAGGCGTTCGAGCAGGTCGACGTGATCGTCTCCCCGACGACCCCGACCACCGCCTTCCCGATCGGCGAGCGCGCCGACGACCCGATGGCGATGTACCTCGCGGACCTGTGCACCATCCCGACGAACCTCGCGGGCAACGCGGCCATGTCGCTGCCGTGCGGTCTCGCTCCGGAGGACAACCTCCCCGTCGGCCTCCAGATCATCGCCCCGGCACTGAAGGACGACAGGCTGTACAAGGTCGGCGCCGCTGTGGAGGCCGCCTTCGTGGAAAAGTGGGGTCACCCGTTGATCGAGGAGGCGCCGTCGCTGTGAGCGCACTGAACAAGGCCAAGGGCTTCAAGCAGTCGAGGTCCGGCACGTACCTGTCCATGGCCGGCACCGCGTTCAGCGCGGTCGGCGTGGCCAAGCAGATGAGGAAGGCCCGGTCGGAGCAGGACACACTGCGGCTGATCGACGCCGCCGTGTCCGCCGTCGCCATCGTCACCGGCCTCGCCATCCTCTACCGCGAGCTGAAGCGGCTGGGCGACGACGACGTCCTGCTGGGCTGAGAGGGAAGTTTTCACCGTGACCACCACGACCGACCTGGTGTCGTACGAGGACGCGCTGTCGTCGTACGACCCCGTCATGGGCCTCGAGGTCCATGTCGAACTCGGCACCCGCACCAAGATGTTCTGCGGCTGCTCGACCGAGCTGGGCGCCGAGCCCAACTCGCAGACCTGCCCCGTCTGCCTCGGCCTGCCCGGCGCGCTCCCGGTCGTCAACGCGACCGGCGTCGAGTCCGCCGTCAAGATCGGCCTCGCGCTGAACTGCTCGATCGCCGAGTGGTGCCGCTTCGCCCGGAAGAACTACTTCTATCCGGACATGCCGAAGAACTTCCAGACCTCCCAGTACGACGAGCCGATCGCCTTCGACGGTTACCTCGACGTGCAGCTGGAGGACGGTGAGACCTTCCGCGTGGAGATCGAGCGCGCCCACATGGAGGAGGACACCGGCAAGTCGACGCACGTCGGCGGCGCCACCGGCCGTATCCACGGCGCGTCCCACTCGCTGCTGGACTACAACCGCGCGGGCATCCCGCTCATCGAGATCGTCACCAAGCCCATCGTGGGCGCGGGCGAGCGGGCCCCCGAGGTCGCGCGCGCCTACGTCCGCGAGCTGCGTGAGGTCATCCGGGCCCTCGGTGTCTCCGAGGCGCGGATGGAGATGGGCCAGATGCGCTGCGACGTGAACCTGTCGCTGCGCCCGCACGGCCGGGACAGGTTCGGCACGCGCTCCGAGACGAAGAACGTCAACTCGCTGCGTTCGGTCGAGCGGGCCGCCCGCTTCGAGATCATGCGCCACGCGGCCGTGCTCGACGGCGGCGGCACGATCATCCAGGAGACCCGCCACTTCCACGAGGACACCGGGTCCACGACCTCGGGCCGCGTGAAGGAGGAGGCCGAGGACTACCGGTACTTCCCGGAGCCCGACCTCGTCCCGGTGGCGCCCTCGCGCGAATGGGTCGAGGAGATCCGCGCCGCGCTCCCCGAGCTGCCGCTGGCCCGCCGTACCCGCCTGCTGGCGGAGTGGGGCATCTCGGCCACCGACATGCAGTCGATCACCAACGCCGGTGCGCTGGACCTGATCGTCGCCACCATCGACGCCGGTGCCGACGCTGCCTCCGCCCGCAAGTGGTGGATGGGCGAGCTGGCGCGCAGCGCCAACGAGTCGGGCACCTCGCTGGACGAGCTGGTGATCACGCCGGTGCAGGTCGCGCGGGTCACCGAGCTGGTGAACTCCGGCGACCTGAACGACAAGCTGGCCCGCCAGGTCATCGAGGGCGTCCTCGCCGGTGAGGGCACGCCGGACGAGGTCGTGGAGAAGCGCGGCCTGAAGGTCGTCTCCGACGAGGGTGCGCTGACCACCGCCGTCGACGAGGCCATCGCCGGCAACCCGGCCATCGCGGACAAGATCCGCGGCGGCAAGGTGGCGGCGGCCGGCGCGCTGGTCGGCGCGGTCATGAAGGCCACCCGTGGCCAGGCCGACGCCGCCCGTGTCAAGGAGCTGATCCTGGACCGGCTGGGCGTCGCCGAGGGCTGAGCCCCGCCCTGACGACGTGGCCCCGGAGGCGAGTCCTCCGGGGCCACGTTCTCTTTCCAGGGGCCGCGAGAAGGCACCCGGGGCGGAGGCGCTACGCTCGCCCGCCATGAGTGGACGCACCGATTCCGTCGCCGGTCCCGCCGAGGCCGAGGAGGCGGAGCGGGCGGAGCCGGTCGTACGGCCCGAAGAGGACGCCGACGACGACGCCGAGTTCCACGACGAGGCCCGCAGCGCCCGCCGGCTCGCCACCGGCACCGGTGCCCTCCTCGTCCTCGCCGGGGCCGCCGCCGCCCTGCTCCGCCTGACCGGTCCCGCGCCCGCCGTGGTCCCCGCCGCGTACGCCACCGGCGCCGCCGTCTGCGCGGCCGCCGCACTCTTCGGCGCCCGGGGCCGCACCCGCCGGGCCCTCTGGCTGCTGATAGCCGGGACGATGATCATGGCCCTCGGCGACCAGTTCGACTGAGTCCGTGAAGGCCCGGCCGGCCACCGCGGAAGGGACCACGGCACGACGTACGCGACACCACCGGCCGCGGACGGCGGCCTGATCTCCCGGCTGCGGGACAACGGGACCGGGGTCGCCGAGGCCGGCTGCCGGCGGGCGCGTACGCACCGGCACCGAGATCTGGGCAGTGCGCGCACCGCGGTGGCGCGCGGCCCGCGACGCCGCGGCCCCACGGTGCACAGCGGGCGTTAAGAAGCCTCTCAGACTCCGTCCGTACGGTGCCGGGCATGGCTACGAAGACAGCGGAAGGCGCCGGGGCCGAGACCGGCGCGCAGCACGACGAGACGGTCGCGGAGACCGCCGTGACCGAGGAAGCCCAGGCCCCCGAGCAGCGCGAGACCGGCGAGGAGACGGCCGCCGCCGAGCCGCGCCGCCCGTCCGGCGTCGGCCAGGGCGCCGGTGCCGTGGTGTCCGCCGCGCTCGGCCTGGTCTCGCTCGACGGCGGCTGGGTCGGCACCGTCGCCTCGGCCCGCGCTCAGCTCATGGGCCAGCTCAAGACCTCCTCGCAGGCGAACGTCGCCCAGCAGATCAAGGCGGTCTACGGCGACGCCTGGCACGCCACCGCTCTGTGGGCCGGCCTCTTCGCGGCCGCCGCGCTGCTGGTGGGTGTGGCCGTACTCGCCCGTCCCGCGTTCGGCGCGCCGGGCCGGCCGCAGGCCCCGTGGATCAAGTCGGTCGCCTGGGGCGGCGTCGCGCTCGGCGTCGTGGGCCTGCTGCTGGCCGTGCTGAAGTACTCCGACGCGCTGCTCGGCCTGCCCTCGGCCGGCTGACCCGCACACGGGCGGGGGCGGTGTGCCGGCCGCCCCCCGTCAGCGGACCCGGAGCTCCAGCAGCCGGTCGTCGCCCTTCGCGGGCTCGCCGCGGCCGTCGGTGTTGCTGGTCAGCAGCCACAGCCGGTCCTGTCCGGCCGGGGCCACCGTGCGCAGCCGGCCGTACTCCCCGTCCAGGAACGCCTGCGGCGGGGCCGACGCCGAGGTGGAGCGCAGCGGGACGCGCCACAGGCGCTCACCCCGCAGGCCGGCCATCCAGATCACTCCGTCCACCTGGGCGATGCCGCTCGGGGACGCGTCGTCGGTGTGCCACTGGGCCAGCGGGTTCTGCAGGCGCGCGTCGGTGCCCTTGCCCTCGGTGCCGGGCCAGCCGTAGTCGCCGCCGGGCCTGATCGCGTTCAGCTCGTCCCAGGTGTCCTGCCCGAACTCCGAGGCGAACAGCCGCTGTCGCCCGTCCCAGGCGAGACCCTGCACATTGCGGTGGCCGTAGGAGTACACCGGGGAGCGGCCGAAGGGGTTGCCCGGCGCGGGCTCGCCCTCCGGGGTGATCCGGAGGATCTTGCCTCCGAGCGACTTCCTGTCGGGGGCCAGCCGGCTCTCGCCGCTCTCGCCGGTGCCGACGTACAGCATGCCGTCCGGGCCGAAGGCGATCCGGCCGCCGTTGTGGATGCGGCCCTTGGGAATGCCCCTGAACACCGTGTCCGGGGCGCCCAGTTGGTCGCCGGCCGCCCGCCTGTCGTCGTACCGGACGCGGACGACGCGGTTGTCGGAGGCGGACGTGAAGTAGGCGTAGACCATGTGGTCCGAGGCGAAGCCGGGGGAGAGTGCGATGCCCAGCAGGCCGCCCTCGCCGGCGGGCTCGACCCCCAGGACGCGGCCGGCCACCGTCTTCTTGCCGGTCCTGGCGTCGATCCGGGTGAGGGTGGCGTCGTCGCGCGAGGAGACCAGCAGGTTCCCGTCGGGCAGCGGGGCCAGCCCCCAGGGGCTCCTCAGGCCCTCGGCCACCGTCCGCAGCACCCTCACCGAACCCTTGGCTGGCGGCGCGGTCTCGGAGGGGGACTGGGCCGAGGCGGTCACCGTGCCCGCGGAGGGCGACCCCCGCCCGTCACCCCCGCCCGAGGAGCAGCCCGCGGCCAGCAGCAGCGTGGCGGCGGCGAGTACGGCGGGCACGGTTCGGCTTCGCACGGTCATGGTCCCTTCGAAGGGGTCGCACCGACTCTGCTACCCCACCGGACGCGCACCGTGCGCGTCCCCGGTTCGGTGTCTCGATCCCAGTGCCCGGGGCGGCACGGCCACCTCGGCGAGGTTCCCGGGGGCCGGCGTCCGCGAGCCTGGCCTGATCCAGACGAGAGGCCCCAAGGGCTGTCCCGTGATCTCCGGCGGGCGCGCGACGACGGCTACGGCGCCTCGCCGCGTTGTCGGATCGCCCGCATACGCCCAGTATGAGGGCGATCCTCCGCCTCGCGACGCACCGCATCTGCCGCCGCGCGCTGATCCACCGGGCATTACGGGACAGTTAGCCTCCTGACCATGACCAACGACGTGTGGCTGCCGATCCCGCCCGAGGAGATCAAGGGCCTTCCCGCGGGCCCGGCCTACCTGTTCTTCGACGGCGGGGACTTCCCCGGTGACCCCGCCGACTGCGCGGTGTACGCGGTGCCCTACATGAAGCCGCTGGAGGTCCGCACGCGTCCGCTGGAGCGGATGAGCGGGCTGCGCGTGATCCAGACGCTCACCGCGGGGGTCGACGACATCGCGGGCGCCCTCGGCGACGTGCGGCCCGGCGTCCAGCTCTGCAACGCCCGCGGGGTCCACGACACCAGCACCGCGGAGCTGGCCCTCACCCTCACGCTGGCCTCGCTGCGCGGGATTCCGGGGTTCGTGCGGGCGCAGGAAGAGGGGCACTGGCAAGGGGAGTTCCGGCCCGCTCTGGCCGACCGGAACGTGCTCATCCTCGGCTACGGCGCCATCGGCTCCGCCATCGAGGACCGGCTCGCGCCCTTCGAGGTGGAGCGCGTGCTCCGGGTGGCGCGCTCCGGGCGCACCACCGCGCGCGGGGTCGTGCATCCGCTCACCGAACTTCCCCGACTGCTCCCCGAGGCGGACGTGGTGATCCTCGCGACACCCCTCACCGACGAGACGCGGGGCCTGGTGGACGCCGGCTTCCTCGCCCGCATGAAGGACGGCGCCCTGCTGGTCAACATCGCACGGGGGCCGGTGGTCGACACCGACGCCCTGCTCGCCGAGCTGGAGCGCGGGCGCCTCACCGCCGCGCTGGACGTCACCGACCCCGAACCGCTGCCGCCGGCCCACCCGTTGTGGCGGGCGCCCGGCGTGCTGATCACCCCGCATGTGGGCGGCCCCAGTTCGGCGTTCCGGCCGCGCGCCGAGCGGCTCCTGGTGGACCAGCTGACCAGGTTCGTGAACCATGAGCCGATGCGCCACGTGGTCCTCACCACCGGGGCGTGAGCCGCCAGTCGGCACCCTCCGCCACCCTTCGGGCGCGGTGCGTGGCCGCATAGTCGCTGGTCGTCACGGAGAGTAGAGAAGCTATGTCCCTGAGTGACGATCCTGGTGTATCGTCCCGACAGGGGTGCGCCGCCGACCCATCGGCGCCGGGGACGAACATTTCAGCTCTGTGAGGGGGGCGACGGGCGATGCACGGCCTATGGACGAACGATCCGACGCGGCGGAGCCGCCGATGGCGACCCTGGCGCACGACAGCGCGCAGGCGGGAGCGGCCGACGAGCCGGCTCGCCCTGCACCCCCGGCCGGGTGCCCGGCACCGGCACCCGCACCGGCCCCCGAAGGGTACCGGCGCGAACCGCACCGGGAGGGTGCGGTGAGCGCGCCGCCGGTGACCACGACCGCGCTCGACGGGGCGCCCCGCACGCCGCGCCGGCCCGTCCGTACGCCCCCCGCCCGGCCGCCGGCAGCGGCCGGCGACCGACCGCGGCTCACCCAGCAGCTCACCCTCGCCCTGATCTGCGCGGCCTACGCCGTCGGTTCGGCCTTCGACTGGGGCAACGAACAACTCGCTCTTTTCATGGGCGACTTCGGCCTCAGTGCGGCGGCCGGCACCGCCGCCGTCTCCTGCTTCCTCTACGCCCGCACCCGCCGCGTCCGCTTCCGTCCCGCCTGGCTGCTCTTCGCCCTCTCCTCCGCCATGGCCGCCCTCGGGAACGCGGTCTGGGGCTGGTACGAGGTCGTCCTCGAACGCGCCGTGCCGAGCCCCAGCTACGCCGACCTGTTCTTCCTCTGCTTCGCGCCGCCCGCCATCGTGGGCCTGCTGGTCCTCGCCAAACGCCCGGCGAGCCGGGCCGGCTGGATCTGCCTGACGCTGGACGCCTGGCTCATCGGCGGCTCGCTGCTCACCCTCTCCTGGAGCCTGGCGCTCGCCCAGACCGCCCGGATCGACGGACCGAGCGTCGAGCACACCGCCCTCTCGCTGGCCTACCCGCTGCTCGACATCGTCCTGGTCAGCATGGTGCTCGCGCTGCACTTCCGGCGCGGTCCGGGCAACCGCACGGCCGTCAACACCGCGATCGGCGCCCTGGCGCTCACCGTGATGTGCGACGCGCTCTTCACCTCCCCCCTGCTGCACAGCAGTTACCGCTCCGGGCAACTGCTGGACGCGGGCTGGTTCGCGGGCTCCCTGCTGCTCGCCTACGCCCCCTGGGCCGCCCCCGGGGGGCGCGAGAGCGACCGGGGCGCGACCGGGACCCGCGCGGTGCACGACCACGTACCCGGCCGGCGCGGGCCGGGTACCGCGCAGCCGCACCCGCCGGGCACCGAGAGCCACCGGTACCCGTCCGGGCGGCCGCTGACCGGCTCGCTGGCCGCCCTCACCCCCTACCTCGCCGCCGCCGTCTGCACGCTGGGCATCCTGTACAACGTGCTCAACGGGCGCCGGCCCGACCACGTGGTGCTGATCACCGCGGGCGCCGTGGTGCTGGCCCTCGTCATCCGCCAGGGCATCATGCTGCTGGACAACATCACCCTCACCCAGGAACTGGCGCAGAAGGAGAACCACTTCCGCTCCCTGGTGCAGGGCTCCAGCGACGTCATCATGATCGCCGCCCCCAACGGCGTCCTGCGCTACGTCTCCCCGGCCGCCGCCGGGGTGTACGGCAGCAGCGCCGAGGCCCTGATCGGCACCGAACTGGCCGCGCTGATCCACCCCGAGGACCTGGGCTGCGTGGTGCACGAGGTGCGCCGCTTCCTCGCCGCCGACCCGCTGGCCGAACCCACCACCCGCATCGAGTGCCGCTTCCGCTCCGGCCGGGGCGGCTGGCTCAACGTGGAGTCCACCGTCAACCGGCACCACGGCGGCCTGATCTTCAACAGCCGGGACGTGACCGAACGGGTCCGGCTCCAGGCCCAGCTCCAGCACAACGCCGAGCACGACCCGCTCACCGACCTGCCCAACCGCGCCCTGTTCACCCGGCGCGTCCAGCAGGCCCTGTCCGGACGCCGGTCCACCGACCGGGGTGCCGCCCTGCGCGGCACCGCCGTGCTCTTCATCGACCTCGACGGCTTCAAGGCCGTCAACGACACCATCGGCCACCAGGCCGGGGACGAGCTGCTGATCCAGGCCGCCCGCAGACTCCAGGACTCCGTGCGCCAGGGGGACACCGCCTCCCGGCTCGGCGGGGACGAGTTCGCGGCCCTGATCACCGGCGACGGCACCCGCGACCGCGCCGCCCGCGAGCGGCACATCCTGGAGCTGGCCGACCGGCTGAGGCTCACCCTGTCCCAGCCCTACGCCATCGACGGCAACGATGTCCGGGTCAATGCCTCCATCGGCGTGGCCTTCGCCGAACCCGGCCTCGGCGCCGGCGAGTTGCTGCGCAACGCCGACCTGGCGATGTACCGGGCCAAAGCCGGCGGCAAGGGCCGGGTGGAGCTGTACAAGCCGCAGATGCAGCAGGACGTGGTCCGCAAGGCCGAGCTGGCCGGCCGGCTGCGCGCCGCGCTGCACGACGGCGAGTTCGCGCTGCTGCACCAGCCGGTGGTGTGCCTCAGCGGCGGCCGGATCGCCTCGGTCGCCACCCACGCGCGCTGGCGCTCGGCCCAGGGGGTGCTGTTCACCCCGGCCGAGTTCCTGCGGGTGGCCGAGGACGGCGACCGTACGGCCGAGCTGGAGCGCTGGATACTCCGGGAAGCCGTCGAGCAGGCCGCCGAGCGCGCCGCGGGCGGCCTCGTCGTCCCGGTGTCCGTGCGGATGAGCGCCCGGCGGCTGCTGGACCGCTCCCTGCCGCTCGGCTCCGTCGAGGCGCTGCTGACCCGGCACGGGCTGCCGCCCGGCGCGCTCATCATCGAACTGTCCGGCACCGACCCGCGGATCTCCCTGGACGAGCTGGAGCGCCGCCTGACCGCGCTCAGCCGCCTCGGGGTCCGCATCGCGCTCGACGGCTTCGGCAGCGGCCACGCGGCCATCACGGCGCTGCGCAGGCTCCCCGTGGACATCCTCAAGCTCGACCGGGGGCTGATCGAGGGCGTCGTGGAGTCCGCCCGGCTGCACAAGATCACCGGTGGGCTGCTGCGCATCGCGGGCGACCTCGGCCTCCAGACCGTCGCCGAGGGCGTGGACCTGCCGGAGCAGGTGGTCGCGCTGCGTGCCATGGGCTGCACCCACGGACAGGGCATGGCGTTCGCCGGGCCGGTGGACGAGTACCGGCTGCGCCGGGCGCTCGCCTCCAGCCGCTTCCCGGTGCCGCATGCCCCCGCCGAGCCGGTCTTCGCCGGCAAGGGCGCCGGGCTCTACTCCGGGACCGTGTCCACCGTCTTCGGCGGGACGGTGCTCCGCTCACATGATGAGACGGCCGTCCCACCCACTTGACACATGGTGCGCGCCGGGGGGAGGGTCAATGCCATGCGCACCCGAATTCTCGTACTTGGAAAGCGCGTCGGCTGAGCTGGGGCTCCATCGGACACAGTCCGGGAAACCCGGCACCCCCCACCGACGCGCTCCCCTCGCTTGCCTCGCGGCACGAGGGGTTTTTTGTTGCACGAGCGACCCTCGTGCGGCCCCCGCTCCGCACCCACACCGCCCGAACCTCGCAAACCCTCAAGCTCGAGAAGAGAATGACGATGACCGAGCAGGCCACCGGGGCCCACCATCCGCAGCCGCGGCCCCGATCCGGAGGACAGCACTCCGCCCCCGTCGAGCACGTCACGGGTGCGCAGTCCCTCATCCGCTCGCTCGAGGAGGTCGGGGTCGACACCGTATTCGGCATCCCCGGGGGCACGATCCTTCCCGCGTACGACCCGCTGATGGACTCCCAGCGGGTGCGCCACGTCCTCGTCCGCCACGAGCAGGGCGCGGGCCACGCGGCCACCGGGTACGCGCAGGCCACCGGCAAGGTCGGCGTCTGCATGGCGACCTCCGGCCCCGGCGCCACCAACCTGGTCACCCCGATCGCCGACGCCAACATGGACTCGGTGCCGCTGGTCGCGATCACCGGCCAGGTGGTCTCCAAGGCGATCGGCACGGACGCCTTCCAGGAGGCGGACATCGTCGGCATCTCCATGCCGATCACCAAGCACAGCTTCCTGGTCACCAAGGCCGAGGACATCCCGAGGACGATCGCGGAGGCGTTCCACATCGCCTCGACCGGCCGCCCCGGCCCGGTCCTGGTCGACATCCCCAAGGACGTGCTCCAGACGCGGACGACCTTCTCCTGGCCGCCCGCGACCGACCTGCCCGGCTACCGCCCGGTGACCAAGCCGCACGCCAAGCAGATCCGCGAGGCCGCCAAGCTCATCACCAGCGCCCGCCGTCCCGTCCTCTACGTCGGCGGCGGAGTGCTCAAGGCGGGCGCCACCGCCGAGCTGAAGGTCCTCGCCGAGCTGACCGGCGCCCCCGTCACCACCACCCTGATGGCACTGGGCGCCTTCCCCGACAGCCACCCGCAGCACGTGGGCATGCCCGGCATGCACGGCTCCGTCACCGCCGTCACCGCGCTGCAGAAGGCCGACCTGATCGTGGCCCTCGGCGCCCGCTTCGACGACCGCGTCACCGGCAGGCTGGACAGCTTCGCGCCGTACGCCAAGATCGTGCACGCCGACATCGACCCCGCCGAGATCGGCAAGAACCGCGAGGCCGACGTGCCGATCGTGGGCGACGCCCGCGAGGTGCTCGCCGACCTGATCCAGGCCGTGCGGAGGGAGCACGACGAGGGCCACCGGGGCGACCACACCGCATGGTGGAGCGACCTGAACCGCTGGCGGGAGACCTACCCGCTCGGCTACGAGACGCCCGAGGACGGCTCGCTCTCCCCGCAGGCGGTCATCGAGCGCATCGGGCAGCTCGCCCCGGACGACACGATCTTCGCGGCGGGCGTCGGCCAGCATCAGATGTGGGCCGCCCACTTCATCCAGTACGAACAGCCCGCGACCTGGCTCAACTCCGGCGGCGCCGGAACCATGGGGTACGCGGTCCCGGCCGCGATGGGCGCCAAGGCCGGCCGGCCCGGCCGCACGGTCTGGGCGATCGACGGCGACGGCTGCTTCCAGATGACCAATCAGGAGCTCACCACCTGTGCCCTGAACAACATCCCGATCAAGGTCGCCATCATCAACAACGGCGCCCTCGGCATGGTCCGCCAGTGGCAGACGCTGTTCTACAACCAGCGGTACTCCAACACCGTGCTGCACTCCGGTCCCGACGGACCCACCGGTCCCAGCGCCGGCACCCGCGTCCCCGACTTCGTGAAGCTGGCCGAGGCGATGGGCTGCCACGCCATCCGCTGCGAGCGCCCCGAGGACCTGGACAAGGTCATCGAGGAGGCCAACGCGATCAACGACCGCCCGGTCGTCGTCGACTTCATCGTCCACGAGGACGCGATGGTGTGGCCGATGGTCGCGGCCGGGACCTCCAACGACGAGGTCATGGCAGCCCGGGGCGTCCGTCCCGACTTCGGCGACAGCGACCAGGACTGACCGAGGATACGAGCGAGAGAGACCACGACCATGTCCAAGCACACGCTCTCCGTCCTGGTGGAGAACACCCCGGGCATCCTCGCCCGCATCGCCGCCCTCTTCTCCCGGCGCGGCTTCAACATCGACTCCCTCGCGGTGGGTGTCACCGAGCACGCCGACATCTCCCGCATCACCATCGTGGTGAACGTCGAGGACCTGCCGCTGGAGCAGGTCACCAAGCAGCTCAACAAGCTCGTCAACGTGCTGAAGATCGTCGAACTGGAACCCGGACAGGCCGTCCAGCGTGAACTCGTTCTGGTGAAGGTCCGCGCGGACAACGAGACCCGGTCGCAGATCGTGGAGATCGTCCAGCTGTTCCGCGCCAAGACCGTCGACGTCTCCCCGGAGGCCGTCACCATCGAGGCCACCGGCTCCGGCGACAAGCTGTCCGCGATGCTGAAGATGCTGGAGCCCTTCGGCATCAAGGAGCTGGTGCAGTCCGGCACCATCGCCATCGGGCGCGGCGCCCGCTCCATCACCGACCGCTCCCTGCGCGCCCTCGACCGCACCGCGTGACCCCCGGCCCGGCCGCCCCCGGGGGCGCCCGGATGCCGAGACCCCGAAACCTTCCGTCCCCCCACCGCAATACGGTGGGGCGCAGCACCCGCACCTCAAGGAGAGAACCAGTGGCCGAGCTGTTCTACGACGCCGACGCCGACCTGTCCATCATCCAGGGCCGCAAGGTCGCGGTCATCGGCTACGGCAGCCAGGGCCACGCCCACGCCCTGTCGCTGCGGGACTCGGGCGTCGACGTCCGCGTCGGCCTGCCCGAGGCCTCCAGGTCCCGCGCCAAGGCCGAGGAGCAGGGCCTGCGCGTGGTCACCGCGGCCGAGGCCGCCGCCGAGGCCGACGTCATCATGATCCTGGTCCCGGACCCGCTGCAGGCCCAGGTCTACGAGGAGTCCATCGCCCCGCACCTGAAGGACGGCGACGCGCTGTTCTTCGGCCACGGCTTCAACATCCGGTTCGGCTTCATCAAGCCCCCGGCCGAGGTCGACGTCTGCATGGTCGCCCCCAAGGGCCCGGGCCACCTGGTCCGCCGCCAGTACGAGGAGGGGCGCGGCGTGCCCTGCATCGTCGCGGTCGAGCAGGACGCCTCCGGCAACGCCTTCCCGCTGGCCCTGTCGTACGCCAAGGCCATCGGCGGCACCCGCGCCGGCGTCATCAAGACCACCTTCACCGAGGAGACCGAGACCGACCTGTTCGGTGAGCAGGCCGTGCTCTGCGGCGGTACCGCCGCCCTGGTCAAGGCGGGCTTCGAGACGCTGACCGAGGCCGGCTACCAGCCGGAGATCGCCTACTTCGAGTGCCTGCACGAGCTGAAGCTGATCGTCGACCTCATGTACGAGGGCGGCCTGGAGAAGATGCGCTGGTCCATCTCCGAGACCGCCGAGTGGGGCGACTACGTCACCGGCCCGCGCATCATCACCGACGCCACCAAGGCCGAGATGAAGAAGGTCCTCGCCGAGATCCAGGACGGCTCCTTCGCCAAGAACTGGATGGACGAGTACCACGGCGGCCTGAAGAAGTACGACGACTACAAGAAGCAGGACTCCGAGCACCTGCTGGAGACCACCGGCAAGAAGCTGCGCAAGCTGATGTCCTGGGTCGACGAAGAGGCGTGAGCCTCATGGCGGCCGGCGGCGGCACCCCCGGGCGGGGTGCCGCCCGCCCGGCCGCCGCGCCACTACACTGCTGCACAACAAACGCGTCAGGCCCACAGTGTCGTGCGTCTTCCACGCGGCTAGCACCCCTCCACCGCCAGCGGCCGTCGGGACGGCCGTCCGCATTGGACTTGTGAGGACTCACGTGAGCTCGTACCCCAGTCGAAAAGCCACGGTACTCATCGCTGAAGAGCTGTCGCCCGCCACCGTGGACGCACTCGGGCCGGACTTCGAGATCCGGCACTGCAACGGAGCCGACCGCGCCGAACTGCTCCCCGCCATCGCCGACGTGGACGCGATCCTCGTCCGCTCCGCCACCAAGGTGGACGCCGAGGCGATCGCCGCGGCCAGGAAGCTGAAGGTCGTCGCACGAGCCGGCGTCGGCCTGGACAACGTCGACGTCTCCGCCGCCACCAAGGCCGGCGTGATGGTCGTCAACGCCCCCACCTCCAACATCGTCACCGCCGCCGAACTGGCCTGCGGTCTGCTCGTGGCCAGCGCGCGCAACATCCCGCAGGCCAACACCGCCCTGAAGAACGGCGAGTGGAAGCGCAGCAAGTACACCGGTGTCGAGCTGGCCGAGAAGACCCTCGGCGTGGTCGGCCTCGGCCGCATCGGCGCCCTGGTCGCCCAGCGGATGTCCGCCTTCGGCATGAAGGTCGTCGCCTACGACCCCTACGTGCAGCCGGCGCGGGCGGCGCAGATGGGCGTCAAGGTGCTGTCGCTGGACGAGCTGCTGGAGGTCTCCGACTTCATCACCGTCCACCTGCCCAAGACCCCCGAGACCCTCGGCCTGATCGGCGACGAGGCGCTGCGCAAGGTCAAGCCGACCGTGCGCATCGTGAACGCCGCGCGCGGCGGCATCGTCGACGAGGCCGCGCTGTACGCGGCGCTGAAGGAGGGCCGGGTCGCCGGCGCCGGCCTCGACGTCTACGCGAAGGAGCCGTGCACCGACTCCCCGCTGTTCGAGCTGGACCAGGTGGTCTGCACCCCGCACCTGGGTGCCTCCACCGACGAGGCCCAGGAGAAGGCCGGTATCGCGGTGGCCCGCTCGGTGCGCCTCGCCCTCGCCGGTGAGCTGGTGCCGGACGCGGTCAACGTCCAGGGCGGTGTCATCGCCGAGGACGTGAAGCCCGGTCTGCCGCTGGCCGAGCGCCTCGGCCGCATCTTCACCGCGCTGGCGGGCGAGGTCGCGGTCCGCCTCGACGTCGAGGTGTACGGCGAGATCACCCAGCACGATGTGAAGGTGCTCGAACTCTCCGCGCTCAAGGGCGTGTTCGAGGACGTGGTGGACGAGACCGTCTCCTACGTCAACGCCCCGCTGTTCGCGCAGGAGCGCGGTGTCGAGGTCCGCCTCACCACCAGCTCCGAGTCGGCCGACCACCGCAACGTGATCACCGTGCGCGGCACCCTCGCGGGCGGCGAGGAGGTGTCGGTCTCCGGCACGCTGGCCGGTCCCAAGCACGTCCAGAAGATCGTCGCGGTCGGCGACTACGACGTGGACCTCGCGCTCACCGAGCACATGGTCGTCCTGAGCTACGAGGACCGTCCCGGTGTCGTCGGCACCGTCGGCCGGGTCCTCGGCGAGGCGGGCATCAACATCGCCGGCATGCAGGTGGCCCGCTCCACCGCCGGCGGCGAGGCGCTGGCCGTGCTGACCGTGGACGACACGGTCAACCCGGCCACGCTGGGCGAGCTGGCCCAGGAGATCGGGGCGACCTCCGCCCGGTCGGTCAACCTGGACTGAGCCGCACTCCCGACACGCCGGAGCGCCGGGCGGCCCCCTCGCGGGCCGCCCGGCGCTCCGGCGTTGGCTGGACGCTCAGCCCAGCCGGGCCCGCTTCAGGGCCATGTGGAGCAGGAGGCGGTCCTCGCCGTCGTCCAGGTCCAGGCCGGTGAGGCGCTCCACGCGGCCCAGACGGTAGTAGAGCGTCTGGCGGTGGACGCCCAGTTCGGCCGCCGCCCGGCCGGCCTGGCCCGCGCAGTCGAGGTAGACCTCGGCGGTGCGGGCCAGCTCCTGGTGGGCGGGGGAGAGCAGCGGTGCCGCCACCGGGTCCTGCGCCGATCCCGGCGGCAGCGCGGACAGCAGCCGGTACGGTCCGATGCCCCGCCACTCGGCCACCGGCGCGAACCTCGGCTCCGCCAGCGCGGCCCGCGCCGCCGCCGACGCCTCCCGCCACACCGTGCCCAGCTCGGCCAGCCCCGCACGGGGCTCACCGACCCCCACCCCGACGACGGCGCCCTCCGCCTCCTTGATCAGCCGCGCGGCCGCGACCAGCGCCGGGGCCGTCACCTCCGTACTGCGCAGCCGCACCAGTACCGCCAGACTCTGCGCCGTCGCGCCCCACGGCACCGTGCACAGGGCGGTGGCGTGCGGGACGGTGCGCACCGAGGGGGCGTCGTCGGGGTCGGCGGAGAACCAGGGGGCGACGCAGACCACGGTGTGCGGGCCGTCCGCGCGGGGGCCCAGCGCGGTGCGCAGCTCGGTGACGGCCATGTCCCGCTGCCAGCCGTCCTCCGCCGTGAGTACCGCCCGCAGCTCCCGGCCCAGCCCGGCGCCGGCCCGCGCCTCGTCGGCCAGCAGCGCGCCGATCCGCCCGGTCACCCGCATGGCGGCGGCGAGCTGGGCGTCGCTCGGGCCGGGATCGTCGTCCAGCAGCCACACGTAGCCGAGCACGACACCCCGATGGCGTACCGGCAGGCAGATCCGGCCCCGGTAGACGCCCGCCTCCGGGGTGGGCGGGATACGGACCGGTTCCGTCGCGCGGGTGATGCCGAAGCCCTCGAACCACGCCCGCACCGCCGAGGTGGAGCGCCGGGTCAGGATCGAGCGGGCCCGCACCGGGTCCAGCGCGGTGGGGTCCAGCTCGCCCTCGCTGTCGTACGCGCCGAAGGCGATCAGCTCGAAGTCCCGGTTCTCCAGGGTCGCCGGGGCGCCCAGCAGCTCGGAGATCTCGTCCACCAGCTCCTGGTAGTCATCTCTGTAATCGGCCGCCACCCGGGCATTCTGCCGCATATCCGAGTGCGCTTCATACATCTGTCTGAGAACCGGTGATCGGATGCGTGACGTCTGTCGATGGCCCACCATCGAAGAGATCCCTAGGTTTCACGGTGGTTCTCCGTGCCGTCCCCGAATCGTCGGGTCCCGGCCTCTTTGGTGCTTTTGTTGTGGAGGTGCCCCGTGCTGGGTCCCGTGATTCTCGCCGCCTCGCGCAGCGACCGGATGCGTCGCCTGATATCGGCCGCGCCGGTGACCAAGCAGGTCGTCGACCGGTTCATCCCCGGTGAGACCGTGGACGACATCGTCCCGATCATCGCGGAACTGACCGCCAAGGGCCTGCAGCTCACCATGGACGTCGTCGGCGAGGACATCACCACCCCCGAGCAGGCCGCCGCCGCCCGCGACGCCTACCTCTCGCTGGTCGAGCACCTCAAGGACCTCGGCCTGGGCGAGCGGGTCGAGATGTCGGTGAAGCTCTCCATGTTCGGCCAGGCGCTGGAGGGCGGCCACGAGCTGGCCCTCGCCAACGTCCGTCCGGTCGTCGAGGCCGCCGCCGCCATCGGCACCACGGTCACCCTGGACGCCGAGGACCACACCACCCTGGACTCGATGTTCGCCATCCACGAGGAGCTGCGGAAGGACTTCCCGCAGACCGGCTGCGTCATCCAGGCGTACCTGTTCCGCACCGAGGCCGACGCCCGCCGCCTGGCCGCCGCCGGCAGCCGGGTCCGCCTGGTCAAGGGCGCCTACAAGGAGCCCGCCGAGGTCGCGTACCAGCAGAAGCACGAGATCGACAAGGCGTACGTGCGCGTCCTGAAGACGCTGATGGAGGGCGAGGGGTACCCGATGATCGGGTCCCACGACCCCCGCCTCATCTCCATCGCCCAGGAACTCGCCCACCGCGCGGGCCGTAAGCTCGACGAGTACGAGTTCCAGATGCTCTACGGAATCCGCGGCGACGAGCACCTGCGGCTGGCCGCCGAGGGGCACCGCATGCGCGTCTACACCGCCTACGGCACCGACTGGTACGGCTACTTCATGCGCCGCCTCGCCGAGAAGCCGGCGAACCTCCAGTTCTTCGTCCGCAGCATGATCACCAAGGGCTGAGCCCGAACACCCGCTCAACGTAAAGGAGTTACGGTTCTCATGGACGCTGTGACCCAGGTCCCCACCCCCGTCAACGAGCCGGTGCACGGCTACGCCCCCGGCAGCCCCGAGCGCGCCCGGCTGGAGGCCAAGCTGAAGGAGCTGGCCGAGAACCCGGTCGACCTGCCGATGACCATCGGCGGCCAGAAGCGGATGGGCGGCGGCGAGACCTTCCAGGTGGTCCAGCCGCACAACCACAAGGCCGTCCTCGGCACCCTGCGCAACGCCACCCGCGAGGACGCCCAGGACGCGATCGACGCCGCCCTGGCCGCCGCCCCGGCCTGGCGCGCGATGTCCTTCGACGACCGCGCCGCGATCATCCTGCGCGCCGCCGAGCTGCTCTCCGGCCCCTGGCGCGAGACCATCGCCGCCTCCACCATGCTGGGCCAGTCCAAGACCGCCCAGCAGGCCGAGATCGACAGCCCCTGCGAGCTGGTCGACTTCTGGCGCTTCAACGTGCACTACGCCCGCCAGATCCTCGCCGAGCAGCCCCCGGCCAACTCGCCGGGCGTGTGGAACCGCATGGACCACCGCCCGCTGGAGGGCTTCGTCTACGCGATCACGCCGTTCAACTTCTCGGCCATCGCCGCCAACCTGCCCACCGCGCCCGCCCTCATGGGCAACGTGGTGGTCTGGAAGCCGTCCCCGACGCAGACCCACGCCGCCGTGCTGCTCATGAAGCTGCTGGAGGAGGCCGGGCTGCCCAAGGGCGTCATCAACCTGGTCACCGGCGACGGCATCGCCGTCTCCGAGGTCGCCCTGGAGCACCGCGACCTCGCGGGCATCCACTTCACCGGCTCGACCAAGACCTTCCAGTACCTGTGGAAGACGGTCGGCAACAACATCGAGAAGTACCGCGCCTACCCGCGCCTGGTCGGCGAGACCGGCGGCAAGGACTTCGTGGTCGCGCACCCCTCCGCCGACCCCGCCGTGCTGAAGACCGCGCTGACCCGCGGTGCCTTCGAGTACCAGGGCCAGAAGTGCTCGGCCACCTCCCGCGCCTACATCCCGGCCTCCATCTGGAACTCCGGTTTCAAGGAGGAGTTCGCGGCCGAGGTCGACGGCATCACCATGGGTGACGTCACCGACCTGTCGAACTTCATCGGCGCGGTCATCGACGAGCGTTCCTTCGCCAAGAACAAGGCCGCCATCGACCGGGCCGCCGAGGACGCCACCTGCCGGATCGTCGCGGGCGGCTCCTACGACGACTCGGTGGGCTACTTCGTCCGCCCGACCGTCATCGAGTGCAGCGACCCCGACAACGAGGTCTTCCGCACCGAGTACTTCGGCCCGATCCTCGCCGTGCACGTCTACGAGGACGACAAGTACGACGAGATGCTGACCCAGATGGAGTCGGTGTCCGACTACGCCCTCACCGGTTCGGTCATCGCCAATGACCGCGCGGCGGCGGCGTACACGATGGAGAAGCTGCGCTACGCGGCGGGCAACTTCTACATCAACGACAAGTCCACCGGTGCCGTCGTCGGCCAGCAGCCCTTCGGCGGCGGCCGTGCCTCCGGCACCGACGACAAGGCCGGTGCCCCGCAGAACCTGATGCGCTGGACCCTGACCCGCGCCATCAAGGAGACGCTGGTCCCGCCGACCGAGTACGGCTACCCGCACATGGGCTGACCGCCCTCACGATCCGGCCCGGCGAACCCGCCCCGAACGGGTTCGCCGGGCCGGCGGGGGGGGGGCCGCCGCCGCCGCCCCGCCCCGCAACGTAGATCACAACGCTTAAAACCACATACACACTCTAATAAATTGTTTTAGGGT